>NZ_CP023549.1:300000-470000 GCF_002407205.1 Rhodobacter sp. CZR27 | reverse complement strand
AAGTTCGCGAGAAGGAGGCCCCGTCTGTGCGCAAGCATGGGCGGGGGGCACAAACCAGGGGGTGGCGACTGTTTACTTAAAACACAGGGCTCTGCGAAGCCGTAAGGCGACGTATAGGGTCTGACGCCTGCCCGGTGCTGGAAGGTTAAAAGGAGAGGTGCAAGCCTTGAATTGAAGCCCCAGTAAACGGCGGCCGTAACTATAACGGTCCTAAGGTAGCGAAATTCCTTGTCGGGTAAGTTCCGACCTGCACGAATGGCGTAACGATCTCCCCGCTGTCTCTGATGTGGACTCAGCGAAATTGAACTGTGTGTCAAGATGCACACTTCCCGCGGTTAGACGGAAAGACCCCATGAACCTTTACTATAGCTTCGCACTGGCATCAGGAATGTGATGTGCAGGATAGGTGGTAGGCATCGAAGCGGGGACGCCAGTTCCCGTGGAGCCAACCTTGAGATACCACCCTTCGCATTCTTGATGTCTAACCGCGGTCCGTCATCCGGATCCGGGACCCTGCGTGGTGGGTAGTTTGACTGGGGCGGTCGCCTCCCAAACAGTAACGGAGGCGCGCGATGGTGGGCTCAGACCGGTCGGAAATCGGTCGTCGAGTGCAATGGCAGAAGCCCGCCTGACTGCAAGACTGACAAGTCGAGCAGAGACGAAAGTCGGCCATAGTGATCCGGTGGTCCCGAGTGGAAGGGCCATCGCTCAACGGATAAAAGGTACTCTGGGGATAACAGGCTGATGATGCCCAAGAGTCCATATCGACGGCATCGTTTGGCACCTCGATGTCGGCTCATCTCATCCTGGGGCTGGAGCAGGTCCCAAGGGTATGGCTGTTCGCCATTTAAAGAGGTACGTGAGCTGGGTTTAGAACGTCGTGAGACAGTTCGGTCCCTATCTGCCGTGGGTGTAGGAGACTTGAGAAGAGTTGCCCCTAGTACGAGAGGACCGGGGTGAACGAACCACTGGTGGACCAGTTGTCGTGCCAACGGCAGTGCTGGGTAGCTATGTTCGGACAGGATAACCGCTGAAGGCATCTAAGCGGGAAGCCCCCTTCAAAACAAGGTCTCCCTTGAGGGCCGTGGAAGACCACCACGTCGATAGGCCAGAGGTGTAAGCGCGGCAACGCGTTCAGCTGACTGGTACTAATTGCCCGATTGGCTTGATCTGACCCGGTAACAGCAAGGCTCGAAACCTCGCTCTGCCCCAGATCAGAAAGCAGCACGACCTGGAACAAGCATAAGCCTGATGTTGTCGTTTCTTCTCCGGTCTGGTGGCCATAGCACGAGCAAAACACCCGATCCCATCCCGAACTCGGCCGTTAAGTGCCGTCGCGCCAATGGTACTGCGTCTCAAGACGTGGGAGAGTAGGTCGCCGCCAGACCTGAAAAGAAACGAAATCTCCAGAACGATCAAAATCATCCGCGTCAGAAGCAAACAATCGCTCAAGACGCAAAACGGCCGCGGGGTGGAGCAGCCCGGTAGCTCGTCAGGCTCATAACCTGAAGGCCGCAGGTTCAAATCCTGCCCCCGCAACCAACACTAATTTGTCAACAAATTCAACGGCTTCGGAAACACCATCCGAGGCCGTGACGCTATTTGCACCGCCCGCTGCCCGTCGCGGGACATCGGCCATCGGCAGTCCCGTCGCCAGGCGCAGGAGGCTCGCCAGCGCCCCGTGCAGGTCGATCGCCAGTTCCGTCTTGCCGTCAGGCCCCATCACTGGCGTCAGCACGATCTTCTCCACCATGGCCCGGATCGCCTCCTTCGCCTCTTCCATCCCCTCCGGTTCCCGCAGCGCCCGGATCAGCGCCCCGATCCGCTCGCGGTAGGCGCCCGACATCGACGGGTGGAACCGCACCGGGTCCGGCGCGGCCTCCGCCGAGAGCTGACGCTCGAGCTCCTTCCGCCTTGCGTCGAGCGCGTTCATCCGCTCCTTCACCTGCTCGACCGGCACGCCGGCGATGATCGCATCCACCAGCTTGGCGTGGTCGCGCTTCACCTGGGCCAGCTCCTTCTCCAGCCCCTTGCGGTTCGCCGTGGCACCCGCCGCCAGCCGGTTCCGCTCCGCGGCGTATTCCTCGCAGAAGATCCGCACCGCCGCCTCGTCCATCAGGTGATGCTCGAGCGCGTGCAGCACCCGGCCTTCCAGGTCGGCCTGCTTGATGACGGTCCGGTTTGTGCAGACCGCCGCACCCTTGCTCCGCGCCGCCGAGCAGCTGAAGCCGTCCCGCCCTTCCTTCGAGACGCCGGAGCCGCAGCAGCCGCACTTCATCAGCCGCGAAAACAGGAACTTCGGCCGCCGCCGGTCCCAGACGGCCACCTGCGTTCCCTTTGACGTCAGCGCGCCCTGCCGTGCCCGAACCCGCTGCCAGAGGTCGTCGTCGACGATCCGCAGATGCGGGACGTCCGTGGTGACCAGGACGTCGCCGGCGTTCGGCCTCGACATCCGCTTGCCGGTGTCCGGATCCTTCCTGTACTGAAGCCGATTCCAGACCAGCCGTCCGATGTAGAGCTCGTTGTTGAGGATCCCGGTTCTGCGCTCGCGGTTGCCGTGCAGCGTCGAGGCGCCCCAGGCGCGGCCCCGGGGTCCCGGAATGCCTTCCGTGTTCAGCGCCTCGGCGATCCTTCTCGGTGACAGGCCGCGCGCGTAGTCCTCGAAGATCCGGCGCACCACCGCGGCCTTGCCCGGGTTGATCGCGCGCTCACCGCCCTCGGTCCGACCCTTGCCGTCCGCGGGTCCCGCGACGACGTCGTAGCCATAGGAATTGCCGCCCGCGACCTTGCCCTGCCGCACCCGGCCGCGCTGGCCGCGCCGGGTCTTCAGCGCGATGTCGCGCAGCTGCATCGCGTTCATCGTGCCCTTGAGCCCGATCTTCATGTCGTCGACGTCTTCCTCGGTGATGGTCCAGATCCGGACGCCCGCGTGTTCCATGCGCTCGTGGAACCGCGAAATGTCCGAGAGCTTGCGCGACAGTCGGTCCATGCCCTCCGACAGCACGATGTCGAACCGGCCGGCCTTCGCGTCGCGCTGCAGCGCCTCGATCCCGGCGCGGAACATGCTGGCACCGGAGGTCGCGCGGTCGCTATACTCGGCTACGACCTGCCAGCCCTGCCGCAGCGCCGCCTCGCGGCAGGATACCAGCTGGTCCTCGATCGAGGCCTCCCGCTGCAGGTCGGTCGAGAAGCGGGCGTAGATCGCCACGCGATTGCCCTTGCTCATGGCGAGGCTCCTTCGTCTGGATCCGGTTCGCTCTTCGGACCCATGATCATCATTTGCATCTGGTCCGGCAAGCAACGGGTGCGGAGTGTTCGACATCCGCGGATCTTCCCGGCACGGCTCCGACAAGTTCCTGCAGCAGCGCCATGCCTCATCGTTGTCGCTCTTACCGCTTCCCCTCCCCGGCCCCCCCAGCCCGGAGATGATCGGCCCGGGCCGCCTCCCGGGCCAACGCGCGGAGAAAGTCCGTGAAGCGCTCCGACGCGGCTGCCCTGTAGGCCGCCTCCGTCAGGCGTTCCGGTGGCGCATCGGCGGGCGGCGGGGCAGAAACGCTGCCGCCCGTCGCCGGCGCGTCGGCTCCGGCCCTGGATCGGGCATGCGTCTTCCGTGCTCGGGCCATCGGCCGAGATGCTCCGCTTGCGGCGAACGGGCGTCCGTTCGCGGGTCTGAGGGTCTGCTGGGGAGGGGATCGAGGACCCGCTCCCTTGCCTCCAGTTTACCCCAGCCCGCGGTGCCGCGAAGCGGCGATTCCGTCTCGGGATCGCCAAGCCTGTGGAAAACCTCCCCGCCCGCTGCCGGAAATCGTCGGAAAACAATGATTTGCGGCGACCCCTCCCGCGACAGGTTCCGCCGCAGCCTCAGGCGGATCGCTGTGAGGAACGAAGAGTGATGGCTAAACCCCGGGTCGGGCTCCCGCTGCCGTCTCACGCGGATCCCTCAGGAGCCTGATTGCCGATCGAGGCCGGGACACGGAGAACTTCGCCGCCGTCCGGTGGGGCGAGCGGAGGGACGTCGGGCGGGGCGATCCGGCCTCCGACTTCCGGATGGAGCGGAGGGGCGTCGGGTCGGGCCGTCCTGCCGGTGCCGTCCGGCTTGGACGGGCGGATGGCGGGCGAGGCCGTCTCGTCGTCCGGCGCCCGTCGCGCCAGCGGCGTGAGCACCTCGGCGATCCGGCCTGCATCGAGCTCGCGCTCGCGCAGCAGGGCCGCGGCCATCCGCTGCAGGTCGTCGAGGTGGCCTCGGATCAGCCGGGTCGCTTCCGCCTCCGCCGCTCCGAGCCGCGCCTCGACGCGGGCGCGGAGCGTGGGATCGGCGCGGAGGTCCACCCGGTCCGGGTCGTGCCAGGAGAGACCGCCGCTGCGTTCGCCATCGTCCTCCGCGAGCCGCCAGGCGGTCTCCATGTCGAGCGCCAGCCGCGTCGCCTGCGCCAGATCGCTGGCCGGTCCCGCGCCGGCGCCGCTCGAGGGTGCGCCGAGAACCAGCCGCTCGGCGACCCGGCCGGCCATCAGGCAGGCCAGCCGCGCCTTTGCCGTCGGGAGGGTGTAGACCGGCAGGAACGGGCGCTCGACCAGGCCGCCGTGCGGCGTCAGGCGGGCGAGCGTCGCCGGCGGCAGGTCTGTGAGGTGGCCGACCACCAGGTGCCCGGCCTCGTGCAGCGCCGCGCGGCGCTCGAACGCGGGATCGGCGGGCGGGGACAGCCGCTCGGCCGACGCGGCGAGATCGGCGGCGGTGAGGCCCCGGCCAGCGGCGCGCGCCCGGCCAGCCGCATCGCGCACCAGCGCCGCCACGTCGGCGCCGCTGCAACCGACCAGCCGCCGGGCGAGGGCGGTGATCGCCTCGACCGCGATCTCCGGCACGGCGCCGAGCCGGGCCAGTTCCGCCCGCAGCAGGTCTTCCAGGCCCTGCCGGTCCGGCAGGGTCATGGCGACCTTCAGGTCGAGGCGGCCCGAGCGGGTGACCGCCGGGTCGACGATCTCGGGGAAGTTGGTCGCCGCGATGACGATGACCCCTTCGGCCAGCGCCAGCCGCGACAGCTGCTCGAGCAGGCCGTTGACGATGCCCCTCTGGTATTTGCTGGAATGGTCGGTGCCGCCGCGGGTCTCATAGGAATCCACTTCGTCGATGAAGAACACTGACGGCGCCCTGCCGATGGCCTCTTCCACCCGCGCGTTCAGCTCGGCCAGGGCATCGCCCTGGTGGCCCATCTTCTGGCAGGCGCTGTAGCTGGTGGCAATCAGCGGCACGCCGGCCGATCCGGCGAGCGCCTCGGCGGCCATCGTCTTGCCGACGCCCGGCGGGCCGGCCAGCAGCGCCGAGGCCGTCACCTGCGACCAGGGCAGGCTGCCCGCCCGCCAGGCGGCGAGATCGGCCGCCATTCGGCGCAGCACCGTCACCGCCTCCGGCTGGCCCTGGAGGTCGTCGAGCGTCACCCGCGGCACCTCGAGGCCGGCGTGGGCGATCTCGCTCAGCCGGTCCGCCACCTCGGTGGCCTCGGCCAGAGCGAAAGCCGCCGTGATCTGCAGCGCACCGAGCCGCGCCAGCGCCTCGCGGTCGGGCAGGCGCGCCCGGACCTCGGCTTCCTCGAAGCTGCCCCGGTGGGTGCGGCTCAGCACCTCGAGCACGAGGTCGGGCGACAGGCGCGGCAGCTGCAGCGTGAGGTTCGCGAGGGCCGCGAGATCGCCGTCCGGCAGGTCGGGCTCGGCGGTGACCAGGATCAGCGGGTGACCGGCTTCGACGAGGCCCGCGAGCTGCTCGCGAAACCGCCGCTTCTCGGTCGCCGTGTCCCGCGGGCTGGTTCCGCCCTTCGCCGCGAAGCTCCGGAGCTTCGGATCCGGCGCCTCGTCCTCGGGCAGCCCGGCACGGGCGCGAAGGTGGCGCAGCAGCCGCAGCGTCACCGCCTCCTCGAGCGGCTTCTCGAAGCCGGGCGCGGGCGGGCGGAGCAGGGTCAGCGTGCCCGGGCGGAACAGGCGGGCGATGTCGATCTCCGCCAGCGTCGCGGCGAGGCCGGCGAGCATCAGGAGCGTCACCGCCTCGCGGCGCGACACCGCCCGCAGCCCCGCGCCGCTGTCGCGTGGCGCCGCGAGGGCGGCGGTGGGAGGCTCGGGGTCGGACGCCAGCCGGCCAAAGCGCGGCCGGTCCTCCGGGTCCGGTGCGCCGAGTTCGGGCAGCTCCTCGGGAAGCGGCGGATCGAGCGCGAGATGCACGGCGAAGACTTCCGCAATCTGGGGCGAAGGGAAGGGCAGGGTGACGGGCAAGACAGGCTGGGTCATCGGAAAACACCTCGGCAGAAAATCCGGAAAAGGCCGGCCCGACGCGATGCCGGACCGGGAGCGCCGGGACCGCCCGGCGAAAATGCGGAAGTTCGTGAGATCAGGCGCCGCGGCGGCGGGAGCGGCGGCGGCGCAGCCCGGCCTTGACCGCGTCGAGCGCCGCGAGGAGGATCGGCTCGAGCGCCGCGTCATAGATCTCGGTCTTGACGTTGATCACGCCGCGGAAGCGCTCGGCCGGCAGCACCGCCCAGGGGCAGCGGCGCCTCAGGGCGGCGTGCAGCCGCTTCTCGGTCCGGAGCGCTGCGGCACCGCTCGGCATCGGCACCACCTGCAGGATCTCGGCCGGCAGGTCGCGGCGCAGCTGCAGCTGGTCGTGCAGCCGGCTCTCGACGTTGTTGGAATGACCGAGCTTCACCGCGACGCCGCCATCGGCGAGGCCGAAGCGCAGGACATAGAGGTTGTTCGGCGCCGCTGGCCAGGCCAGCCCGCAGCCGCCGCAGGTGAACCGTCCCGAACCCATGTTGACCCGCGCCACGCGCTGCTCGTGGCCGCAGGTGTGGCGGTAGAGCCGGTAGCTCGGGTCACCTTGCAGGTCCGGGCCCACGAGCTGCCAGCCCCGCCGCTCCGCCTCGGCGGCTACCTTCGCCGCGTGGCAGGTCTCGCAGCGGACGCCGGTCTCGCCACGCGCCATCCGCTCGACCAGTTCGCGTTGGCGCCGCACTTCGTGGCCGCAAGGCGCGCGGTAGTAGCCGTAGGCGCGGTTCCCCTTGTCGCGGCGGAGGAAGGTGAGCCCGGCGGCTTCCGCCGGACCGGTCCAGCGCGCCTTCAGGCAGTCGGCGCAGCTTGGCTGATGGCTCGTCAGCACGTTGGTCCGCACCACCGTCCGGCCGCCGCAGATCTTGCATTCGAGCACGACGTGCTGGTGATCGCGCACCCGAGTGATCAGGGTGAAGCCCTTGGCCTCGGCGGCCTCGATCCACTGCGGGTGGAGCGGGCCGGGATGGATGGGTTCCGGAACGCCGGAAATCAGGATTGTTCGGTCGTTGAAGATGTATGTCCTTCTGGCAGGTGAGGGGGCAGGAGAGCGAAGGGCGGCGCGGATGCCGCTCCTCGAGAAAACAGAAACGGGAAAGCGAAATCCGGATATTGCGGACGAGGGACGGCGGCAAACGGTGCCCGGGACTCTGGAAGATTGCGGAATTCAGGATCGTCGCGCTCGCCCGAAATCCGGAGAGCCTCCCGGGCCTGCTGACCAGTGCCCGCCAAGTGGTGCGGGCTCGCGAACCGGTTGGCGGGCGGCGGCTGCGTTCTCTCAGGCTGCGCAGGCGATGACGCCCGCGTCGGACTCATTGCTCGGACCCGTGTCCGGATCGTTCAGCAGCCGGCAGAGCGTGCCCATGTGATCGATCGTGACATGGATGAGATCCTCGGCGGCGCGGCCGATCCGCCCGCGGGTATCCAGCCCGAGAAGGGGAAGGCTCACCGCGAGGCAGGCCTGCAGGCGCTCGCGTTCGGCGAGCTCGTTGGTCGCGAGGATGCAGTGCATGAGCCGAGCCATCAGGACGAGCGGACCGTCGGAGCGAAGCAGGACAGGAGCCTGACCCGCGAGATGCGCCGCATCCATCGCGCGGTCGACGGCTCGGCTCGCGTCATCGGCGAGCGCGGGGCAGGCCGGATCGTGCGAGTGCGGTCCGGCCAGGAACTCCTCGGCGTCGATGGCGTCGACGAGCGCCGTCTTCAGCGCAACGAATGCCAGATGCGCGGGCGATACGCGCGGCAGCGGCGCCGGAGCGGGCGGGGCCGCGTGAGGCCCGGGCGCTTTGACACCGCCGGCGAGCGTGATAGGGCTTTTCTCAGCCATGGTTCCATCTCCTCAGAAGATTGGGCTCTGGTTGGCAGGTGGGAGCTTGCATCTCCTGCCTGCCAGACTAAAATATATAAATAAATAATCCATGTCAAGAGGCGAACTGCATGGCGAAGATCGGGCGCCCGCGAGCAGAGGGTGAGAATATCATGTTGCGCCTCCCGCTCGACATGGCGGCCGCGCTTGATGAAGTTCGTAAACAGGAATCCGACCTTCCGACGCGGCAGGAACTGATCCGGCGAATTGTGGCGAGATATCTTGAGGAAAGAGGCGTTCTCAGCGGCGACTGAGTGGTCGAGGAGCGCCGCCGCCCGGACCATGCGCTTCGCATGGCCGCAGATCCCGTGCCTGTGGGTGCCGACTCCGCTTGGCGTAGCACTGGCACTAGCCAGCATGACAGGCGGAGGACTGTCCGTGCGAGGCGGCGGGCGCCGGCCCATGCCACCGCTAGCGTTCTTCGCCAGCCTGAAATGGCGGCGGTGTCCTGTCGGAGTCTTCCCTCACGGTGCTTGTTTTACCGATGTTCAGCGCCCACCTGCCCGCCGCGTAACTGCTGACCTTTGCGCTGCCCTCTTCCGGAAGCAAGCGACTGCCCTAGCTGATGGCCGCCGGCCTGGTTGCGAGCATCCTGATTGAAGCCGCTCCGTTGTGGGCCTCCTGATCGACGGTCGGCAGAACCCGCTGTGACGCACACCCAGTTGTTCCGAACCGACATCTCCCTACGCGGCCCGCTCCTTTCCTAGTACCAGTACCTGTGTCTGCCGCTAGCGCCACCAACGTCGGCGTCGCGATCGCCAACATCCTGCTCCACCTCGTCCTCGGCTTCATTGCCGCCGACATACACTCGCTTTGGCCGATCTCGAGCACCAGGCTGAACATCGTCTCTGTCCCGGCAGCACACGCATGCTGTGTGTGGAATCTCGTGCTGCATTAAACTTTCCTGCTGGAGGTCTCGATCTACGCCGGAGCTTGCAACGCGGCCGCGGCCGCGGCCGCGGCCCGGAGCGAGGCGCGTATCGGCTTAGGCAGCAAACCGGCCGCGCCTCGCGAGGTTGCGAGAACCAGAACGGCCCTTAACGGACGTTCGTCGGCGCACGAGTTCCGCGGCGCAGCTTCGCTGAAGCGGTCGTTCGCCGCCAGCGCACCCTATAGGGCGCGTGTTCGACACTGACTGGAATTTACGCCGAGTGTAAATGCCTTGGAAACTGAAGTCAGAGTTTGCTGGCAGAAGCACGTCGGGTACCGTCCACAAAAATGACAGGAGATACCTGCTCACCTCGTTCGGCGGCTTCATTCTTAATTTGCAGGAGCCGTGTGTCTTTCTCGCCCATCTGGCCCACATCGACTACGACATAGAAGCCGTGCAACGTTTCTTCTGCAGTCTTGTAGGCCTCCAGCTGCTTCGTATAGCCGCTGACGAGCTTCCCGTTACGGGACAGCTTGATCTCGACCAGCACCCGGCCCGCGTACCCTTTCGACACCTTAAAATCGACCGGGCCATTGCCGGTATCGGCTTCGGGTGTAAGGTCCAGATCGTTGGCCTTGCAGTAGGCATGGGCGGCAGCGAAAAAAAGACGCTGCGCAGCCTTCTCCGGTCGCGGCTCGCCTGCGTGATATAGCTCTTCTGAGAACCGCCGGTCTTCGACTAGGAACCGGAATTGCTCGATGATCTGCTCGACTACACTCACGACCCCGGCGTAATCAAAGCTGGGCGGTTTTTTAATCGTCAGGGGCACCTGATCCGCAAGCGTCGCTGCCAACCTGCGCCAGAACATCTCCCCGAGCGGGTCGCCTGATAGGTCGTAGGGCCGGGGCTTGGCTCCCTTTATCATATCTAGGAAGGTCTCGAATTCCTCTCGGCTGGTTAGCGCCCACCGGCGCAACTTGCCCTTGTCCTTGCGGCTCCGGACTTCCCATAGCTTGGCGATCTGCTCGTTCACTCGGCTTCGTAGCTGTTCGTTTTCCGAGGCTGCGTCGGCAACTTCCGACCAGTCCGTGGCCACGGGGAGATGGCGGAGAACGTCGGCAGGAACTAGAATGACCGGCCCGCCATCAGGCAGGTATGGGTTGACCGGCAACGTGGCCTCGTAGGCCTTACCGTTGCGAAGCCTGAGCTGCATCGGCTTCCCGGGTACGCCTAATTCGGCGAGCACACGCGTATTGAACCGAAGCAGATCGCCTAGGATGACGTTCGTCGTCATATCGCTGATGCGATCTGGGCCGACGCCTTCTTCAAACAGCGCCATCGCAACGAAAAGGTCGGGATCGTCCACGCCCAACGAGACGATTTGCCGAGCCGTCTCGATGAATTGGCCGGTCATGTTTGTGCCCGATCCACTGCCCGACACGGACTCAGCACCGTATCCTAGGCAGGTCCACTTGATCTCGGGGAAGGACAGCAGGCGCTGCGCGCTACGCCAGGCAACATCGGTTGGCCCGGTCGCCTTGCTCAGAAACTTTATAATGGTCGTGAAATGCTGCTCGTATGTTCTCCGCGACCCTTCTGCGATTTCTGGGTGGCTGCTCTTGTCAAGCATTAGAGGGTCGATGAACAGACGCGTATCAACATTCAGCGTCGGATCGAGCACCCCGGCCTTGGCAACCGCTTCCGAAGATACGCCAAAGTGATCGGAGAAGCGCTCCGGATTTCTTCACTTACTCATTGACATTTCACTAAACTTACACCCCGCCGCAATCTGTTTAGCTGGTGACTGCTGAGTCCTTCAGGATTCCTGAACGATCTTGCGGGACTGCAATTGGCATACGCCATAAATTACGGGCCACCGCAATACAGCGCTGCCGGCCCAGTTATCCGCCGCCTCGCGGTTCCATTACGGTCATCTTGCGGCTTGTCTTACCGTGCTTCTCCGTCACACAGTGACCGCTGATCGCGCTGCAATAACTGCCGCCTCCTGGCTTCTTTGCTATTCTCGTAGTCTCCACATGATGTGTGACTGATCCCGCGCATTCATCATATCTATCACGAAAAGGCGCGAAACACAAAGCGAGATCCTTATTCGGTGGCTGAAGGCTGCGTTGACGCTGATCTCTTGCTGACCGTCGGCCAAGATATCAGCAGGCTGAGGCCCGCTTTCGGGGCGTGGCGCATCATTCTTGACCTGCCGCAAGTCCGCTTTCCGCCCTTCTTTTAATAGGCTCACCGGCGCCGTAGTTCTGACAGGCGGGGATCGGCCTTTGTTTCGCCTGCCTCGGCAAGAACGGCGAGAATCTCCTCGGTTTTGTACGGCCAGAGCGTCGGGTCCTCGGCGAGGATTGCCCAGAGGAGGTCCAGAGTGGCGGTGGGATAGATCAACACTGGATGACCCTTGGCATCCGTGCGGCCCACGAAAGCGTGCAGCATTCCGCCCCTGACTGGCACTAACTTTGGCAGGACCACTTGCACAAGCTCTGCAAACAGGTCGCCGCTCGCAAAGACGAGATTGGCGAGCCGGATCGACATTTCCGGCGTCCGTACCGCTCGGTGCCTCGGCCAGACGTCTGTGAGGAACGGGATTAGGCGCGCACGCCACTTGGACTCAGGATCAGCCGACCAGTGCTCTAAATGCTGCAGCACCTGCCCTCGTAGGTCGTCATCGCTCTCGATGAGGATCTCGCGAAGCTCGGCGCTCGTGACGAGCTGTTCGGGCGGTTTGGCGCCAGCGTCATCGCTCCAGCCGCTCAGCAGTAAGCCAGCGATGACATTAGCCTCGGCGCGACGACGCTTTGGCGATTTGGCCCGCGCGAGAAGTCCCGCCTTCAGGCGTGCGTAAAGCGCTCGGCTCGGCACCCTTGCTGCCCAGAGGATGCCATCCCACAGAGCGTCTCCGTCCTCGCCCTCGTCATCCACCACTTTCAGCAAGTTCGCCGTGGTCCAGTCGGGTGCAATGTTGAACAGCCAGTTGATTTGGAAACCGAGCATCACGAGCGCATGGCGGCGCATATCGCCGGGCAGCACAAGCAACTGCTCGTAACGGCGTGTCCACGCCTCGGAGAAGCCTTGGCCAGGATCCCGGCCTTTGCTCGATGGGTCCTTCATCAGAAGGCTGGCGAGCTTGCCGGCGGGAGCGTTCAGCGCGTCGTTCGCCCAACTGCTATCGACGCGGTGCTTGCGGTCGTCGTCCCGCAGAGGAAGTGCAGCCATCAGCGGGTCCCACAAGCGGTCCAGAACACCAGTGAGCTCGCCGAATAGCCGCTCACCCAAGCCTTGCAGCCATTCGGTCACTGGATAGGCGATGGTGCTGAGGCTAGCAGGCGGCAAGGATGCAAGACGGCCGCCGATCGCTCTTACGAGCCGCGCCCTGTCGGTCTTGCGCTTCTCGGCGTAGAGGAAGGCCTTCCAGAAGGAGACCGGGACATCCCCTTGGCGCGCGGCATCGGTGAGCGCCGCGAGCGCGCGGGTGGGCCTATCCTCGGCCAGGCCAGCGAATGGGCGGCGATCGAAACTTTCGAAGACGTCAATGCGGCTAGCTTCTCGAGCGCGCTCAAGGATCTCGCCGATCGGCACATTGTAGAGCACCTGCGGATCCGCTTCCGTTCCAACGCTTCGAACGACCGGCGCATGCGAGTTTGCGGCTTCCTCACCGGAGCGCTCTGACCATCCTTCCGCAATCCGACGAAGCGCAGCCATTTCCGCTTCGACGTCGAATGAGAACGTTAGCCCTTGGCGCGAAAGCCAATGCAAACGATCGAGCCGACGATGAGCCTCGGCCCGCGCCTTTCCGCCGGGCGTGCTCTCGGGCCAAGGGAAGGAGGAGGTTAGGATGCGCTGCTCTACTCGAGATCGATCCTCTGGCGAAAAATCGGGCCATCGGTCGCGGATCGCGTAGAGAAGGTCGCGCTGCTGCTCAGAGCCCCAGAATATACTGTCGGGAAAGCCGAGCAAAATGTCCGCCGCCTCTGTTGCTGAGACGATCCTCTTGCTCGCTGCCCAGATGCGCAGACGGCCGAAGATATAGTGGTCGCCTCCTGACCAAAGGGCGATCTCGCCACGCGCGCGCTCGGGCGCAATTTCCACCAGTCGTTCCATAAGCTGGAGGAACAGCGCGATCAGACCAGTGATGCCAAAACTATCGTAGGCAATCGGAGGGGCGCCGTCGTCCTGCCGTGTCGTCTCCATATAGACATAGTCGTGGCCGGAGATTTCGGCCTCCAAGGAACGGGCCAAGTCGAGGTTCTCGCGAAAGCGCGTTACGGCGTAAGCGAGCTGCTCGTCGGGTATCGGCAGCAGTTCGTACGGATGCGGATAGTCGACATCGTAATAGACTACCGGATTCGGCCGGTCGCTGTCGGTCCAGATGAGAGGATGCTGCGCGTCGAACCTACGAGTGACCTTCAGCCTAGGGAGAAACAGCTGCGCATACTCACGCACTCGCGCTTCTGACCAGCCCTCGCGCGCGACCAGCTGACCGAGCTCGAAATAGCCTTGGTCGGGTTCCGCCCGGCGATCGGACCAATTCTCGATCAGGTAGCGCCAGCCGCGCCAAATGTCGTCGGGCCAGCGGTTTGGTTCCTGGCGGAGCGCGGCGTCGATCACCTCAGATACGCGAGGGTGGAGGGGACCACGCGCCGCGGCCCACCACAGAGCAATCGGCTGATGGGCGACGCGGTGGAACCAGATGCCGAGGTGGCCGAGGCGCGTGCTGAGCGCTCCGCTAGTGTTCGCTTCGCCGCCACAGAAATGGCCGACTCCAGTAGTCGGCGCATCCTCCTGATCGAAACGTGTTGGCGCGAAGGCGCTCCACGAGTCTTCGGGCACTTGGCGCTCTTGAAAGTCATTGTCTCCGTCAACTGGCCGCGGCGGTGTGTCGAAGTCGAGCGATAGGCTTTCATAGGGATCGATCCGCCCGCTGACCTCACCGTAAGGATCGATGGGACCCGGTTTGTCGAAGCGTTGGCGCGGATCGAGCGCGAGCAGCCATGATGCCGGTAGAGGCGTGTCAGCGACGCTCACACGCCGAACGCCCTCTCGGGTCGAGAATACATGGGCGATTTGACCACGGATATGCGGATCGAGTGCGGCGGGTCCCGCAGCCGCGGTTTCGAGTAGCTTGGCATACCAGCCATCGACATTACGCGCGCGCTCCGCCCAAGCCGCAAGGCTATTCCAAAGCGGGTCATAGCCTTGGCTGTTATCGAACGGGATAGCTCGTACGCCGCGGTGCTCCCAAAGCGCGGCATCGTCGGCATTGTTCCCCGGCTGGAATGCGAACAGCCGGCTACGACTACCTGCGTGGAGATTGAGCGCTTCGAGCAGATACTGGACGGGTGGATCGTCGGCGCCGTAGCCGACGAAGACGATCTGGTAGCGCGCAAGCAGCGACTGCATGAAGCGGGCCGCCCAGCCATCGGATAGATAAGCGCGGCCAAAGTCGGCACTGGAGACGATGAACTCCTCGTCGCCCGGACCTGAGTAGTCGGCATTCACGCGGCCGTGGAGATGAACAATCCCGCCGAAGCCGGCGCCACGGGGATCGGGTAGCACCGGCGGTCCGGAGCAGGCTATGTCGGGAGCCGCCAACTCGAACAGCAGGTCGAAATTGGTGGTGATCAAACGGACCGTGCCATCTCGGCCGCGAGACAGGTCTATCAGAATCTGATGCGCGCTGAGGTCTGGATCGTTCGGCGGCTGAATGGCACGCGCTACGGCATTGTAGACATCGCGCTTCTCGAACTCGCGTTCAAGCAGGCTGAAGATGCGATCCGTGGCGATGAGCCCGCCGACGCCGTTAATCGGGTCAAGTCCCTTAATTCGGTGGAACAGCTTGCGGGCGAGGCTTCTTTCGCTGGCTCCAAGGAGATCGATGACATCGCCGCCTAACTTGAGAAAATCCGGAAGGTTTGCGCGGTGGCGGGAAACTCCTGCGCCGCAGAAAAAGATGACGTCGCCCGCGTCGCGCGCGATCAAGAGATCATCTGGAATTGAGGGGCCGTTGGCGAAGAAGCGCATAAGCGACTATTAACTCGGATCCGCTGGTCGTACATCACCGAATCTTGCAAGCCCTCTGGTGTCAGTGCGGTAGACGCCCGTACACGCCGAGATGGGCGCTGAGCTGCTACCCACACCGTGGGTGCGAGTTGCCGGTATCGTTAAATTCTGTGGATGCGATGCGGCAGCGGCGACAGGCCGCTCTCCGCCCTTCTCGTCCGGACACTGGGGGCGCCCCTGGATGGTGGGCGTGTCTGCGAGACATTGGCAGCAATGTGTGAGGGGGCCTCAGTCCGAGGCGATGCCGAGCCCGGGCCACATGTGCGGGGGAACGGGCTCCTTCAGGCGCCAGGTGACGGTAATCGGTTTTTCGCCTTCCCAGCCGAGGAACTTGGGCTGGCCGCAATAGAGAAACGGAGCCGCCTTGCCGTTTCTGAGCTTCCCTGATCGGACAAAGAGGTGGACGCGCGTGCCGGGCTCGGTTCCGGCCAGCATCCTGCCGATCTGGCTGTCACGACGGGTTTGGGTCTGGCTTTGCCACTGCATGCGGTCGGGCGCGAGGAAGCGGTCCTCGTAGTGGTTGCCAGCGGAGAGGCTGCCCTTCTTCAGGGTCGTCAACAGGATTAGGTCGTGTCCCAGCCGTACAATCCCGGCGTTCCAGCTGCCGGTGTTGAAGTTGGCGCCGAAGAGCGGCGGGATCGCCTCGCGCAAGTACTCGCGCCAGAGCTCGGGACCCGCCGTGATGAACGGTGTCGCAGGCTCTTGCAGCACGGGTTCCCGCAGTTGCCCGGCGCGCCACTCGAGCAGTTCGGCGATCATCGCCGCCGCGGTGCCGTCCGGGTCCGGTCGGGTCAGGGTCAGGCGGCTCCCGTCGCGGCGCAGGAGCGGGTTCAGGGCCCAATAGGCCAGCCCTTCCTCCGACGCGCTTCGGCCAGGGCGGAGGGTTTCCAGCGCCGCGATCGCCTGGGGCGTCAGTGCCCGGTCGGTCTCGATCTGCCGCAGCAACCCCGCAACCGTGGTCTGCGCACGCGGATCGACCGGATCGCCCATGTCGCGCACGAAGTCGAACCAGCTGCCATGCCCGGATCGTGCCGGGTCGAAACCCATGCGGGCGATCTCGGCCGCCGTCGGGCGCTGGCCGTGGCGCAGGCGGAAGTCGCGGTATTGCGCCTCGAGGTCCTCCATCCCCGACTTCGGCCGCAGGAGATCGCGCAGGATCTCGATCACCCGCAGATCGTAGGTGACGCTGCATCCCGGCGGCAGCGCCAGCGTGCCGGAAGCCGCCTGCTCCAGCCGCTGGGCCAGAGATCGGTCGCCGGGGCCAGCCACAAGCAGCGCGCGCAGCTTGGTCAGGAAGACGCGGTGGTTGCCGATGTAGTCGATGACGCGCAAGAGCTTGCCCTCGACCCGCCGCAGCCCCCTGCCCAGTTGCTGGAGCCAGAGGATCACGCTTTCGGTCGGGCGCAGCATCATCACCGTGCCGATGCTCGGCACGTCGACGCCCTCGTTGAACATGTCGACCGCGAAGAGGATGTCGATCTCGCCGCGGCCCAGCCGGTCGAGCGAGGTCGCCCGCGGCGCCGATCCGGGGCCGGAATGGACGGCGACGGCCCGCAGGCCGTGCGCCTGGAAGAAGGCCGCCATGAATTCGGCGTGCCGCACCGAGCAGCAGAAGCCGATCGCCGGGCCGTCGCGATGGCGGTGGAACTGGTCGAGGGCGTTGCGAGCGCGGGCTTCGGTCGCCAGTGCCGCCTCCAGCGCCTCGGGGTCGAACTGGTTCGACCGCCACGGGATCTGGGCATAGTCCACCTCGTCCGGCACGCCGAGGTAGCGGAAGGGCGACAGGAGTCCAGCCTCGATCCCTTCGAAGAGATCGCAGTGATAGACGAGGTTGTCCCCACAGAGCGCCAGCAGATCGGCCCCGTCCGACCGATCCGGCGTGGCGGTCAGGCCCAGCAGGAACCGCGGGGTGAAGTGATCCAGCAGGCGGCGATAGCTGGCTGCCGAGGCGTGGTGGAATTCGTCCACCACGATGTAGTCGAAGGTGTCCGGCGCGAAGCGGCGCAGGTGGTTGGCCCGACCCAGGGTCTGGATCGAGGCGAAGAGGATCTCGGCGCCATCGTCCTTCTGGGTGCCGTCGTAACGGCCGAACCGCGCCTCGGGGCGGACGCGGCGAAAGGAGGACATGGCCTGGGTCAGGATCTCCTCGCGATGCGCGACGAAGAGGACCCGGGAGAAGGGCCGGCTGTCGAACGCGGCGAGCCAGGTCTTGCCGAGGCCGGTCGCCAGCACGACGAGACCGGTGCAGTGGCCCGCCCGCCGGGTCGCCGCCAGCGCGGCCAGGGCGGCGCGCTGGATGGGGTGCGGCTCGGGCGGCGGCGCGTGCGGTTCATCCGACACGATGCGCTGCGCGAGATCGGTCAATGGTGTGGCGCGGCGCCGGGCGGCATAGGCGGTGATCCAGTCGGGCGTCAGCGGCCGCGTCTGCGGATGGGCCAGCAGCGCCTCGAAGGCCGTGGCCACAACGTCGGCGGCGCCTTCGGAATGCAGGTTCCATTCGATACCGCTGGTCAGCGCCGTTCGCGACAGGTTGGAGCTGCCGACGATCGCCGACCCCTGCCGGTCGGTGGCGCGGAAGAGCCAGGCCTTCGGATGGAACGACCCGGTGCCGGTTTCGAACACCCGCAGCTGTGCGCCCTCGAGATCGGCCAGCCGACTCAGCGCCGCCGGCTCGGTCACGTCCATGTAGTCGCCGACGACGATCCGCAGCCGACCGCCGCGGCCGAGCAGGTCGCGGAACCAGGGCTCGACGAGCTGGACGCCGGACTCCATGGCGAAGGCCACCGCCAGATCGACGCTGTCGGCGCGGTCGATTCCTTCTGCGATCAGCGGCAGCAGGGGGTCATCGGCGCCGGTGGCGAGGCGGCTGACACTGGCTTGTGTCTCACGCAGGACAAAGTGGCCGTGCTCGGTCGTGACGGCAAAGCCCCTGGCTCCCGCGGCAAGGGCTTCTCCCATTTTTGCCAGCAGCTGGAATTGCTCTGCCGAGGTCAGGTTAGACCAGCTTCCGACATGTCGCGGGGCGGCCAGCGGGCCGGGCGATTGGCAGATCGGGCAATCGGGCGACGGATCGGACAAGGACAAACCTCAAGCACCGGGCCAGGTTAGGGATTTTTGTCAGGGTGTCCAGGAGGAGACGCGGCCGGACCTGCCCGTCCGAGGCCGTGCGAGCAAGGGGAGTCGGACCCCATGGGGATAGCCGGTGAACGGCGGCGGGCAGCGTGGTCCAAGCCCTTGACGGCCCCGAGCGGCAGCCTCGGTGGCGATGCGGGTAGCCTGTCTGAACGCCGCATCAGTCGAAGCCGGGTGACGGACAGCCATCCTGGGGCGGAGCGGGCAGGGGAGCCTGCGACGGGTGCGAGGGGCTGTCGGCTGGTGGGTGTAGAGGGCGGGTCCTCTTCGTTGCGTTCAGCGCCTCAAGCCAATCCTTGCAGATCCGGTTCGATTCAGCGACTTGGCCCGGCGGGGCGAGCCGCCGCGCGCTGGGGACGATGGTCACAAGGCGCGCGTGCAGCGTCTCGCCCGCCAGGTCGGCGTCGAAGGCGCCGAACACGCGGCGGCCCTCGGCCAGTCGGGCCAAAGCCCGTACCGTCTCCGGGCCGAAGCCGCCGCCGGTCGAGACGTAGATCGTGTCGGTGCGGTTCTCGATCTCGGCCACCGCGAGGGCGTCGAGGCCGCCTTCGCAAACCACCATCCGAGTGCTGCCGCGCCGGTCGCCCAGAACGCACAGCGACTTCCGGCCGCCCTTCGCGAACCGCGCCCGGTTCTTCGCGCCGTCCTTCTCCCAGCGCTGCTCGAAGCCCTGGATGTCGCCGCTCTCGAGGTTGCGGTGGGCGAAGAGGATGCCGCCGAACGGGCCGCGGCGCAGCTCGGCCGCGAAACGGCCGAGGGTGCTGCGCGCGATACCACGGACCTCGGCATAGGTCCCGCGCCGCCCGAGCATGCCCGCCTGCTCCCATCGCTGACGGGCCGCGGTGTGGTCGTGATCCTCGGGATCGGCGGGCACTGCAGGAACCGGACGGCCGGCCGGGGCCGGCACCGGGGTCGTTCCGGCCAGCTGGCGCAGAGCGGCGCGGGCGTGGCCGAGGCTCCGGCCCGGGTTGTCGAGGCGCCAGAGGTCGAACACCGATCCGGCCCTGCCGCTCTTGTTCGACGTCCAGAGCCAGTGGCCCGCCTTCGTCAGCGTGCATTTGATCGTGTCACCACCGCGCTGGTAGATGCGGTAGCGCCGACCCTGCCGGTCCGAACTGTCGGGATGCGTGGCCGAGACGTCGGACCAGCCGCCCGCCGCGGCTATCATGCCGATGTCGAGGCGCTTCAATTCGTCGAGTTCCCGTGCATCGTTCTCGCGCAGTTGGCGTTGGATGCGGCGGGCACCAGCGGGATCGGAGTTCGCTGCGTCCGGTGCCGGCTGCGGCTTCGGCGCTTTCCGCGCGTCGGGCAGGCTCGCGAGCAGGCGGTCGCGCACCTCGCGGACCACTCGCCGTTTCTCAGTGGCGGCCGGCTCACGTCCAGGCCCGATGACATCGATCACCGCCTGGGCCTCGGCGCTGACCTCACGTTTCTGGTCGGCGACATGCTTCCGAGCAGCGGCGTTGTCCCGAACGGCCGCCTCCCGGTCGGCCTGGTCCTCCAGATGCGCCTGCCGCGCCGCCTCGGCGTGGTGGTCGATCATCGGCCGGATCGCCTGCCACCGAGCGTAGATCCGGTCCGCCTCGGCCTGCACCTCCGGCGGAACATCCATGACCCGCAGGCCGGCCGCCGCCGCCTCGAGCGACATCTGCCTGATGTAGTCGGCATCCTCGCCGGAGGGGACCACCGTCGTCCAGCCCTTGGCCTTCGCCATGGCGATCATCGTCGCGCGGGCGGCTCGGGTGGAGGCGGAGGTCGTCAGTTCCGGCCCGTGATCGCGCACCGTCGTGCCGTCCCGGAACGCGATCCGCGGCGGCTTCTCGTCGAGCGCGACCAACCGGATGTCGCGGGCAATGCGCGGGTCGACGTGGATGTTGACGTAGAGGCGGCGCAGCAGGGTCACCTTGAACGCCGCCGCCCGGGTTGCCTTCTCGTCCTCCGGCGCCGGTGCGCCTGCAAGACCGATCGGGCTGGCGGGGACGGGGTGATCCAGGTGGGCATCCGCGTCCGGTTCCGGATCGCCGACTGCTGGGACATGGGGTCCGAGGCGCTTTTCCATCCGGGAAAGCGAGAACCACGCCCCGAACGAGCTGGCCTTGGCGTATTCCGTCGAGCCGACCAGGTGGACCCGGGCGCCCGAGCCAAATGGCTCGTAGCACAGCCCGAGCTCGCGCAGCGCCAGATGCAGGGTCGGCCAGTCCGCGGATCCCTCCACCGCCGCTCGCACCTTCGCCTTCAGCGGATCGGGGAGGCTGTGATCGAAGGTCTCGAACCCGGTCCGCTTCTCGGTGCGGATCTCGGCCGAGGTCTTCGGGCGCCGCCCGGCCTCGCGGTCGGCCCTGACCTTGTCCCAGTGCGCGGCGGGCTTCGGCAGCAGCTGGGCGACACGGCGGCCCTCGGTCACGACGACCGTGAGGTCGAAATGGCCCCGGTCGTGGCTCCAGCCCTGGTCCAGCTCGATTTGGCGGCAGGCAAGCTCGGCCTTCTCGTGGTCCTTCGACTTCGACCAGACCTTGCCCGTGACCGGATGCACGGTGTTGATCACCGCATGGATATGGCATCGCGGCGTATCGCGATGGGTGCCGATCACCGCCTGGTGCTCCTCAAGCCCGAGGCTGCGGATCAGCTGGTCCATCGCCGCGACCTGCTGGTCATCGGTCGGCCGCTCATGTTCGTGCCAGGAGAGGACGAGGTGGTAGTAGGGCTTCCTGACCGTCTCGGACAGCTCGGCCGTCAGCCGCATATCCGCCGCCGCGTCCCGCCAGTCGCGGGATGCCAGGTTGCGGAGTTCGACGCGGGAGGCTTTCTGGCAGACATAGTGAACGCCCGGCTCGAACGCGTCCGCTCCGGCACCGGAGCCCGGTTCCCCGGGCACCTTGATGATCTCGCAGATCACCCGAGGCTCCCGCGGATAGCGCGGCCGATCCCCTCGACCGCTTCCCGCAGTTCCTCGAGCACCCGCTGCTCGACGGGACCGAGAACCGCCACACGCCCCGAGTTGATCGCCCGGGCGACCTGGTTCAGGTTCGACCCGATCCTTCCGAGGTGACCCAGAAGCGTGATGGCGTCCTTGCGCCGGATGCGATCATCGGCTTCACCAAGGATCAGCGCGGAGAGATAGTCCTGCGCGGTCTCGAAGCCCGCGATCTCGGCGCGGATCTCGAAGCGGCGCATCTGCTCCTCGGTGATCCGCTTCGTCAGCCGCACTGTCGTTCGACGGGAGTTCGAGCGGGGTTTTCCATCTCCGGGGCGGGCCATGCCTTGTCTCCTTGACCTCAATCGACGGAGTCTAGGCGACGGCTCCGAAAATCCTTTCACGCCCCTTCCCTCTACCGCCCCCTTCCCCTGAGGCGCGGAGGGGCTTGCCCCCGACAAGCCTCGGCCTCATCCGTTCGGCATGTCCATGGAACGGCAGCTCGAGGACCGGAATCCGGATGGGCTCGCCCGGACCGGCGGGTCTCAGCCCACGGTGGGCATGACCTGAAGAAATGGATGCGCTTGAGCTGATCGGGCTGGTCTGCCGTGGCTCCTTGCGCGTGGCCCGTTTCGTCCTCGGGTAAAACCTGTCATGATGCGTTACCCCCACCACGGAAAGGGTTGGCCCTGTCTGAAGCAGGGTATGGGGACGGGTTCCCGTCCCCCGGCTGCACGCAGCCGCCCTGTTCCCGATCATCGGCGCCGCTGAGGCGGCTACTCCATCGGGAAGAGATCAGCCCTTCGGCGCGCATCGTTATGCGCTTCTCGGGTGGGGGAGGGGGCGGTAGGGGAGGGAATGGCGATTGGAGCGGTTCTATCACTGCCAGGTTCCGGCGGGCGCTGGAGTCGGTCCGAGATCGGAAGTACCGCCAACCTTGCCACGCTTGAACACTTGTCCACGGTTGTGACCGAGCACCCGTTAGGTCGGCGGGCACTGTAAGATGACGTTAGCCAAAGACGCTGCGGCATCGGGAATGGTGGGCGTGTCGAAGGATGCCGTCCTCATACTCGGCCGAAGCCGGACCTGGTTTGCCACCTGCGGCTGCTGCCGACTGCTACGGAAGTTTCATGGTTGCGCACCACGCAGGTCGAATCAGGGCACCGACTGCAGGCAAGTGCGCATGAACCTGATCAGCCCTCCGACGACAACTGGAAAGCGACCGACCACGTGCAGCCCCTTGGGACGGACGTGCTCCGCGAGAAGTCATGCACCTTCGGCCCGGCGAGCAACTCGCCGGGGTCGGTGGTTTTCCGCTTGAGAACGCTATGGTGGTCGCGAAGGAGCAAACCCGTCGGTAAGCAGCCCGCTCGCTGGTCGAAGCGAATGCCGACCGTTCCGATGCCTGCTCGTGTCTGATGCCAATCAACGGCCATGCGAAATCGCGACCACCCCGTCGGGCGGCCCCCGCGCCGCATGCCCTGCGCGACAGCGAATGTTGCGTTGCGTCCTGATTACTCGTTCGATCAGCGGTAGCTGAAGTAAGGTCCTCACGCGAAGCAGCTGTGTTGTCGCCGCCGCGCCGCGCTGGCCCGTGACGGCCCTGCCATGGGCCGAAAGCCTGCTGTCCGGTCCGATGCCGGTGCGAAGGTCCGCAAAAGGGATGGGCATTGATCCCGGCGAAGCCGTAATCCCATCATCACCCTCGAGACATTCACCGTCGGCGTCCGGCAGGTCACGCACCTCTGTCGCGGCGCCGAGGGCGGCAAGGCGCCTGGCTGCGCGACAGAGATCCAGGACGTCCTCATGCAATCGCGCGGTCTCGCCCTCACTGTGGCCAGCGCCTTGTTCGAGGTGATCATACCCCGCGTCCTCGCCCGGACAGGTGGAGAAGAGACCTCGGGCCTCGAGCCACCTGGCAACATGGATGTCGTTGAAGAGATCGGAGGTCTCGATGGCTGGTCGGCGGTCGACGTCGAAGTCGTCCTTCCGGTTCGGTTCTGAATTCTGCGAGAGCGGGGACATCTTGCCGGGCACCTTAAGAAACTGCCACGACAGTCTCGGCGCAGGCGACGAAAACGCAAAATGGTGGCAGGGAGTGCTGCGCGGGCGTTGCGCGAGCTTCGATCGGAAGCCCGCAGACATTGGTACGCGATCACTCCTGCCGCAATCCGCCGTGCCGATCCCGGGGATGGCGGCGGTATCATCCGATCCTCAAGATTATCGGCTGCTCGGAGGATTACTGAGGGCAAGGAGCTCGAGTTTCTCCCGAAGTAGCTTTATCGACTCACCCTTCTCCTGCCTCCACCCAACCGAAATCGTCGATCGTTCGGCTGGGATGCAGGAGATCGCTGGTGCCGAGGAATACCGTCACCGCCCGGTCGTGAAGCGCGTTGATTCGGGTCGGCGCGTGGGGGTTCCACGTGGCCGCGGGATCGGCCTCTAAGGCCAGCACCATGTCGCGCACCTTGAGAAATAGCGCCATCAATGCCTCGCAGACCGGATGATCGAGGTCACCGTCGAAGAGCGGCTCGCGCGGGATGGCGAAGCACTGGCAGAGACGCTGGCCCAGAGCCCCCGCGGTATGCCAGCCCGGTATCCGGACATACTGCTCGCCCGAGGCGATTTCCTGGCTCAGGGTCCAGACCGCATCCCAGACGACGGTGAAGCTCATTTCGCGCTTCCCGAAGGCAATCGCGGCCTCGATCACCGTATGCAGCAGGCTTGACACGACCGCGGGCGAGCCGAGGTAGTTCGGCTGCGCCAGTGCCTTGAAGGCTTCGGCAAAACTGTCCAGAGGCCGCTCGTCCGGGCTCAGCACGAAGAGGCCGTCGATCACCTCCAGCACCAGCCGGCGATCGGCCGTGTCGTCGGTTTCGAGGTATTGCGCAGGCTCGCGGTTCACCAGCACCGAGACGGCGCGCAGGCCGTCGCCCTGCGGCGCGAAGCCGACCCGGAAGATGCAGACGCCGGTCCAGCTGCGGTGCAGGTGCAGGACGGAGCCGTCAAACCAGGCGAACCACTTCTGCTCCATCGCCACCGGGAAGAAGCCCTTGCGGATCCGCCAGGCCGCCGCCGCATCGTAGATCTGGTCGAGCGCGAGACTCGTGCCGTTTCGGCAGCGGCTTCGTCTTCCAGTCCTCCCTGCAGCAGGCGGGACGCCGCGCCCAAGGGAGGGCCGCCATCGCCGCCTCTGCCGCACGCAGCACCGCGAGATCGCGCGCGCGGCCGGCCTTGCTGGTGGTCTGGCCGATCAGCCCGGCCGCCTCGTCGAAACCGACCCAGCGGGTCGTGGCAGTCTCTGCGCCGGCTTTGCCCTGCTTGCCGAGCGGTCCCATCAGGAAGAAGGCGGTGGTGGAGGTGTCGCCGGGATAGGCGTCCGGCAGGGCGCCGAGGATCTCGGCACGGTAGCCGGTTTCCTCGAACACCTCGCGCAGTGCCGCCTCGGCCGGGGTTTCGCCCGGATCCGGGCGGCCCTTGGCGAAGGTCCAGGCATAGCCGCCGTAGTGGTTCGTCGGTTCGCGCAGGAGGATCTTGCGGTCGATGCTGATCAGGACGCCGCCATATGCGGTGGCTTCGGGAAGGTGGACCATGGGTGTCTCGGTCATCTCGGGTGTCACTTTTCGGCCGCGAGAAGCGCTTCGGCAAGGGCCAGCGCATCGTCGGGCCAGTAGGTCGCGGGGCGCGGATGCCTCACGCCGGGTGCGCGCACCGGACGGCAGGTGAGGATCGCGTTGCGCCAGCGCAGCGGCACGGCGTCTCGCCCCTGGGCCGCCCCGAGCAGTGCGCCGCAGACAGCGCCATTGGTGTCGGTGTCGCCGCCTGCCGCGACGGTGGCGATCAGCGCGGCCTCCAGGGTGGCGCCGCCAAGCAGCTGGTGGAAGGCGTTCTGCAACGCCGTCAGCACCCAGCCCATCTGGCGCTGGAACTCGGCGGGCGGCGCCGTCTGGGCCGCGGTCAGACGCGCGCGCACGGCCTCTGCCGCGGCGCCGCTGCCGGCGTGATCGAAGGCGGCCTGCGCCATCTCATTCGGTTCAGCCCCGGCAATTCCAGCGGCGATGGCGGCGGCAAAGGCGGCGCTGGCAGACTGGCAGACCGGATGTGGGTGGGTCAACCGCGCGTCCTCGGCGCCGAGCCGCGCCGCCCGGACCGGATCGCCGGCGCAGAGGATGCCGATCGGTGCCACCCGCATCAGCGCGCCGTTCGACTGGCTGTCGGAGCGTGTTGCTCGACCCTCGGCCAGCGCCGCGATCCCGACCGCCGTGGTGGAGCCGATGTCGAACGGCCCGGAGCGGCGCCAGTCGACGTAAGCCTGTCCCACCGCCTCGGGGCGGAAGCCGCCCTCGGCCACCAGCGAGCGCGCCAGCGCCAATGCCATCTCGCTGTCGTCGGTCGGCTGGCCAGCGATCAGGTCCCAAGTGCCGCCGTCGGCAAGATCCCGCACACCGCCGGGATGGCTGCGGGCGATCGCGGCGGCGCTCTGGAATTCCACCGCCGAGCCGAGCGCGTCACCCGCCAGCTGGCCGAGCAGACTGCCCTGGGCGCGAGAGAGCCGCAGGACATTCGGCTCGGGCGCTTTCGGCCGGGCGGGCTGCCGAGAGCGGCGGGGAACGCTCGGGATCGGCTGCGCGGCCAGCTGCGCCACCAGAGCCGGCGCGCCGCCGATCACGCCGTTGAAGTGGTCGCGGGCGTGGTCGATCGGCCGGCCCGCAAGATCGACGAGCAGCCTGCCGGCACCGATCAGCAGCGCGTGGCCGCCGGCGATGTCCCAGGACCTGAGACCGAAGGCATGGCTCAGCGCGGCATCGACCTCGCCGACGGCCGCCAGCGCCAGCCGGTAGGCCGGGCTCGGCAACGCCCGGATGCGCAGGCCGGGAAAGGCCTCGCGGTGGACGGCGGCGCCATCCGCCGAACTGGCGTTCAGCGCGATCACCGGTGCGGCGCCAGCTGCCTGTGGCTGAATTTCTCGACCGTTGCGGGTCAGTGCCGTGCCTTCGGCCCAGGCGATCAGGTCCCCGGCATCATCCGGCGCCACCGGGGCGAAGACCACGCCCAGCACCGGCGCGCCCCGCCTGAGCAGCGCCACCGAGATCGCCGAGCCGCGCCGGCCGACGAGAAAGTCCCGCGTGCCGTCCTGCGGATCGACCACCCAGGCATCGAGGCTGCGGCAATCGACGCCCGCGGTCTCCTCGCCGCGCCAGCCGCAGGGATGCAGCCGCATCAGCCGCGCCTTCAGCAGTTCCTCGACCTCGGAGTCGACCGGCGCGTGGTCAAGGTCGCCGCGCGGGCCGCCCGGGCGGTGGAACTCGGCGCGGATCAGTGCGCCGGCCTCGGTCACGGCGCCAACAACTTCGGGCAACAGCGTCGCGGGTGCGGTTTGGCTCTGGATCATCAGATCCTCCTTTGCTTCGATGCCCGAGGCTTAGCTCGGATGCGGAGCAGCGCGGAAAGCTCGGGATTTTCCGCATTGGGAGGGACGGGATGCGCAACGCGGTCGGCTTCTACTGGACCCTGCCGGTGCCGTGGCAGGGCTTCACCGCCCTGCCGCGCGAGGCCGATGCCGCGGCAAGGCTCAGCACCACCGTGCGCTACCAGGTGCAACTGATCCGGCGGCACGCGAAGACGAACGACCTGAAGCTCGTCCACGAGGAGGTGTTCATGGAGCTCGCCCCTGACCGCGGCACACGGCATGTCGCCGATGGGCTGAAGCGGGTGGTGCCGATCTGCCGCGAACACCGGGCCGTGCTGCTGGTGGTCGATTTCGCGCAAGTCCAGAACTGGCGCGGCCACGCGCCGCTGCATGACGCCTGCGCGAACCTCGGGCTGGAGCTCGAGACGGTCTACCCGGACGAGATCGACCTCGACGGCCAGCGCTTCGAGCCGCAAACGCATTTCGCCCGCTGGCGCGAGCGGCAGCGCGACTGGAGCGACGGAAAAGAAGCGCGCCTCACAGCCGCCGTTGCCCGCGCCGCCGCCCTGCGCGAGGCGGGGCTAAGCCTGTCGAAGACTGCCACGCAGCTGAACGACGAAGGGCTGAAGAGCGCCACCGGCCGGGCCTGGACCGCGGACGGGGTGCGGAAGCTGCTGGCAGAATAAAGGGCTGCGAGACTGTCGCTGGAGGAGAATTGCCTCCACCAGCGAGGTCAGACACGAGGCGCTGCGGCACTGGACGAGAGGCCACGATGCAGAACGCCGCGATCTCGAAACGCTGCGCGCGGCCATCAAGGCTGGGCTCACAGCTGCCCGGTCGACCAGGGATTAGCAGAGGTGCGCGAACTAAGCCAGGAGCTGAGCGTAATTTGCCTGACCATCCTGCCGACGGCGCGCGGGGTCTCATCGAGATCGACAACTTCGTTGCGCTCGACAGCCCGCGCCGCGCCGTCTCGTTCATTGCCGAGATCGAAGCACGACTGCGGAAGGTAGCGGAACGGCCAAGCAATTCTTCCGAGCGCCGCGATCTTTGCAGAGGTTGCGCGCCGCTCGGCATGGGGCTACCTGATCTTCTTCATCGCGGCGACGGAAAGGTTCGTATCGTGCGCGTTCTGCATCGCACACTGCGATCTGCCACAGGTCCTTGCGCCAGGTTTACCGTCCTGAAGAGTGTGCATCCACTGCGCCTTCGACAGCATGGCGGGAAATATTGACGCATTTTCCTAATTCGGGCCCGCGAGTGCCTTCAATAGCGCAGCAAGATCTTGCGAAGTGGTGATCTTCACTTTCAAACAGGCTGCCTGAGGAAAGGACCACGGCCGGTTCAAAGCGGAATGGCGACCGCCATCCTTCACTCCGTCGAGGTAAAGCTTGTCCTCATAAGGAAGCTTCGCCTGATGGACCGCGTCTTTGCATTTCGAGGCTACGAAAAAGTTCACTGCCTGGCCGGTCAGCTCCCAAGCCAGCGTATGCCCTTTCGGGTCGGTCAACCCGACCATTTTTTTCGTTGCTCCACCGTTCGGCACAAGGCCGGACGCGCGGATCGCTGCCATCAACGCGCGACGCCGCGGGTTTCGCCCCTCCGCATCATTCTTGGCGATACATGCTTCAATGTCTTCCCACATTCACTTTCCCTTCCATTTCGGCAAAGCGCACAAAGTATTTACCAGTCGCATCGGTTCCACCGTAGTGCATTTCGCCTCGCGCAAGCGGGGCGCGCCAAAGACCAGCGCGAGACCCTTGGCGCGCGAGACGGCGACGTTGATGCGGTTGAGCGAGAACAGGAACTCCATGCCGCGCGGGGTCTCCTCGACCGAGGAGGCGGTCATCGAGACGAGGCACACCGGCGCCTCCTGCCCCTGGAATTTGTCGACAGTGCCGACGCGGATGGCATCGGGCAGTGCCTGGCGCAGCGCGTTCACCTGCGCGTTGTAGGGTGCGACGACGATGATGTCGGAGGCTCGCATCGGCCGCGAAGTGCCGTTCCTGTCGGACCAGCGGCCCTTCAGCAGATCGCCTGCGGCGGCCGCGATGGCGGCCACCTCTTGCGGCGAGGTCTGGGCGTTGCCCTCGTGCGTGACCGGCAGCCAGAAGGCTCCGGCCTCGGGGAAGGATGTTCCGGTGACGCGCTGGCGGGCGGTGTCGGGGTGGCTTTCGAGCCGGCCTTCATAGACCTGATCCGAAATGAAGCGGCAGACATCGGGGTGCATACGGCGCGACTCCGGCAGGAAGATGCCGCGGTCGGGCGGGATGGTGGCGTGCTCACCGAGCATCCAGTCGAGGCAGGAGAGGTTCGCGGGCTCGGGATGGGCACCCTGGATCACCTGTGGCAATTGGCGCGGGTCGCCGACCAGCACGATGTTGCGCGCCGCCCGCCCCATCGCCACCAGGTTGGCAAGGCCGACCTGCCCCGCCTCGTCGACGAAGAGCCAGTCGAAGCGCTGCTCCATCTCGGGACGGGCAAAGAACCAGGCGGTGCCGCCGACGACATGCGCGCGGGTCAGTGCCGCATCGTCGTTGGACGTGGCGCGGGTGATGCCCTTGAAGCCTTCGGGATAGCCGTTCTCGCCGGTGCTGACCTTGTGAGCCAGTTCGGCGTTCTCCAGCGTGATGTCGGGATCGGCCTCTTCAAGGGCCGAGAGACATCCCATCAGCACGTTGCGGATCGCCTCGTGGCTGTTCGAGGCGACGCCGACACGATGCCCCTGGCGCACCAGCGTAAGGATCGCCCGGGCGGTGACATAGGTCTTGCCGGTGCCGGGCGGGCCCTGGATTGGCAGGACGGTGCCGTCCATCGCGGTCACGGCAGCGATGGTGCCGGCGACCAGATCGGCGCCCGCCAGCAGGTCGGGCCGCGGGCCCGTGGTCAGGCGCGGCACGGCGCGCGACAGAAGATCGTCGACGGCGGTGAAGCGGCGCGGCCCGCATTGGTCGGCGATGACCTCGCGCAGGGCGGCGGCGATCACCTTGGTGTCGAGCGGCCAGTCCGGGTGCAGCGTCAGCCGGTCGGTCAGGAGATGCGCCTTCGCCTGTCCGGTCTTGAGGGTGATCTCGCCCGAGCTGGGGTCCAGCGCCTCGATGGTGACGGTCGCCGGCGGACCATCCTCCACCGGGACCGTCGCACTGCCGCCGCCGCGCAGCTTTGTCTCCTGCGGCGGAAAGCGGTAGCTGCGCGCCACTGATCGCTTGACCGGAACCGCCGGGCCCAAGGCCTCCAGTCCGCCTAGCGCATCCAGATCGTCGAGCAGTTCGTCCTCATCCTTGCCGACGCTGTCGAACACCGCCCATTGCGCGGGTTTGGCCTCGCGCTTGTGAAAGAGGCCGAGGTTGAACAGCATCTCCTGCCGGTCCGGCGGCAGGCCGGAGGCGGCAAGGCTTGCGCGCAGGGCCGCCGCGTCGGCGTCCTCCTCGGCTTCCTTGCTGGCGGCGTCGTCATCGCGCACCGGCCACGGACCTTCCGGCCGGATGCCGACCAGCCAGTCGCGCAATTCCTCGGTGGAGACGCAGTCGACGCGGTTGTAATCCTCGATCTCGTCGAGGATCTGCTGCTCGCCGGTCTCGCGCCAGCGTTCGTAGGCCACGACCGAGCCGCCCGCGGTCTTCACCTCGCCCTCGCGCTTGCGGCCGTAGAACGCCTCCATCGACTTGATCGAGTAGTTCGGCTCCGACCCGATCAGCCCGCCGCGCACCACGGCGAAGAGATCGACGAAGCGGCGCTCGCGCAGCAGCCGGTCGAGGAAAGCTTCGCCGATCCCGTACTTCGTGGTCAGGCGCTTCAGCGCTGTGATCTCGTAGGCGGCGTAGTGGTAGATCCGCGCGGCGGGATGGGTGGCAAGGCGGGCGCGGAAGAAGTCGAGCAGGTCGGAAAGCGCCTGCGCCTCGGCGGCATGGTCATGGCCCCAGAAGGCGTGGAACGCGCCGTCCGTCCAGACACCGTGCAGGTATTCCAGACCGCCCTCGTAATGCGGATCGCCCTCGATGTCATAGAAGAGGTCGCCCAGCTGCGGTTCGGGCAGCAGATCGAAGCCCTTGCCCGGTGCGGGCGGGCGCAGCTCGAACGCGGGCGCGCCGGTCTTGCGGGCGTGCTGCAACCGGGCCTGCGTCACGAGACGCAGGCGGGTGGTCTCCGCCATGCCGCGGATCGGATGGTCGAGATTTGCCAGCCCCTCCATGGTGCCGATCCCGGCGGCCTCCAGCTTTCCAACCTGCAGGCGCGTGATGTTGGCGACCGTGAACAGGCTGTCCTCGGCCTTCCAGCGTTCGGCGCAGTGATCGCCCCAGCGGCAGAGGCCACAGTCGGCGGTCGGTGTGGGACGCGTGGGACCCGGCGCTGCGACGAAGGTTTCCAGACGCGCCCGCGCCTGCCGGGCATAGGCGGCGTAGTCGTCAAGACGCAAGGTCGCCCGTTCGCCGCTGCCGAGTTCGACATGGGCGTGCTCCGGCGCCACGCCCTGAATGCCGGTCAACAAATCCGAGTAGAGCACCAGCTGCAGCACATGCTTCGGCGAGGGCTTGCGCTTCAGCTTGGTGTCGGTGACCTCGTAGCTGAACGGGCCGAGGTCGGAGGGTCGCTCTACACGTTCGAGGAAGTCCGACCAGCCGCCCCAGTTGCCGGCAAAGAGCGCACCCTGGAACACCACCTCGGCGCCCGTGGCCAGGGCCGCCCGCGTCGCCTCGGCGTCACGGACCAGACTGCCGCGGGCGATCTCGATCACGCGCCTCCCTGTCGACTTCAGGCGGCCGAGATGGGCCGCCTCATGCGCATCGCCCTGCTTCTGCAGGAGCTGCGCATCCTCGCTGTCCTCGCGTGGTGCCGGACCCTCGCCCCGGAGATGGGCCAGATCGAGCGCGGTGGCATGAGCGCAGCCCATGAACCGCATGAGGTCGGTGGCGGACAAAAGGATGCCGGTGTCGAGCCTTTTCATCGTCCCGCCTCAGGCCGCCAGCGACAGCCGCGGATCGTCCTGCCAGCGCAGCCAGACGCAGGGCTTCATCTCGTCCGGCTCGAGAAAGGTGCGGACCGAGAAGGTCGGCACCCGCGCCTCCGGTTGCGTCAGCACGCCCCAGTCGGCCTCCGGCAGGGTGAGGTCGAGGCTGCCGGCCCAGACGCCCTCTTCCTTCGCGCGCAGGTAGCTGTCACCGTCATGCTCGATCATGCCGCCGGCAAGGCACCGCTTCAGGAGCGCCGCCGCCTCGCCATCCACCACGCCGAGGAAATCTGACCCCAGAGCGCAGGTGCTGCGCTCGACCAGCCGCTCCAGCGCATGCAGGCTGAATCTCGCCCGGTTGATCCAGCTCTGCATGCGTGCCCTCCCCGGTTCCACCGTCAGCCGGGTGTAGATCAGCGCGTCTTCGGCGAAGACGTCCATCCCCTCCGACCGCGTTTCCATTGCACAACTGTTCCGCAGCACGATCACCAGCCGGTCACCGGCGATGCCGGCCAGGACAAGGCCGGGCAGCCGGCGCAGCCGCAGGACCCCGCGCTCCATCGCCCGCCGGTTGGGGGCCACCTGCCGCAGCAGGGCGAAGACTGCCGCATGATCGGCCTCGGCGGCTTTGCCCTCGCCAGGGCATCGCGGGCAAAGCCGCGCTTCAGCGAGCGGCGCAGCGGGCGGGACGCGTTCGGGTTCGGGAACTGAAGGGTCATCGGCGGGCTCCTCGGCAAGGATAACCAGTTCACCCTGCCGCGGCATCCTGTCAGATCCTGTCATGCTCGCGGAGCGGGCGTTTCCTGGACAGGGACTGCGGCAAACCCGCCACTGCGGCTTCTGCCGGACAGGAGCCGGGCCGCGATGAGGGAATGGTGCGGCCTGCCGACCCCTCGCTGTCGCTGAAGGAGGATCGTGCTGAAATGGTCCCGAGGGAGAATCGTGTCGACAGACCGCAGGGATCCCAATAGTTTGCCTTGGTGTCAGTTCCTGTCATGGTGCAACATGTCCTTCGCCAAGGCAGCCGACCTCCTGCGTCTCGCCGAGATGGCCGCCTCGCGCCACATGGGCGTCGGCCTGCAGGACATCGAGGAGGAGTTCGGCGTCGATCACCGCACCGCGCAGCGCATGACCAGGGCGCTCGAAGAACGCTTTCCGAACGTCGAGACCGTCACCGACGACCAGCGGCGCAAGTTCTGGAAGCTGAAGGCCGGCGATGCGCGGCTGATGCTGGCCCAGGGCATCCGCGACAGCGAACTGGCGGCTCTGGAGATGGGCATCCGCCGCGCCGGCCGCGACGGCGCCACGAACGAGGTGGCCGCGCTGACCTCGCTGCGCGACCGGCTGCTGTCGGTGATGCCCGGACCCCATGCCCGCCGGGCCGAGGCCGATGCCGAGGCGATGCTGGAAGCGAACGGCTTTGCCTCGCGCCCCGGGCCGCGGGTGCGCCGTGACCCTCTGGCGCTCGCCACCATCGCCGAGGCGCTGAAGGGCCCGTATGTGCTGACCATCAGCTACGCCGGCAGCCGCGACAATTCCTCGCGCGAGCGGCTGCTCGAACCCTACGGCCTGCTGCTCGGCACCCGTCGCTACCTCGTCGCCAAGGTTCAGGGCGGCGACGGCCAGTTCCGGCACTTCCGGATGGACCGCATCGCCTCTGCCCGGCTGGAGCCCCACTCCTTCTGCCGCGACCCGGCGTTCAACCTCGAAGACCACGCCGCCCGGGCTTTCGGCTCCTACCACGCCGAGCCCGAATACGGCGAGGTGGTCTGGCGCTTCGCCCCCGCGGCCGCCGACGTCGCCCGCGAGTTCGTCTTCCACCCGCGCCAGCAACTGACCGATGAGCCGGACGGCGCGCTTACCGTCCGCTTCCATGCCAGCGGCTGGCTGGAGATGGCCTGGCACCTCTACCAGTGGGGCGACGCTGTGGAGGTGCTGGCGCCGGAGGAACTGCGCCGGATGAGCGAAGGGTTCCGTCGTGGAGATTTCGCGGCGCTGCCGTAGGCGGGACGTCACCGGATGACCCGCCAGGACCTGACCGGCATGAGGCAAAATGACGCGCCCGCTGCGGTGGTGCTCGTTTTGTAGCTATGACCTCGAAGCGGCCAGTGCTTAGGTTTTCGTTGGCTTGCTTCTGCCTGACAGGCAGCACGAAAGGGTAGTTGGCTAGGCACCCAGTTCTGCCGCGTGGATCAGCACGCGCCTAAACCGCATCCGCTCGTAGGTTTCCGCGAATGAGGTGGCCATCGGTCCCAGCCAACTGCCCAGATGTGAGCCGCGCGCTACCAGATCCCGCGTCCAGAGCAGGCCCAAGATCATGTGGGGCAGAAGAGACATGATCTCATCACGTGCAATCTCTTGACTTTGCAGCCCCGTCAAAGGTTCGTTGCCAGCTCGAAGCTTCAGGCGCCCGCTCCCTTTGCTCCAAGTACCAATCTGGCATCTGCCAAACATCAGGTTTGCGCCAGATGGCGTGTCGATGATCGCGAGCCTCTCGGTCTCACCGTCCATCCAGGTCTGGATGGTGCGGATGCGGTCGGCCTCGCTGCTGGAACTTGTCGGATCGAAGGCCCTTAGCAACTGCTGAGTTTGGTGCATGAGGTTGCCGAAGTCCATCTCTTCCTTGGAGGCCAACGCGGCTTCCTGCCTGTCAGTCAACAATCAGCCTGAGCCGCACGGTGACCAATAGTTGCCGCAGGCGTGCCATTTTGCAGCCTGAGGTTCGCCTTTCACTCTATCACTGGAGTCGCCGGCTCTTTCAGGTCAAGAAGCCGGGAAAGGTCTGCGACAGGCCGAGGTTTGCCCTGATCGCGACGACTGGAAGATGGAGGGAGTCATGACAGTGCTGGAAGACATCAGGAACGGCGCGAGCGTCCGTGGTGTTCTTCCCGGTCAATCGGTTGACGTGGTGTCGGTCGAGTGGATCGGCAACCAAGCGATCAACCTCGTCTACCGTTTGGCTGGCGGGAGCGTCGCCGAAACCACGCTCTACCGTGACGACCAGGCACGGATCGAGATCGACGCTCGCGGGCGGGCTTGGTCGTTCGATGCGGATGGTGCCCTTCTTCGGCTGGTGACGGAAGCGAACCGCATCAAGTTGGCGCATTACTTCGACCCCTACCTCGCCATCCACACCAGCTTGGTGGATCCGCTGCCCCATCAGATTTCGGCTGTCTATGAAGAGATGCTGCCGCGCCAGCCCCTGCGCTTTCTCTTGGCCGACGACCCCGGCGCCGGCAAGACCATCATGGCGGGACTTCTGATCAAGGAGCTGATTGCGCGCAGTGACCTCGAACGCTGCCTGGTCGTAGCGCCGGGCAGCCTGGTCGAGCAGTGGCAGGACGAACTTGGCGAAAAGTTCGGTCTCGAGTTCGACATCCTGACGCGGGACATGATCGAGAACTCACGCTCGGGGAATCCGTTCAGCGACCGCAGTCGGCTGATCGCTCGACTTGACGTCCTAGCGCGTAGCGAAGAGCTACAGGAAAAGCTGGCTCAGGCCGCTGATTGGGATCTGATCATCTGCGACGAAGCCCATCGCATGTCGGCAACCTATTTTGGCGGTGAGGCCAAATATACCAAGCGCTATCGGGTCGGCCAGCGGCTCGGCGAAGCCTGTCGCCACCTGCTTCTAATGTCTGCAACGCCGCACAACGGCCATGAGCAGGACTTCCAGCTGTTCATGGCGCTGCTGGATGGCGATCGCTTCGAAGGCCGGTTCCGCGACGGCGTCCACTACGCGGACACCGCGGACATGATGCGCCGCCTTACCAAGGAAGAGTTGCTGCGCTTTGACGGTAGGCCGCTGTTCCCGGAGCGCCGGGCCTACACCGTGAAATACGACCTGTCGCCCGAAGAGGCGGCGCTCTATTCGGCGGTGACGGAATACGTTCGCACCGAGATGAACCGGGTCCAGCGTTTCGCAGCAGAGGATGGCAAGAAGCGCAACAATGTCGGCTTTGCGCTGCAGATCCTGCAGCGTCGCCTGGCCTCCTCCCCGGCCGCCATCTACCAGTCACTGAAGCGACGGCGGGAACGGCTGGAGGCCGAGCTGGCCGAGGCGCGGCTGGTGGTGCGTGGCGCACGATCCGGCTTTGACCTGCCGGATGTGGCGGAGGATGCGCTTCAGAACCTCGAAGAGTTCGGTCAGGACGAGATCGATGACATCGAAGACCGGATCTCGACAACTGCCACCACGGCTGAAACCGTGGATCAGCTGGCGCTCGAGGTCGAGACGCTGAAGGGACTTGAGCGGATGGCGCTCGGCGTTCTGGGTTCGGGCCATGACACGAAGTGGTGCCAACTGAACCGGATCCTCGACGACGAACTGATGGTCGACACTCATGGCAATCGCCGGAAGCTGATCATCTTCACCGAGCCGAAGGACACGCTCTTCTACCTGCACGAGAAGGTTCGGGCGCGGCTGGGGCGATCGGATGCCGTTGAGGTCATCCACGGGGGTGTGTCGCGCGAGGATCGCCGCAAGATCGTTGAGCGGTTCATGCAGGACCGCGACATGCTGGTGCTGATCGCCAACGACGCGGCGGGCGAAGGTGTCAACCTTCAGCGTGGGCACCTAATGGTCAACTACGACCTGCCGTGGAATCCGAACAAGATCGAGCAGCGCTTCGGTCGGATCCACAGGATCGGGCAAACCGAAGTCTGTCATCTTTGGAACCTGGTGGCCAGTGACACGCGCGAAGGCGAAGTTTATGCCCGGCTGCTGGAAAAGCTGGAGGCCGCTCGCGAGGCGCTCGGCGGCAGGGTCTATGACGTACTTGGCGAACTCTTCGAGGGAACGGCCCTCAAGGATCTGTTGTTTGAGGCGATCCAGTATGGCGAGCAGCCGAGCGTCAAGGCAAAGCTGCTTGAGGCAGTCGACGGCGCGGTCAACCAGCAACACCTTCTTGACCTGCTGGCACGCAGGTCGCTTACCAATGAGACAATGCCTGCTGCCAAGGTTCAGGAAATCCGCCTAGACATGGAGCGCGCCGAAGCGCAGCGCCTGCAGCCCCATCATATCCAGAGCTTCTTTGTGGACGCATTCCGCCGGCTAGGCGGACAGATCAAGGCCCGGGAAGACGGGCGCTGGGAAATTACCCATGTGCCGGTGAGCATCCGCGAACGGGACCGACAGATCGGGACAGGGTCGCCAGTGCAGAAGAAGTACGAACGCATCTGTTTCGAGAAGGCCAAGGTCAATCAGCAGCCGGTGGCCACATTCGTCTGTCCCGGTCATCCACTTCTTGAGGCGCTGATCAGCATCATTCGCGAACAGTACGACCACCTGATGAAGCAAGGCGCCGTCATGGTCGATGAGACCGATCCTGGCCAGAAGATCTCGGCAGTCTTCCTGCTGGAGCACAGTATTCAGGATGCCCGGCCCACCAGCACAGGCAGGCCTCACGTCGTGTCAGAAAAGCTCCAGTTCGCCTTGATCGACAAGTCAGGCGTTGTGTCGAACGCCGGCACCGCGCCGCACCTGAACCTGCGACCGGCAACGGCGAAAGAGATAGAAGAGGTTTCGGACAAGCTTCACGAGGATTGGTTACGAAAAGACCTTGAGAAGGCGGTCGCCCATTTCGCCACTGTGGAGTTGGCCCAGAGTCACGTCGCAGATGTCAGAGCGCGGCGCTTGCCCGAAATCGCCAAGGTCGAACGAGAGGTGAAGGCTCGGCTGAAGAAGGAAATCAACTTCTGGGACAATCGTGCCTTCGAGCTGCGTGAAGACGAGAAGGCGGGCAAGAAGACGCGGCTGAACTGGCAGAATGCGACGCGTCGCGCTGAGGACTTGGCCGATCGCCTGAAGCGGCGGATGGAGTTGCTAGAAAAGGAGCGGTTCATCTCGGCACAGCCACCGCGCGTCCGAGGCGGCATGGTTGTGGTTCCTCAGGGTCTGCTGGACGCGCAGTTCTCTACCCCAGTCACAACCGGTGCAGGCGCGTTCGCCGAAGATCCCGAGGCGCGGAGGGTGAGTGAGTTGATGGCGATGAATGCCGTCATGGCTGCCGAACGCGCGTTGGGGAACGAGCCGCGCGATGTGTCGGCGCAGAAAGTGGGCTATGACATCGCCTCTTACGATCCGCGCACCCAGCATCTGCGCTTCATAGAGGTCAAGGGTCGGATCGATGGCGCCGACACGGTCATGCTGACCCGGCAGGAGATCATCACTTCCCTTCATGAACCCGAAAAGTACATCCTGGCCATCGTCCAGATCGAGAGTGGCTACGCACAGGAACCTCGTTATGTCCGGGGGGCGCTGTCTGACCACGAACCCTCGTTCGAGCACACAGCCATCCAGTTCCACCTGAAGCGCCTGCTTGAGCGGGCGGAAGCGCCTCGATAGGCAGGCAAACGCTATGCATCAGAACACCCGCACGACATACACCGTCCCGGCCCGTGCCTTTATCGAGGAGCCGAAACCCTTTGTCGACGAATACTGGCGACGAGCGTTGCGTCTTTTGCGGATGGTTGGAATCCTCCATGGCAAGGGGTTTCAGGGGCTCCGGGTCTTTCCCTACGAATACCCTCTCGCCTATCGCATCTACCTTTTCCCGGGCGAGTACGCCGACCAGTCTGGTGTGCGGTGCCGACCAGAGTTTGAAGCCGCCGATAACCGACTTCTCGCCCGGCATACTTGCGCCAACGGATCGAAGTACTTCGAATGGGAAGATGCACCCGGCATGTCCGCGCACCAGCTGGCGCTGAAGTTCATCGAGCGTTTCCCGGAAATCGCCCGCGCCGCCTTCCGCCTGGATTACGCCTATGCCGGGTGGTACGCGACACTTCTCGCTGTCTGCGAGTACGGCTATGTCCCTTACCTGTTCAGTGAATTTGAGCCTGAGTACGGCGCGCTGCGCATGCGCAAGGTGACAGACTCTGGCACCCACGAGATGGAATGGTTTCCCTTTCCACCTGCGGCCAACTATGGGTCATACCTGACCCCGCAGCCCGCGCCTCGTTGGCTTGCCGACAACGACGAGAACTTCTGAAAGACCACCATGCCGCAGTCCCAAGCCTACAAGAAGAAGCTGATCGAAGTCGCCATCCCGCTGGAGGCCATCAACGCTGCCTCGGCGCGGGAGAAGTCGATCCGGCATGGGCACCCCAGCACCCTGCATCTGTGGTGGGCGCGGCGGCCGCTCGCGGCGTGCCGGGCGGTGCTGTTTGCTCAGTTGGTGGATGATCCCTCCAGCCATTCCGACCAGTTCCCCACCCATGAGGATCAGGAGCGCGAGCGGCAGCGGCTGTTTGCCATCATCGAAGACCTGGTGAAGTGGGAGAACTCGACCAACGAAGAGGTGCTGGAACGCGCGCGGGCGGAAATCCGGCGCGGTTGCGGCGGGGTGCTGCCGCCGGTCTATGACCCGTTCTCGGGCGGCGGGTCGATCCCGCTCGAGGCGCAGCGGCTGGGCCTGCCTGCCTATGGGTCAGACCTGAACCCGGTGGCGGTGATGATCGGCAAGGCGATGATCGAGATCCCGCCGAAGTTCAAGGATATGCCCCCCATCCACCCCGGCATCAAGGAGCGGTCGTTCTATCGCAACGCCGAAGGGCTGGCCGAGGATGTGAAATACTACGGCGAATGGATGCGCGAAAAGGCGTGGGAGCGCATCGGGCATCTTTACCCGCAGGTAGACCTGCCTAAGGAGTATGGCGGCGGCAAGGCGACGGTGATCGCCTGGATCTGGGCGCGGACGGTGCCTAGCCCGGACCCGGCCTTTGCGGATGTGGAGGTGCCGCTGATCTCCAGCTACACCCTGCGAAACAGCGAAGGACAAGAGGTTTGGTTGCGCCCAGTTATTGATAAGGCAAACAAGGCCTATCATTTCGAAGTTGATTCCGCGCAGAATGATCGCTTCCATGACGATTTTAGCAGCGGTACGAAAACTGGTAGCGCGGCCTTTAAGTGTATTCTCACTGGAACACCTATCCCAGCGAAATACATTGACGATATGGCGTTGAAAGGCAGGATGGGACGTCGGCTAATCGCTGCCATTGCAGAGATTAAATCCGCAAAGGCCTACATTTCTGGCGTCAACGTTGATCTTCTCTATCAGGAACAGAATATCAAGCAACTGCTGTCGAATCCGGACATTGCGGAAAAACTCCCTCAGCAGGTTTGCCGCGGTACCTTTGCGAGTAACGCTCAGGGTCGAAGGTATGGCATTAACGTCTTTTCGGACTACTTCATTCCCAGGCAGCAAGTTGCGATGTCGACACTGGTTGCCTGTATTGCCGAGGTGCATAAGCAGATCAAGGATGACCTGCTTTCTTCCAAATGTGAGGATTCCCGGACTAGCTTTGAGGTGGCGGATCAATACGCATCAGCCATTTGCCTGTATCTTGCCTTTGCCATCGATCGAGTTGCTGACGCTGGCAGTAGTATGGCTACTTGGGCTGCTGATGGGTTCATTCGTTTCACATTCGCTCGTCAAGGTATTGCAATGACTTGGGACTTTGTTGAGGCGAATCCGTTTAGCGAAAGCACCGGAAACTTCTTGGGCGCTGTAACTTGGGTAGGAAAGGCTATCGAAAATTTCGTCCCTGCGAGCACTGGCCAAGTAATTCAGGCTAGTGCAGAGGCAGCGCCGATACCCGAGAATGCTGTGATCTCAACCGATCCGCCCTATTACAGCAATATCAGCTACGCAGACCTTTCAGACTATTTCTATGTATGGATGAAACAAAGCGTCGGACATTTGTTCCCAGACCAGTTTGGGACTCTACTAGTGCCGAAGGCCGAAGAGCTTATCGCGGATCGATATCGACAAGGCTCAGACGCAAGTGCGCGACAGTTCTTCCTCACTGGGATGACGCATGCGCTGACGTCAATCCAGTCCAAAGATCGGAATGATAGTCCTACGGCAATCTACTATGCCTTCAAGAAGAGTGAAATTGGCAAGGAGGGCATGACATCGTCTGGCTGGATCACCTTTCTTCAGGCCGTTCTAGAGGCTCGGTATCAAATTGTCCGAACTTGGCCTGTGCGAACGGAGCGATCTGCTCGCACTGTGGCTATCGGGAATAATGCTCTTGCGAGCTCGATCGTTCTTGTCTGTCGCAAGCGGCCATCTACTGCTGAAACTTGCACTAGGGCTGAATTCATCCGTGCGTTGAAGCGTGAGTTGCCAACTGCCATAAGGGAACTGCAGGAGGCCAACATATCACCTGCAGATATGCCTCAGTGTGCAATAGGACCCGGAATCGGAGTGTTTTCGCGATATCGCGCCGTGTTGGAGTCCGACGATAGTCCAATGTCTGTTGATGTCGCTCTTCAGCTGATTAACCGCGAGCTCGACGAATACCTCGGCGGCATCCAGGGCGAGTTCGACGCCGACACCCGCTTTGCCATCACCTGGTTCGAACAGAACGGGTTGAAGGTGGGCGATTATGGCACGGCGAACAACATCGCCACGGCGCGCGGCATCTCGGTCGAAAGCGTGAAGCATGCCGGGATCGTGGAAAGCGCGGCGGGGAAGGTCCGGATCCTGAAGCGTGACGAGATGGATGCGGAGTGGGAGCCGGATGCCGATGGCCACCTGACCGTCTGGGAATGCTGCCAGCATCTGGTGCGGCTGCACGAGGCGCATGGGCTTGGCTACGAGACCGCCGTCCTGCTCAGGAAGATCGGGGCCAGAGCGGATGAGGTTCGGGACCTTGCCTACGTGCTCTACAACATCTGCGAGAAGCGAGGTGAGGCGAAAGAGGCGACCGCCTACAACGCTCTGATTGCCGACTGGACGGACCTCACCCGAGAGGCCGCCGCCGTGACGCTGTCGAACCGCAGCGGTCAAATGAGATTCGAGATCTAAGGACGCCAGGATGGCCAAAAGCACGCGCCAGCACGTTTTTGAAGGCATGGAGTTCATGCGCGACGGCCTCCATGGCTACGTGATACGATCGCTTGAGACCGGCCTCGGCGCCGGCTGGCCACAGAAGGTGATCGCCGAGTTCCCGACGTGGCGGCCTGAGCAGAACGGCAAGTTCACGCTCGACACCCAGAAGCTCCTGCAGATCATGGAGCGGTTCTGGAACGAGTGCTTCCGCACGACGCTGGAGCGGACTCACCGCTCGATCGTCAACGAACTGGTCGACGTCCGCAACAAGCTCGCCCATGACGGCACCTTCACCTACGACGACGCGGAACGGGCCTTGGACAGCATGCGCCGCCTGTTGGAGGCGGTCAGTTCAAGCGAAGCGGCCGACAAGATCGCAGCCATGCGCGACACCATTCTGCGGACCAAGTTCACCGAGTTGGCGCGGAACGAAGAGCGGAAGAAAAGCCAGAAGTCGGATATCTCCGTCGAAACGGTGGCGGGGCTTTTGCCCTGGCGCGAGGTGGTGGAGCCGCATCAGGACGTGGCCACGGGCGAGTTCCAGCAGGCCGAGTTCGCGGCCGACCTGGCGAAGGTCCACAACGGCAGCGCGCCAGCGGAGTATCGCAACCCGCGGGAGTTCTTTTCGCGCACCTATCTGACCTCGGGCCTGTCGACCCTGCTGATCGGCGCAGCGAAACGGCTGTCGGGCACCGGCGGCGATCCGGTGGTGGAGTTGCAGACGAACTTCGGCGGTGGGAAGACCCACTCGATGCTGGCCCTTTACCACATGGCGGGTGGCACGAAGGTCGAGGATCTGCCGGGGCTGGACCAGCTGTTCTCTCGCGAGGGGCTGAGCGTGCCGGGGAAGGTGAACCGGGCGGTGCTGGTCGGCACCTCCTATGGTCCCTCGGATGCGGCGAAGCGACAGAAGGACTACGGACGGCCGATCCGCACGACTTGGGGAGAACTGGCGTTCCAGCTGGGCGGCGAGGCGGGCTACGCGCTGGTGGCCGAGAACGACGAGAACGGCATCGCGCCGGGCTCGAACCTGCTGGAAGACCTGTTCCGGCAGTGCGCTCCGTCGCTGATCCTGATCGATGAGTGGGTCGCCTACCTGCGCCAGATCTACAAGGTCGAAGGCCTTCCCTCTGGGTCGTTCGACTCGAACCTGTCCTTCGTTCAGTCTCTTACCGAGGCGGTGAAGGCGAGCCCGGGCACGCTGTTGGTGGCATCGCTGCCTGCGTCGCAGATCGAGGTCGGTGGGGAAGGTGGCCAGGAGGCACTGTCGCGCCTGAAGCAGACCTTCAGCCGGGTCGAGACGGGCTGGCGCCCGGCCGACCAGGAGGAAAGCTATGAGATCGTCCGGCGGCGCCTGTTCAAGGATATCCCGGGTGACAAGTTCCACCATCGCGACAACACGCTGAAGCAGTTCGCTAAAATGTATCGGGACAGCCCCAACGAGTTCCCGCAGAACTGCGAGGGCGAGGATTACCGTCGTAAGCTGGAGAAGGCCTATCCTATCCATCCGGAGCTGTTCGACCAGCTTTACACCAGCTGGGGCTCGCTCGAAAAATTCCAGCGCACCCGTGGCGTGCTGCGCCTAATGGCGCAGGTGATCCACGAGCTGTGGATGAACAACGACCCTTCAGTGATCATCATGCCGGGCAGCGTGTCCATCAATTCAGCGCGGGTCGAACCGGAGTTGCTGCATTACCTCGACGTGTCGTGGCAATCAATCATTGCGGGTGATGTTGATGGGCCTAACTCAACTCCGTACCGGATCGACCAGTCAGCACCGAACCTCAATCGCTATTCGGCCACCCGCCGTGTGGCGCGGGCGATCTTCATGGGGACCGCGCCGACCCACGGACAGGACAACAAGGGGCTGGATGACCGACAGATCCACCTTGGCGTCGTGCAACCCGGCGAGCGTCCTGCCATCTTCGGTGACGCCCTCCGACGCCTCGCGAACAACGCGCGGTTCATGCATGGCGACCTTGGCCGTTACTGGTACTCGATGTCGGCGAGCCTCAATCGCCTTGCCGCGGATCGAGCAGGGCAGATCGAGGAAGCGCTCGTCCTGCTGGAGATCGACAAGGCGCTGGCGGCCTACATCAACGGCTTGGGTGACCGGGGGCATTTCGATACGGTTCAGGTCGCACCCAGCAATTCGGCTGATGTTCCGGACGAACCCGGCGGGGTTCGCGCGGTTGTGCTCGGCGTGGCCCATCCCCACTCGGGGCGCGACAACTCCGAGGCGATGACCGAGGCAAAGGACATTCTGCTTCAGCGCGGATCCACCCCGCGGGTCTATCGCAACATGCTCATCTTCCTCGCCGCCGAGTCGCGCCAGCTTGACGGACTGAAAGAGGCAATGCGCGCCTCGCTTGCCTGGACGGGAATCGTCAAGGACACAGATCGCCTGAACCTGACGCAGAGGGACAGTGCGCTGGCCAAGGCGAAAGTCACTGAGGCTGCGGAGACGGTAAAGACGAGGCTGAAGGAGACGTGGTGCTACCTGATCTACCCGATGCAGGATGGTGCGCAGGCGGATCTCGAATGGATCACTTCCAAGGTTCCGGCGCAGGATGGTTTGTTGTCACGCGCCAGCAAGAAGCTGGCCAGCGACGAGGGCCTCCTGCCTGAGCTCGGCCCAGCTCGCCTCGACCGCGAATTGCAGAAGTACATCTGGAACGGCAAGGGCCATCTCTCGCTCAGGGACCTCTGGGAATACCTGAACCGCTATATCTATTTACCGCGTGTCAAGGATCGGAACGTGCTGATCAAGACGGTGCGGTCGTCAGTCAGCGCGATGGTACCTGGACCCTTTGCCTACGCGGAGCGTTGGGATGAAAAGGCAGGCCGCTATGTTGGACTGGTCTCGCAGAGCGGAGCGAGCGCGCCGGTAGTGATCGACGCCGACAGTGTTATCGTAAAACCCGATGTGGCAGAGAAGCAGACTGTCGAAACTGCCGCGGCCGCAGCGGCGACGGCTGAACCGGCACATATACCGACGAAAGCGGCCGCTGAGCAAACTGGCCTTCGACCGACTGGACCTGTCGTTCAGCCGGAGCGGAATCCAACTCGTTTCATTGGCACCGTCATGATTTCGCCGGAACGTCCTGCGCATGAAATGCGGCAAATCATAGAGGCAATTGTAGAGCAGTTGACGATATTGCCCGGCAGCGAGGTGGCTCTGCGCTTGGAAATCGATGCGGAAGTGCCTTCTGGCTTGGACCGCAGCAAGGTTAGGACGCTCCTGGAAAATGCAAACACGCTCGGGTTCATCGATAAGTGCGTGAAGTAGTTCTAGAGGTCATCGCACTTTGATGGGTGGGCCAGTTTCACAGCCATCCGATACCTATTTCTGCCGAAGCAAAACAACTCCGCTTCAGAACCAAAAATGCCGTGGATACTATGACACCAAATTTTCTGAAGCAAGTATTTGAAAGGGCGGAAATAACTGGTCCCGATGGGCGACAGCTTCATGCCTACGGCTTGTCGGACGAGATTTACGACCAAATCGAGGCTACGCTGGCATCCCTGCCGCGCGCGCTCAAGCGCAAGTCCGGCTGGGCTGGGCTCTATGTGCTCTGGGCGGCCGAGCGGATCCGGCGGCACTACGATGGCGCCGGGCTTAGCTGGGAGTTCATCAATGCCCCGATGCCAAGGATCTTCGAGGGCACGTCGGGAGCAGGCGTCGTTCAGCTTGGGCTCGACTATTGGTTCCGCCCCCTGCGGCGTGGTCTGAGCGGGCACCGGCTCTTCATGTATAGCCTGATGGCCGAAGGAGGAATTCCCTTGGCCGTCCTGGAGAAGGCGAAGCTTCACGCTCAGGTGCTGCGTGACATGATCGACGAGATTGGTCGACGCGGGGGGGTGACGACGCTTGGCTACGAGACGGCGCTGGACATCGCCCAGCAGAAGATGCGCTACCTGCCCTATACGCTGAAGGGGCCGGACACGGTCGCGCTCTTCGTCGATCTTGCCCAAGCGATTTATGACCTGCGCGAGGCGCTTCCGAAGGGTCTATCCCAAGACCAGATCGAGGACTGGCTGAACCGCGAAAGGTCAGGCTGGGAACGTGATCTGCCGCTGCGACTGACGCCAGCGATCATCGAGAACATCATTCGCCCAAGCCTTGCCGTCGTCCACAAGGAACGTCCCAAGGCTCCACTGGCCCGGCGCGAGATTCATCTTGGCACCGATGGCCGAGCCATGCCCGTCGCGATTCTGTCAGCCGAGGCGAAACTGCCCCTCGCGGCGCTGCCCGGTTCCGACAAGGCGATGCTGCGCCTTGTGCCCCGCTTCATCTCGCGCAGGCCCCTTGTCTATCGAGTAATGAAGGCCACCGAAGGAGGCACGCGCGATCTTGAACGACTAGGCGCTACGGGACCCGAGGTACTGCCGCTCGACCTTGGCGCGTCGCTGGACTTCGACGTGATGGACGACAACCAGATCCTTGGCCCTTGGACGGCACTATCCGCCCTCCCGCCGCCAGAGGAGGCGCCGAGCTTCTGGGCGGGGCAGGAGACCCTCGGTGATCGGCTTCGCCTGCGCCAGCTCTCGGGCGGCAAGACCCGGGCCGAGAGCATTTGGGTGGCGCTGGCCCCCGATGCTGACGCCGAACTCTCCGAGGGGCTGGTTCCCGGGCGCGAGGTCGAGGTGGTGGGGGCGCGGCTGGTCGAGCTGAACGGTTCTGGCCATGTGCGGCTGGGGGCGCAAACTCTGAGGATCGAGACGGGCGCGGAAAGCGATAGTGAGCCTGCCGCACTCTACTTCCTTGGCAAGCTCCTGTCGGGCTGGCGGCTGGTCAGCGGAGATGCGATCTATCTCGGGCGGCCCACGGTCCACGGCCAGCGGGGAGAGGGGCCGTTGATGCCTCTTGGCCCGGGTCAGGTTCGGCGTGGTACGCGGCCGAACAGCCTGTACGGGGCTGAATTCTGGGAGTGGGTTGCCGATGACGAGCAGCTTGCCGTCGCGCGCACTGTCTCGGTTCCGTCCGACGTAAAGATCCTGGCGACAGAAATCCCGACCGGAGGGCTGAATCTCATCGCCTCGGGCCTGCCGCCGGGCCTCATTCTTGATCTTCGCGCCGGAGATTTGGTAGCGCATGGCCGGACCGGCACTGCCCCCCTCGCGCTGTCCCTGCCGACGCGGGCGCCCGAGACTGCCTTTGTGACCCTGACCTTGACCGAGATCGCCAGCGGCAGGTCGCTGGAGTTGACGGCCCCTTGGCCCGCCACGCAGCCGCATTTCATCCGTGATGGTCGGGTCCTTCCGCCGCGCGACCTTGATCTGTCCTTCGACCAGCTGGCGGGGATCAGCTACCTTGCCCCAGGAACGAAGTGCGGGTTGGCAATCGACCTGGTCAATGGCCGAGGTTTCGACCTGCGTATCTCGGGCATGGCGCCCTTGGTGCGGCAAGAGGACTTGCTGCGGAGGCTTCTCGCACAGGGGACGGCAGACAATTCGGCCAGTGTCTCGCTGCACAACTCGGCCGGGCGCAGCGGCCGGATCAACTTACGCCGCTATCATGGCCAAATGCACCTGCAAGGCGACCTGCTGACACTGGGGCTTGCCGCGGACTTGGCGCGGGGAGCCATGCTGGCACCCGAACAACGTCCCGGCACGGCCGAGCTTCACCTTCTGCAGCTTGAGACCGGGGAGGTTCGCGAGCTTTCTGCCACTATGAAGACCGAAGCGCTGAACCTGCGCGAGGCCAGCGGCATCGAAACCGGGCTCTGGCTGGTCCAAGGTCGGTTTGATGGCCTGCAGCAGCGCCCGGTGGCTTGGACCGCGACCCCGCCCGAGGCGGCGGAACCCACGCCGCGCAGCACGCGGGACGCGCGGATCGAGGCCTATCGCCGCGACTTCGAGGTGCAGGCAGAGGCGGGCAGCGCCGCTACCGGGGCGTGGCGCAAGCTCTTGCAGTTGATCCTTTCAGCGCGAGATGGCGGAGATCCAGCCATGCTGGACCAGTTTCACGCCCTCGCACAGTGCCCGGCAGCGCTTGCGGCTATGCTGGTGACCCTGCGCCCGCCCGAGGTCTCGGCCCTTTTTGCACTCGAAGGGTACTGGAGCGTCTTCTGGCCAGCCTTCCCCCTGCGCGTCTTGGTGGAGGCGGTGACGAGACACCTGCAAGCGACGATATCCGCGTTGATCCTCGCAGGGCAACACGAGCAGGATGCGACTGCCATGACCCGGCAAGCGATAATTGGCCGCTTGGCGCTTTTGCGGGATCTGCGGCCTGATCTGGCGGGTCATGTCGCTGTCGTCCTGATCGAGGCCGGCCTTCTCGCCGATGTCGCTCGCGACCAGCGCTTCGACGGTCTCCTGCTGCCCAATCCGCAAAAAGCGCTGGCCGAGGCGGTGCAGGTGATCGCTCGCTCTGACCCGAGCCTGCCACGCGGGATCAATCCCCTCACGCCCAGGTGCCTCGCGCGACCGGACGCCGACTTCCAACGCACGGTTCAGTTGGTTGTCGGGGCGGCGTTGGCTACGGCCGAAGTGTCCATGGGCCTCGCCCCCTCCTTCGGTCCATCGAGCCGACTCGACGCCGTTCTGGTCGAGGCCGCTGCACCCGATCTTTTTGCGCGCGCCCTTCATCCGGCGCTGTTCCTGGCTATGACCACTTCGAGAACCTGACATGCTGACTTCCAACCTGGGCGCCACGATGGCCCGCATCGCCGATCAATCGGCCGAGGCAATCGGAGACTTTCTGCGTTCGAACAATGGAGCGCTGAACCGGCACATCCGCCGCGCGCTCTCAGCCCCGCCGGGCCGCCCCGGAAGCCTGCTGGCGGATCCGGTCATCGAGGTGGCGCAGGACTGGGCGCCTGCATCCGAGACTTTCGGCGCCATGGCGGGCAAGCTTCTCGACGAACGGCTCGTCCGTGCGCTCGATCAGGCCGCTCGTGAACGGATGCCCGCCAGCCGCAAACCCTACCTACATCAGGTTCGCGCGTGGGAGGCAGCTGGGGCAGGACATTCGGTGCTCGTCTCCTCTGGGACGGGGTCGGGCAAGACCGAATGCTTTATGATTCCAATTCTGAACGACATCCTGCGCGAACCTCATGTGGGCGGCGGGATCCGCGCGATCATCGTCTATCCGCTGAACGCGTTGATCCAGAGCCAGCGTGACAGACTCTCTGCTTGGGCGGAGGGCCTGGGTGGCAAGGTGTCCTATGTTCTCTACAACGGCGACACGCCCGAGAAGAACAGCGGGACGATCGGAGCGCTTGGCGAGGTCCTCGACCGCAAGTCGCTGCGCGAGAAGCCCCCGTCTATCCTCGTGACCAATATCACGATGCTGGAGTACATGCTTCTGCGAGCCGAGGATCAATCGATCCTGAAGAAGTCGCAGGGCCTACTGCGCTGGATCGTGCTTGACGAGGCTCATAGCTATGTCGGCGCCCAAGCTTCTGAAATGGCGATGCTCCTGCGCCGCGTCAGGGCGGCCTTCGGTGTCGAGCCCGAAAATGTGCGGTTGATGGCGACTTCTGCCACGATCGAGGATGACACGGGCACACGCTTGTCGGAATTTATGCAGGGTCTGTCCGGGGCAGGGGCCGACAAGGTGACCGTGATCCAGGGGGAGGCTGTCGAGGCGCCCTTCCCCGAGGCGGCGGCCGACACGCCCCTGGACCTCGGTTCGCTGAAGATGCTTCCCGACGATGCCGCACGCTGGGAGGCTTTGGCCCCGCATCCTCGCATCCAGGCGCTGCGCCCCCGGTTGAAATCCGGCCTGACCCTGGGCGAGATCGCCCTGCACGCCTTTGGTCGGGCGGATGCCCATGACGAGGCCGAGACGCTTCTCGACCTCGTGGCGCAGGCATGCGCTACGCCTGAGAGCCTGCCCCTCTTGCGCTGGCGCGGTCACCTCTTCCTGCGGGCTTTGGGTGGGGCCTGGGCCTGTCTTGACCCGGCCTGTCCCCATGCTGCGGCCGAGCTGCGCGATGGAGAATGGCCATTTGGCCAAGTGCATTTCACTCTGCGCGAGCGCTGCACCTGTGGCGCGCCGTGCATGGAATTGGCGATCTGCAATGATTGCGGCACACCCCATCTGAAGGCGCAGCAAGAGTTCGGTGCCCAGCACCGCCTCGTCCTGCCCCAAGCTTTGGTCGAAGACGACTACGCCACTGACATCGAGGAGGACGGCACGCAAACCGGCCCTGCGCCTCAGACCGACTTTTGGGTCACCAGCGCTGCGACGGTCGGGCGGCTGGTCTATGTCAACGCCGAGACGCTCGAAATCTTCTCGAACCTTGCTGAACTGCCGCCAGGCCACCTTCCGTTGCGCGTCGTCGACGCCGAGCCAGTTTGCCCCTGCTCCGAGACGCGCGACACGAGCTCTTTCAAACACTTGCGCTTCAGCCCGGCCTATCTGATGGGCCAGAACATGCAAACGATGATCGAGGCCTTCAGCCTGCCCGACTCAGAGCCCGCAGCGAAACCCTTGGCCGGCCGTGGCGCGATCAGCTTCACCGACAGCCGTCAGGGCGTGGCGCGGCTCGCTGCCAAGCTGCAAGCCGAAGCAGAGCGAAGCCTGACGCGCTCGTTTCTCTGGCACGAGGTTCAGGCCGCCCAAACCGCCGCCGCTCCTCTTCCGCTCGAAAATATCGCCCGCCTGCGGCAGGGCATCCAGGCGATGCTCGCCATCGGCGATGAGAGCACGGCGGATCTTCTGCAGAGCCAACTCGACGCCGTTATGGCGCAAACAAGTGCCACGTCCGGCGTGAAATGGAACACGGCCGTCTCGGACCTTGCCGGGCATCCAGAGCTGGGCCTTTTCGTGCGCGAGGTCTGGAAGGATCGGGGCGATGAATTCGTCAATCAGAACGAGGCCTTGGCGCAGGTTCTCTTGATGCGGGAAATCATGCGTCGCCCGGTCCGGCAGAACAACGCCGAGACCATGGGCCTGGCCCGGCTTGCCTTTCCGGCCTTGGAACGTGCGGTTCTGGAACAGGAGCTGCCACTCGAACTACAGGGCCGAGGAGTGACCAAGGAGGACTACCTTGGTCTGGTTCTGTCTGCGGTTGATCTTTTCTTCCGCGAAAAGATGGTCGTGGCGCTGCAGCCCGAACATCACATGCGCTGGATCGCGCCGAAATGGGGCCAGCTGCGCAAGGCCTGTTCGAACAACGTTGCCAAGGAGGATCGGCTGGGGTCCGAGGCTTTTCCCACCGCCCTCGTCCCGGAAGCTTCCCGAATGCACCGCGTGGCGTTGAATGCGCTTGCCCTTACCGGCGGTGCGCGCGGCGACCTCGCCGACCTCGAAGATGCGGATGGGGTTCTGCGCAAGGTCTATCAGCTGATCGTGTGGCATGCCTGCAAGCTCTGGACACAGAATGCCGTGGCGCTCGATTTCTCAAAGGCCGAGATCCAGCCCTATCGCAAGGCTTGGCTTTGCCCTCTGTCGCGACGGGTCTTTGCCTATGCGATCAAGGGCTGCAGCCCACTGGATGCGACGCGGCCGATGACCGAACTGCTCTTTCCGACCGCTCCTCTTGCCCGGCGCGGCGGCCTAATGGCAGCCGAGCGTTCCGAGATGGCCGAGTGGCTGGCGAAGGACCTCGACGTCGCACGACTCCGCGAGCAGAAGGTGTGGACTGGGCTGCACAACCGCGCGGTGCTCTACAGCCCCTACATGCGGGCGCAGGAACATTCGGCCCAATTGGCGCGCAGCCAACTGAAGGAATACGAGAAGGCTTTCAACGAAGGCCAGATCAACCTCCTCGCCTGCTCGACCACAATGGAGATGGGCGTCGACCTGTCGAATGTCGGGCTCGTGGTAAACTCGAACGTGCCGCCCTCGGTGTCGAACTATCGCCAGCGAGTCGGCCGAGCGGGGCGGCGACGCGAGCCTTGGGCGTTCGGGGTCACCTGGTGTCGGGACATGCCGTTGGACAATCAGGTTTTCGAAGAGCCCCGACGGTTGCTGCACGGCCGCATGGCCGCGCCGCGGGTTACCTTGAACTCGCCGATCCTGATGGCGAGACACGTGAATGCGGCGGCCTTTGCCGGATGGGTGAGGGGTCAGGGCGGCATGAAGGTCATGGACAAGATCGGCCCATTCTTCGGCATGGATGCCGAGGGCAAGATCCAGCCCGACGCGGCTGTCGACCGATTCCTTGCGGCGCTGAACGGACCCGAGGCAGCGACCCTCTTGCCGGGCGTCGAGACCCTCTTGCGCGGCTCCTGCCTGGAGGGGCGGGCGGTGGTCGAACTTGCCCGACAGGTGGCCGGTGAGATGAAGCGCATCGTTGATCGCTGGCGGGGGGAATACAAGGCGCTCGTCCAGCGCGGCGCGGCCTCGAGCGAGGCCGATGTCAGCCAGGCGCTCAAGGCCCGAGCGGCGAACATGCACGGGGCCTATCTCCTGTCCGAACTGTCGAAGGAGGGATTCACGCCCGCCTATGGCTTCCCATCGGATGTCGTGACCTTTGACCATATCGGCAAGCGGCGCGGGCAAGATACCGGCTGGCGGGATGAGATGCAGGGGCGCGGCGGGGCGAGCCGCACCCTTGATGTGGCGCTTCGGGAATATGCTCCAGGGTCCGACCTGGTAATCAACGGGCTGGTCTACACCAGCGAGGGCATTCGCCCCGCATGGAGCTCGCAGGCCAATGCCAGCCATCTGGAGGACCTTCGCCAGCTTTGCAAGTGCAGCGCCTGTGGCAAACCGCACCTCGCGCGCGACCTGCCCGAGGTTTGCAGCTGCGGTGCGTCCTTGCAGGTAGCTGCCTCTCGCAAGACCCTGCGGCCGGTGGGGTTCGTCGGTCGCTCAGAACCTCACATCGGCTACGAGCTCTTGAAGAGCCCGACATTCAGAATGCCTGAAATTTCAGCCGATGACGCTGCCTGGAGCGATCTTCCCGGCGGCCCTGCCTTCCGCCTGCGAGCGACGGCAAAGGGGCAGGTGATCACCTTGGGCTCAGGCGAGGAGGATGCGGGCTACGCGATCTGCCTCGTCTGCGGCAGGGCAGCCAGCGAACACACCGCCGACGCTTTCGGCAAGGGTCCGCTACCCGCGGCGATGGATGGTCACCGGCCGCTCATCAGTGGGCCGAAGTCTTCGATGGTCTCGGGGCGTTGCATTGGCGGCGAGGGAACGAGCAAGATCCAGCGCCATGTCCACCTCGTGCATGACCGCATGACCGATGTCTTCGAGATGCAAATGCCGCAAGGGACAACCCAAGGGACCGGCCTCGCCTTCGCCGCTGCCTTGCGCGAGGTGCTCTCGTCCTGGCTCGGCGTGGATGCCGAGGAGATCGGCCTGGCCACCGGAATTTCGATGGGGGCGGACCAGTCGCGGCGGGTCTCGGCCTACCTCTTCGACCGGGCGGCTGGCGGTGCGGGTTTGTCGTTGCGTCTCGGCGAAGAGGGACGCGTGGCAGCCCTGATCAGCAAGGTGGTCGATCGGCTGGAGTGCCCGGAAGGCTGCTCGCATGGCTGCCCGGCCTGCATCTTGCGTCCAGACATGAACATGGCGCAGGTGTCCCCTAATCGTCCAGCGGCGGCCGAGTTGGCGGGGCAGCTGCGCAACCTTCTCCGGCTGGATCCACGCAAACAGACCTTCGGGCCGAAAAGCGTTGTCGCCAGTCAGCCGCTAGTCGACCTGATCAACCAGCAGATCAGCCAAGGCACGGCGCTTGCGCTCACGATTTTCGCCCGCGGACGGCCAGATACTTGGTCACTGTCGGAGTGGCCCATCCTGTCGGTCCTTACGGCCTGGCGCCAGTCGCTGCCGGTCCAGGTCGTCTTCCAAACCGAGGCCTTGCAGGATCCAAAGCTAGATGTGGCGACGCGAATGCAGCTTCTCCGCATCGCCGACGACGGCGGTATTCACCACCGCGCGGATCTGCCCCAGCCCCGTCTCATGCCGCTCCTGGCGGCCATACGGACCGCCGAAGGTTTGATTGGCGCGGCGGCGGCCTCTCCGTCCGAGGCGCACCCGGATGCCGAATGGGGGCGCGGCAAAGTCGGCCTCCTTGTGACCGGTCCGATTAAGGATTTGCCAGAGCTGGCCCTGATGCCGGTAACCGAGCTACTGCCCCAGGCAGAGCCCGGGAAATCGGCCTATGCGATCCTCGGAGCCCGAACAAATGTGGCATTGCCAGGTTTCGGCAGGGCTTTCTGGTCAATCGTCGAGGCCGATGCTCCAGCCCTTTACGCAACTCTCGCTAAGGAAGGCGTGGAGGAGTTGCGCTATGACGACCGTTACTTCCGCAAGCCGCTCCACTTCCAGCTCTTGCGCGAGATACTGCTGGCAGCGCCGGGCCGCACGACCAACCTAGTCTTCCGCCTCTACACGTTGGAGATGGATCCCATCGCGCTCCCTGGACAGGTCGACCACAACCTCTCCTGCGATGACGACCGCCAGACACTCTTCGATGAGCTATTCCCGGGTGATCGCCTGGCCATCCTGCCTATGTCCGAGACCGAACATGCCCGTAGCCTGACCCTGAAGACGACGAAGGGCAGCAAGGTCATAATCTATTTTGACCAAGGCATGGATCTATGGCGGCTGACGCAGAGGGTTTCGACGGTCCATGGCCGCGACATGGGCAAGCTTGCAGCCGAGCTTGAGAAGTTGAACGTCACGGTTGCGGCGCGTTCGCCATCCAACCCGACGCTTTTTCTGTGTCGCGTCTGAATCTACAGGGCATACCTGCCCGAACTCTGCATACCGGCTGTCAGCCCTTGCAGCTTTTCGGGCTAAGACGGGTTGGGGGCGCCGCGAGGTTGTCCGCGCGGTATATTTTGAAACAGTGTTCAAATCCTGCCCCCGCAACCAAAAAACAACGTAAGATCAAGACGTTACCGGCCGCCCATTGGGGCGGTTTTTTGCGTTCTAACGCGCGGGTCAACAATAGGTCAACAAACGGACAAATTCCGCGTGCGACTCCAGTGGGATAGTAGCCGCGCAGGACGCGGAGCGCGCGAAAACCGCAGTGGACCGAGGCCAACCGGATAGAGGTTGCATTAGTTCTGCGAGACGATCCGCAGATGCTTACCAACGTAGCCGATCTCAAGTCTCTTGATTGCTGGGGCTTCACGTAGTCCGGCCTGAACAACACGGAAGTGGTTGATACAGCGCGTGAAAGCCGAGGTTTCAGTCGCCATGGCCTGCATGATTTCATAGGATTCCGCCCGTAACCCTGCAATTTTGGCCCGCCGCATGAAGCACCGTCCCCGTCCGCCCGAGCGGAATGACCTCTTCCGGCCGCGCCTCGTCGACATGATCGACCTGCGCCACGAGCTGGTCACGCTGGCGGGGCTGATCGACTGGGAGTTCTTCGAGCGCGAATGGGCGGGCTTCTTCCCGTCCAGCACCGGACGGCCGGCGACCTCGCCGCGGCTGGTCGCGGGGCTGCTCTACCTGCAGCACGCGTTCCGGCTGTCGGACGAGGCTGTGGTCGCGCGCTGGGTCGAGAACCCCTACTTTCAGCATTTCACCGGGGAGACCTTCTTTCAGCACCGCCCGCCGATCGATCCCACCTCGCTCATCCGCTGGCGGAAGCGGATCGGGGAAGAGGGAGTCGAATGGCTGCTGACGAAGACCATCGAGGCCGGGCGGAAATCGGGTGCCGTCGACGATGCCTGCCTCGACGAGGTGGCGGTCGACACGACCGTCATGGAAAAGAACATCGCGCACCCGACGGACTCCCGCCTCTACGAACGCGCGCGGGCGCAGCTGGTGGGTCTGGCCCGGGACGCCGGGATCGAGCTGCGCCAAAGCTACGCCCCCTGGCACCGCGGCTGGCGGCGCAGGTGGGGCGCTACGCCCACGCGAAGCAGTTCCGGCGCATGCGCAAGGCCTTGAGAACGCAGAAAGGCTACACCGGCCGCGTGATGCGGGACATCCGGCGGCAGCTCGACGAGATCCCCGCGGGGCCGCTGCGCGAGCGGATGCTCGACAAGCTCGTGCTGGTCTCGCGGCTGCTCCACCAGAAGCCGAAGGATCCCGGCAAGATCTATTCACTGCATGAGCCGGAGGTCGACTGCATCTCCAAGGGCAAGGCTCGGGTGCGCTACGAGTTCGGCACCAAGGTCAGCATCGCCACCACGCTGACGGGCAGCTTCGTGGTGGGCACGCGCTCGCTGCCGGGGAACCCTTGCGACGGCCACACCCTCGGCGAGGCGCTGGAGCAGGTGGCGATCCTCACCGGCCACCCGCCGAAGCGGGCTGTCGTCGATCGCGGCTACAAGGTTCAGCCTGAACAACGCGGTCAGGCGGCCGCGATGCTGTGGTGCTGAAATCTGTCGTGCCGGATCGCCGTCAGGACGAGGGTGATGATGGCGGCAAGAAGCTTCCTCAGGTGGGCGAGGATCTTGCGGATGTTGTGGCCGCAGCCGCAGAGGACGGCGAAGAGGGCGTCTCCGAGGGTGCCTTTCAGGTAGCAGCGGGCGAGGCGGCCATCGGTCTTCATGTGGCCGATCGCGGGCTCGATGCTGCTGCGCCGTCGGAGCGCCTTCGCCAGCGAGGGCGTCAGGCCGCGGCGGGTGCCGCTGATCAGCACCTGGGTATGTTCGACGCCGTGGCCCTTGTAGCCGCGATCGACGACAGCCCGCTTCGGCGGGTGGCCGGTGAGGATCGCCACCTGCTCCAGCGCCTCGCCGAGGGTGTGGCCGTCGCAAGGGTTCCCCGGCAGCGAGCGCGTGCCCACCACGAAGCTGCCCGTCAGCGTGGTGGCGATGCTGACCTTGGTGCCGAACTCGTAGCGCACCCGAGCCTTGCCCTTGGAGATGCAGTCGACCTCCGGCTCATGCAGTGAATAGATCTTGCCGGGATCCTTCGGCTTCTGGTGGAGCAGCCGCGAGACCAGCACGAGCTTGTCGAGCATCCGCTCGCGCAGCGGCCCCGCGGGGATCTCGTCGAGCTGCCGCCGGATGTCCCGCATCACGCGGCCGGTGTAGCCTTTCTGCGTTCTCAAGGCCTTGCGCATGCGCCGGAACTGCTTCGCGTGGGCGTAGCGCCCCACCTGCGCCGCCAGCCGCGGTGCCAGGGGGCGTAGCTTTGGCGCAGCTCGATCCCGGCGTCCCGGGCCAGACCCACCAGCTGCGCCCGCGCGCGTTCGTAGAGGCGGGAGTCCGTCGGGTGCGCGATGTTCTTTTCCATGACGGTCGTGTCGACCGCCACCTCGTCGAGGCAGGCATCGTCGACGGCACCCGATTTCCGCCCGGCCTCGATGGTCTTCGTCAGCAGCCATTCGACTCCCTCTTCCCCGATCCGCTTCCGCCAGCGGATGAGCGAGGTGGGATCGATCGGCGGGCGGTGCTGAAAGAAGGTCTCCCCGGTGAAATGCTGAAAGTAGGGGTTCTCGACCCAGCGCGCGACCACAGCCTCGTCCGACAGCCGGAACGCGTGCTGCAGGTAGAGCAGCCCCGCGACCAGCCGCGGCGAGGTCGCCGGCCGTCCGGTGCTGGACGGGAAGAAGCCCGCCCATTCGCGCTCGAAGAACTCCCAGTCGATCAGCCCCGCCAGCGTGACCAGCTCGTGGCGCAGGTCGATCATGTCGACGAGGCGCGGCCGGAAGAGGTCATTCCGCTCGGGCGGACGGGGACGGTGCTTCATGCGGCGGGCCAAAATTGCAGGGTTACGGGCGGAATCCTATGAAATCATGCAGGCCATGGCGACTGAAACCTCGGCTTTCACGCGCTGTATCAACCACTTCCGTGTTGTTCAGGCCGGACGACCTACCAACCTCTTTAAGAGTTCGCTGAAGAACGCCAGCCTCGACGCCAGATTCAGGACGTGAGTCACGCTTTTGGGGTAGGACGAGCGAATTGCTGGATGCGTAGAAGAGACGAGACGAGCGGGTCGCTCTTCAGCTATGTGGACCTTAGACCCACGATCGCGGTGCGATCTGATTGGATCGGTGGTCTATTCCGCGGCGCTCTCCTTCGAGGGATGCGCCAGGCGGGCCGGCGCCGAGCCTCATGTTTGGACACCCCCCACGATGCGCAACCCTTCTGGCGCGGCGCGTTCTGGTCTGAGAAGTGCCTGACCAGCCCGCTGGTCCCTGCAGGCCGACAACGGCAGCCCGATGAAGGGCGTCACCATGAAGGTGACGATGGAGCGGCTCGGCGTCATTGCGTCCTTCAGCCGACCCCGCGTCAGCAACGACAATGCCTTCTCCGAGGCGCTGTTCGCACCTGCAAGTACCCGGTCCCGCTGGCCTCGTCGCGGCCACGCGACGATCAACGAGGCACGCGCGGGGTGCAGAACTTCGTGCGCCGGTACAACACCGAGCACCGCCATAGCGCGATCGGCCTCGTGACACCGACCAGCGCCACCGCGGCGCGGACCAGATACTGCTCGTCGAGCGCCATCGCGTCTCCCAACGCGCCCGCAGAGCTCATCCCGAACGCTGGTCAGGAAAGCCGCGCGACCGGCAGCCGATCGGCTCCGTCTGTCCGAACCCCGAGCGACGAGATGCAGGGCATGGAGGTCATGGGGCCGCCGACGCGCTCCGCCATGAAGCTGGCGGCGGCGGAGCCGCGGCCGAGCCCGCAGAACCTGCAGCCTGAAAACAACGGCAGGCGGATTCCTTTGACTCGCAGGCCGATGGCCTGACTCTTCCTTTGAGTGACCACGTGTCCGTTGTTTGATCTGTCGCCATCGGGTTGCCCCGGCGGCGGCGAGTTGTGACCTCATAGGAGCCTGACGGTTGCGTACCTTCACAGGCCTGTCCTCCTCGTTCGGTGTCCGGGCTTCATTCCTGATAGGAGGATCCTATGGAGCGGATCATCATCGGCGTGGACACGCACGAGTCCGAGCACGTTGCTGTCGCGATCACCATCCAAGGCGCCCGGGTGGCCCGTACGGCGGTTCCGGCTACACGCGACGCGTATCGTGGCCTCTAGGCTTGGGCCGCTGCACTGGGCAGCGCAGAGTCCTTCGGCATCGAAGGCATGGAATTCCGGGGGCGAATGTCGATAACCCGGGACGAAGCGGACATCGCGCGTGGGGGCCAGTTACTCCACGATGGGACAGTCTACGCCGGCAAAGATCGGTTGTCAGGGATGGGCGACGGCCGTACCGAGATCGGTTACACGCGCGCGGTGAGGATCAGCGCGGGCATGTCGAACGCAATGCCGTTCTCCGTCTTGAACGGCGCCAGTTCGCGCTCTGCGGCATCCCGCAAGCAGGCGAATTGATCGTCGTCGAGCAGACCGCCAAGCGTCCAGACACAGGCGCGTTCCGTTGCCACGAGATCGGCGATCGAGCCGAAGCGCACTGTGCCGACCCTCTCCGCCACGGAAGCGGCCTTGAGCTCCGCTTCGTCGGCGAGCGCCTCCAGCGCCGCCGCATTGCCGAGCACGAAGGGAGATCGGAAGGCATCGCCGATGTCGCGCCCGAAGAGGCGGTCGAGCAGCCCGACGAGCGCATGGTAGCCTGGTGAGGCCGTCAGCGCGCCACAGACCGCGACAGCCATGCGGCCACCTGGAGAGAGCACCCGCGCCATTTCCTTCAGCGCCGCGACACGGTTTTCGAAGAACATCATGGCGAATTGGCTGATCACCGCGTCCTGGGTCGCGTCCGGGAACGGGAGCGCCTCCGCCCGCCCTTCCACCCACTCGATGCCGGGCTTGCGCCGGGCGACGGCGAGCATCTCCGGGTTGGGATCGAGTCCGATGACCCGGCCATCCGGCGCCGCCCTGCTCGCTGCCGCGATGGTTGCAGCGCCGGTGCCGCAGCCGACATCCAGAACGCGCTTCCCTGGCGCGACCGCCGCAAGCTCCGCCAGAACCGGACCCCACTGCGCAAAAAGGGCCGGCACGAATGCGCGCTCGTAGACCTCGGCAGGTCCGGCTTTCGTAACGGTGTCCATTTCTGATCTCCTTGGATGAGTTCCATCTGAAATGTTACGCTCGGCTATGGCTCAGACCCATGACCTGGCGTCTCGATCATTTGCTCCCGCGTCCGGTGGCACCGCGGCGGACCCCCTTTCGGACGTCCTCCAGACGGTTCGGCTGAATGGAGCGCTGTTCTTTCGGGTCGAGGCCTCCTGCCCTTGGTGCGTCGACGTTCCCGAAGCCGGCGCATTCCAGGAACTCGTCCTGCCGGGTTCGACGGCCGTCGTCTCCTACCATGTGGTAACCGCCGGCATCGGTTGGGTGATGATGGCGGGGGAGAAGCCTGTCCGCTTCGAGGCCGGGGACGTGCTCATCTTCGCGCACGGGGACGCCTACAGCCTCAAGAGCGACCCCGAGGCTCCACCCGAGTACCCGGCGGACGCCACGGTCGCCTTCCTCGGGGAGATGGCGGCCGGACGGCTGCCGTTCGACGTCATGGAAGGGGGCGGCGCGCCGCCCCGAGCCCGCTACGTCTGCGGCTATCTCGGCTGCGACGCTGGTCCGTTCAACCCGGTGCTGGACGCCCTCCCGGCCTTCCTGCGTGTGAAGCGCAGCACCGCCGGGCCCGACCTGCTCGATCATCTGCTCGACTTCGCCCTCGCGCCTGATCGCGGTGGTCCCGGAAGTGCGATCGTGCGCTTGCGTCTCTGCGAACTCGTGTTCATCGAGGCGCTGCGCCGCCATCTGAGCTCACTACCCGCCTCATCCAGCGGCTGGCTCGCCGGACTGCGCGATCCCCTGGTCGGCCGAGCGCTGGCGCTGTTGCACGCGGAGCCGGCGCAACCTTGGACGGTGGCGGACCTCGCCCGGGCAGCCGGAACCTCTCGTGCGGTGCTGGCAGCCCGCTTTGCCGAGCGCGTGGGAATGCCGCCCATCCAGTATCTCGCCAACTGGCGCATGCAATGTGCCGTGCAAAAGCTGGCCGCCCCGGGAGCGCGCGTCGCCTCCATCGCGCATGAGGTCGGCTACGAGTCGGAGGCAGCATTCTGTCGGGCATTCAAGAAGGTCACCGGAGTTCCGCCCGCGCAATGGCAGAAGCGCACGACGCGGCGGCTCCTGCCTTGTGAGGCAACGCCCCGGCCGCACGGAGCCTGACGGCCAGTGGAGCGAGGTCCGCTCTGGGCTCATTGCACACGCCGGCTAGAAGCATACTCGCCACCGCGGGCGTTGCGATGAACGGCCGCTTCGAACGTATGCTGCGAACGCGCCGCCGCGCCTACAAAAGTCGGCTCCCCGCCCTTCCTGATCGGGCATGCGATCATGCTGCGCAGAGCACGTCCGGCAGCTCAGGGGAAGCTCAGCCGCAGCACACCGGCGAGTCTGAAGGGCGGCTGAAGGCCGCGCCGGGGTGTCTGGCCTGCGCGGCATCCCCGGTGCGTGCCGGCCGCTATGGCGCCTCCCTCTGCAGCGAGTAGACGGCCGCCATTTTGGCTCCAAGGGCAGTTGCAGGGCCGCGCGCGGGCCTCTTGTTCACGGCTCCAGCCGGCGCGGCCGGGCTTGCCTGCCGCGTGCGACGGTCCTACGCAGGATGCCGAGGCTCGGGACGTGAGGAGGCAGGCGACGGCGAAACACGGGCATGATCTCGGCGGCATCATCGCCTTCTCTCACCGCGAGGAGGAGTGGGCCGCGCGGCTGGCCGCGGTGGTCGACGAGCACTTCCTGCCCACGCTCGAGGAGTTCGACCTCGACTTCGACGACCTCACCGACATCCTCGGCGAACAGCTGCCCTGGACGCTCTGGGGCTGCGCCTTCGAGGATTTCCTCGCCCGCCGCTGGGAGCCGGACGGCGGGACCATCGTCGACGTCTACCTCAAACGCCGCGGCTGGTCGGAGAAGGTTCTGAACCGCGCCTATATCGAGGGCCTCCGCGACGCCCACGTCAGCCTGCACGAGGTCAGCGACGTGGTCCCCGGCCCGAGCATGGCGCTGCGCGACCTGCTGACCGGCGGCGACCCGGTGACGGTGCGCGAGAAGAGCGCGACGCGGTCGCTCAAGCAATGGGACCGGATCGTGGCCCGGGTGGTGCCCGTCCGCGATCACCACCTCATCTCTGGCGGCGTGCTGCCGTTCTCTAAGGAGGCCGTGGAGATGCTGTTCGACGGGCTGCGCGGCGCGCTCCGGCTGCGCAAGACGGCAGAGCCACGGCTGACCATGGACCAGCTTCGTCACTGCGCGCCGATCTTCGGCGGCGCCTGGTTCTTCACCCGCCTTCCCCGGCTGCTGAACCCGCAGATGCCGATCAAGGCACTTGCGGACCCGCGGGTGCGCGGCGAGTTCCTCGACTGGCGCGATCGGCTCGGGCTGAAGAGCAAGCGCAGCGCCGACTATGCCTTCTCGGTCCTCGCGCTGATCCTCGCCTGGGCCTACGACCGCTGGAAGATCCCGTCGAACCCTTGCGAGAAGCCCGGCCGCCTCTACGCTGGGTCGCGCGCCGACGACATCTGGACCGAGGCGCAGATCGACACCTTCATGAAGAAGGCGCCGAAGCCGGTCCGCCTGCCGTTCCTGCTGGCGATCTCGCCTGCCGTTCCTGCTGGCGATCTGGACCGGGCAGCGCCAGGCCGACATCCTGAAGCTGACCTAGAGCGCCTATGCGGGCAGGTGATCCGGCTGAAGCAGTCGAAGACCGGGCGGCACATGGTGATCCCGGTGGCGCGTCAGCTGCGCGAGGCGCTGGAGGCGGCGAAGGGGCGGCGGAAGACGCTGACGATATGTGAGACCTCACGCGGCCAGCCTTGGACCAGCGACGGCTTCAAGACGAGCTTCGGCAAGGCGCAGGCGGCCGCGGGCATTGAGGCGTGACGTTCCACGATCTGCGCGGCACGGCCGTCACCTTCCTTGCGCTAGCCGGATGCAGCGTGCCGGAGATCGCAGCCTTGACCGGCCACAGCCTGAAGGACGCGGAGGCGATCCTGTCGAAGCACTACCTCGGCCGCGATCGGCGGCTCGGGGAATCGGCCGTGGCGAAGCTGGAAAAGCACGGACTGGGAACGCCGGCTGTAAAACGCCGTGTAAAACGGCCTGCGGTCGAAGCCGGTGATGCTGGCTAAGTGCTTGAATTCCGATGGTGGCGAGGGGGGGACTTGAACCCCCGACCCCACGATTATGAGTCGTGTGCTCTAACCAGCTGAGCTACCTCGCCATCGGTGAGCGCTGCACTATGGGAAGCTCCGCGGGCCGTCAAGCGCAAAATCAGGATCGGGCCATGCGCGGCCGCCCGGCGGCGGTCGCTGTCACCGTGCCTTCCAGAAACATCGACTGGCCCTCCACCGAGACCTCGCGCAGATCGCGCACCACCGTCACGCGCGGCTCGTCGGCGCCCGCTTCCACCGCGCGGCGGGTGACCTCGGCCCGCAGGACGCTCTCGGCAGCTTCAAGGGCGGAGCCCGGGTCGGGGAAGGTCCGGGGGCCGTCGGGCAGGTGGGCGCAATAGCGTCCCTCGCCCGGGCTGGTGACCTGCGCCGTCAGGCGCTGCGATACGAGCCCAACCACCGCCCCGATGGCGTTCGCCACTCCGGCGTGGTCGGGCAGGATCATCTCGCAGCCCAGCCGGGTCCCGACGGAAGGGTAGTAGCTGCGCGCCGAGGCGCCGAGGCCCACCACGGGCAACCGGAGGCCGCAGGACAGCGCCAGCGTTCCCTGCTGCCGCGCGAGGCCCGCACGCAGCAGCGGGTGGCGGACAAGGGCCGCCGGATCCTCGAAGCCGTCCTCCGCCAGGGCAACCTCGAGCAGGCAGTCGATCGTCTGATCGGTCAGTCGGTCCAGGATCGCCTCGGCAAGGGTGCGGGCGTCCGAGGCGGTGCGGTCCCCGCGCGCGTTCCGCCGCCGGGCCATCAGGGCAAGCGCCTTCCCGGCTGCCAGCCCGTCCCAGCTGTCGAGGCGGCCAAGCACATGGCTCGCATCCGAGGGCGTCACGCCGGACAGCATCACCAGCCCCCGTGCCACCAGCCGCTCCAGCGCCGCGAGGTCCAGCCGTGTCCGGATCGCTGTGGCGAGCGGCATCGGCCCCGCGATCCGGTCAAGAAGCTGCGCCTCGCGCGGGGCAAGACCGGTGGGGGCAAGACCGGTCGGCAGCACGAAGCGGCCGTCAAGCTCGGCCGGAGCGTCCGAAAGCAGGCTGCGATCCAGCGCGGCATGCACGCAGGCGGGATGCTCCGCCGCGAGCAGGGCGACGGGGACCAGCCTGCGGGGACCCAGCCGCAGCACGCCCTCCAGCCCTTCCGGCAAATGCACCTCGCTGTCGCCGCCAAGGCCCGTCGTGCGCATGGCGACCGCCTCGACCATGGTCCGGTAGCCGCCGACCCGGGCTCCTTCCGGATCGATCTCGGGCAGGCCGTCGCGCAGCACGGCGACGTCGGTCGTCGTGCCGCCGATGTCGGCGACCAGCGCGTCCGGGACCTGCGTCAGCCAGCGGGCGCCCACGATGCTGGCCGCCGGGCCGGAAAGGATGGTCTCGATCGGCCGCTCGCGCGCGACCGCCGCCGAAATCAGCGCGCCGTCGCCACGCACCACCATCAGCGGCGCGTCTATCCGGATGGCGGCGAGGTGACGCTCGCAGGCAGCCACCAGCCGGTCGATCATCCCGACGAGCCTTGCGTTGAGCACCGCCGTCAGTGCGCGCTTCGGCCCGCCCAGCCGGGCGGACAACTCGTGCGAACAGGTCACCGGGCATCGCGCCACCCGGCGGACGATGTCGCGCGCCGCAATCTCGTGCGCGGGGTTGCGGGTGGCGAAGCTGGCCGCGATCGCGAAGGCCATCACCTCGGGCGCGACGGCCGCCACCTCGGCCTCGAGGCGGGCGAGGTCCAGCGGCGCCACCTCGGCGCCGGAAGGGCCGTGCCCGCCCGCCAGATGGATCACCGGGTCGCCGCCCAGAGCCTCGGCCAGACCGGCGCGGTCCAGATCGGCCCGGTCGAAGCCGATGAAGATCAGCGCGACGCGACTGCCCTGACCCTCCACCAGCGCATTCGTCGCCAGCGTCGTGGAGAGCGAGACCATGCCGATGTCCGTGGCCGCCACCCGGGCCTCGGCCAGCGCCGCGTCGATGGCGCGTCCGATGCCAAGCGACAGGTCCGCCCGCGTCGTCAGCGACTTCGCCGATCCGACCACGCGATCCTGCTCCGGATCAACGATCACGGCATCCGTGTAGGTGCCCCCGGTATCGACCCCGAGAAGTCGTTTCATGCTGCCCTGCTCCGCGACATTTCGCCCCGGTTCTAGCGCACTGCGGCCCGGGCGGCCCGCCCGATGCGACATGGAATGTCGCCGGGACGCCTCAGGCCACGCGCGAGGGGCGGCGGCGGCGGCGGTGGCCGGGCGGGATGTTCAGCATCTCGCGGTATTTCGCGACGGTGCGGCGGGCGAGCACCATCCCCTCGCGCGCCAGCGCCTCGACCAGCGCCCCGTCGGAGAGCGGCGCTGCGGCATCCTCGGCCCCGACCAGCCGGGAAATGGCGGCGCGGATCGCGGCGGCCGAAGGGCCGTCCTCGCCAATCCGGCCGCAGAACAGGCGCCGCAGCCACCACGTGCCGCGCGGCGTGTCCACACAGGTGCCGGCGACCACGCGGCTCACCGTGCTCTCGTGGATGCCGAGCGCCTCGGCCACCTCTGCCATGGTCAGCGAGACCAGCGCCGCCGGGCCTTCGTCCAGCGCCGCCGCCTGCCGCGACAGGATCTCGCGCGCGACGCGCAGAAGGGTGGCGTTGCGGGTTTCGATCATCCGCCCCACCGCCTGCGCCTGCGACCAGGCGGCGCGGGCGGCCGGGGTCGCAGGGCGGGTCTCTGGCCGGCTCACCTGCACCGAGGGCATGGCCGAGCGGTTCAGCGCGACCTCCCAGCCGTTCTCGCCGCGGGTGACCAGCAGGTCCGGCTCGCGCACCGGGGCGGAGCCGGGATCGAACTGCGCGCCCGGCTTGGGGTCGAAGCCGCGGATCAGCCGCAGCCGGGCAAGGATCTGCCCCTCCTCCACCTCGCACATCCGGGCAAGGCGGCCGAAGTTGCCCTGCGCCACGAGATCAAGGTGGTCGAGCATCACAGAAAGCGTCCGGTCGAGAACATCGGCCTCCTGCGCCTGCAGCCGCAGGCATTCGGCAAGGTTCCGCGCGAAGAGGCCCGCAGGCTCGATCCGCTGCAATTGCTCGAGCACGGCCGCGACCTCGTCCGGTGTGGCGCAGGCCTGCGCGGCGACCGCCGCAAGGTCCGATCCCAGCCAGCCGGTCGGCTCCAGCCCCTCGGCCAGCGCCACGGCGATGCGCCGGTCGGGTCCGCCCGGGAACAGCCGGTCGATCTCGGCCATGACATGCGCCATCAGGCTGGGACCGGGCGCCCCGGCCGTCTCGACCGGATGGCTGTCACCGGCCGCAAGCCGGGGCAGAAGCTGCGTCCAGCGCGGCAGCCATTCCGTGGACTGCACCCGCTCCAGCCGGATGTGCGGATTCTCGGCGGCCTGCTCTTCGAGATAGCGGGTGAGGCCGGCGGCATCGGCGCTCAGCATGCGGATCGAGGCGGTCAGCCCGAGGTTCAGCTGCAACCTTTGCGTCTGGGCGATACTGATGCGCTGTCTGGACTTCATGGTCGGAACGAACTCTACCGGCCCCGACCGTCGCGCGCAACCATACGGCGAGCCTCAGGCGGAGACGGAGATCCACGGGCGACCCTCGACCAGCTCTCCGATTCGGGCGGCGGGCTCGCCCGATGCCTGCAATCGGGCAAGAAGCGCCTCGGCGGCCTCGGCCGGGACGGCGGCGAGGAAGCCGCCCGCGGTCTCGGGATCGAAAAGCAGCGCGGCGCGCGGCCCGTCGGGCAGGTCCATCCGCGGGGCCGCGGCCGCTCGGTTGGCGGGGGCAAGGCTCGAGGCGTGGCCGGCGGCGGCCAGCGCCTCGGCCCCCGGCAGCAGCGGCACCGCATCCAGCCGGAGACGCGCCGCGCAGCCCGAGGCCGAGAGCATCTCCAGCAGGTGGCCGGCAAGGCCGAAGCCGGTCACGTCGGTCATGGCCCGCGCGGCAGTGGCGAGAAGCTGCGCAGCCGCACCCCCGGGCCTCTGCATCTGCGCAAGGCAGCCGGCCACGACCTCGCCGAGGAGCAGCCCGGGCACCGGACGCCCGGCCATCTCGGCCGCGAGGATGGTTCCGCTGCCCAGCGGGCGCGTCAGGATCAGCACGTCGCCGGGCCTTGCGCCGCCCTTGCCGATCACCCGCTCTGCAAGGCCTGTCACCGTGAAGCCGATGGTCAGCTCGGCCCCGACGGAACTGTGCCCGCCCACCACGTCGGCCCCCGCGGCCGAGAACACCTCGGCGGCGGAGGCCATGACCTCCGAGAGCATCCCGGCCTGCATCCGGGGCGCCATGCGCGGCAGGATGACCTGGGCGAGCGCCACCTGCGGCGCGGCCCCCATCGCCCAGACATCCCCCAGCGCATGAAGCGCCGCGATGCGGGCCATCAGCCGGGCATCCTGCGTGAAGGCGCGCAGATGATCCGTGGTCAGGACCTGAAGACCGCTGCCCGACCGAAGGACGGCGGCATCATCGCCCGGCCCCGACACCACATCCGGCCGGCGGGGCGCGGGCACCTCGGCAAGGGCCGCCTCCAGCCCCCCGGCCGCGAGTTTCGCGCCGCATCCGCCGCAGAGCGGCTGGCCGGACAGGATCTCGTCAAGACCCTCGGCCATCCGGGAAGGCGGCACGACGGCCATTCCGGGATAGTCCCGGAACTTCTCCATGAAGGCCCGGTCGATCCGGTCCTTCCAGCGCCAGAGCCATGCGCCCTCCAGCCTCAGGCCGAACTTGTCCGCCACGGCCCCCCTGTCACCGCAGGAGATCAGCTTCAGGTAATCGCGCTGGGGCCGGAAGGCGTGCATCCGGCCGCCGGCCAGCGCGGCCTGCAGGTTGTGAAACAGCACCGGCGCCTCGCGCACCGCAAAGACGCCGGCCTTCGGCCGCGGCGCATGGGCGAGATGCGCGCAATCCCCCGCCGCGAAGATTGCAGGGTCCGAGCTACGCAGCGTCGGCCCGACGACGATGAAACCGTCGTGGAGCTGCAGCCCCGTGCCGGCAAGCCAGCCCTGCGGCTGCGCCCCGGCCACCGACAGCACGAAATCGGCCGGAAGCTGGCGGTTGCCGCCAATCACCACGCCATCCGCCTCGATCCGTTCCGCCGTCGTGCCCGTCAGAAGCCGGATCCCCATCCGCTCCAGCCGCCCGAGCAGCGCGCGGCGCGCCCCGTCTCCCAGCCCGGGAAGCGCGGCGGGGCCGCTTTCCAGAACCGTGATCTCGGGCTCGGCTCCCTCGCCGCGCAGACGGTGGGCCGAAGCCATGGCGAGTTCCACGCCCCCGGCGCCGCCGCCCACGACCACGATCCGGGGCCGCGGCAGGCGCCGGGCGACGAAGGCCGCCCAGCGTTCGGCATAGGCGCCCAGCGGCTTGGCCGCCACCGCATGTTCCGCCGCGCCCGGCACGCCCGGCAGGCCCGAGGCGATGCCGATGTCGATCGAGGCCAGATCGTAGGCGATCGGCGGGCGTCCCGCCAGCAGCACCCGACGGGCCTGCCGGTCGATCCCCACCGCCCGGTCGAGGATCACCCGCGCCCCGGCGTGCCGCGCCAGCCGCACGAGGTCGATCATCATCTCCTCGCGCGCATAATGCCCGGCGATGTGGCCGGGGAGCATGCCCGTGTAGGGCGCGACGGGGTTCGTGTCGACCACCGTTACCCGCACCCCGGCGAGGGGCCGCATGCCCCACTGCCGGAGCACGAGGGCATGGGCGTGGCCACCGCCGATCAGCACCAGATCCCTGACCGGCGGCAGGGCCTGCATTCAACCCTCCGCGAGGCGCGCGACCCGCTCGGCCACGCGAGCGGCCAGCGCCGGAAGATCGTCCAGCGAAGCCGTCTCCACCACCTCGCGCGGGGCGCCCGAGCGGTCCCGGTGCCGGGCATAGCGCGGGTCGTAATGCCGTTCCATCAACTCAGCCGCCAAGGTCTCGTGATCGCCCGAGGCCGCCATGAGCAGCCAGCCCTCGATCGTCTTTGCGGGATGCAGCGGGCGCAGCAGGTCGATCACGCGCGCCAGCCGCACGCCGTCCTCGACCAGATCGCGATAGGCGCGCACCAGATAGGCGGCCCGTGCCGCGACCGGGGCCGAGACCTCGATCCGCGGCGCCGCCTGCATCGCCTTCCAGAGGCCGGGCGGCAGGCGCAGGTCGCCCACCTTGCTCGACTCGGCCTCCACCACCACCGGCCGCGCCGGGTCCAGCCGCGACAGCGCCACCGCCAGCGCGCTTTCGAACCCGCGCTGCTGCGGCTGGCCGCCCTCGCGGGCGCCGAACAGCGAGCCGCGATGGTTGGCCATCCCCTCGAGGTCGAGCGTCTGGACCCCCTGCGCCGCCAGATGGGCCAGCAGTTCCGTCTTGGCCGAGCCGGTGTTGCCGTCGATCACCACGACGCGGGGCCGGATCGGGGTCTCGTAAAGCTCGCGCACCACCAGACCGCGCCAGGTCTTGTAGCCGCCTTCCAGCACCTCGACCCGCCAGCCGATCTGGCCGAGGATCATCGCGAAGGAGTTCGACCGCTGCCCGCCGCGCCAGCAGTAGACAAGCGGGCGCCAGCCGCCGGGACGGTCGGCAAGAGTGTCCTCGATATGGCGAGCGGCATTGCGCGCCACCAGCGCCGCGCCGATCTTGCGCGCCGCGAACGGGTTGACCTGCTTGTAGATCGTGCCGACCCGCGCCCGCTCCTCGTTGTCCAGCACGGGCAGGTTGATCGCGCCGGGAATGCGGTCCTCCTGCCATTCGGCGGGCGACCTGACGTCGATCACGTCGTCGAAGCCGTGATCGATGAGCAGGGCAAGGTCGGAGCAACGAAGGGCCATGCCCTCCTCCTAGCGGGATGCGGCATGGTTGGCTAGGGTCAGGACCTGTCAATCTGCTCGAGGCCGAAGGTGCTGCGGGACTCATGCCGCCGCACTGACGAGGGTAATGATGAGCAACCCGTTCCGGCTGACGGGTGCGCAGATGGAGCGTGGCTCCCTCTTCGAGAGCCTGGGGAGTCCGCGTGCCGACAACCGGCCGTGCTGAGCGGCAGGATCTTCATCAACCGAGCTTGCGGTGATGGATGCGTCGTGGGCGGCATGGTCCGCCGACGACCCGCTGCGACCGTGGAAGTGACGTGTCGATATCCCTGGCACTGCGACATGCGGCGGCTCGGTCGGCCGCCGCATGCCCCTGTCACGCCGCCCGGCCCGGCTGGCCTAGCAACTGTACGAGCACGGCACCTGCGCCTGCTGCACGAACTGCACGCAGTGACCCAGTTCGCGCTGGTTCAACTGGGCGATCCAGTTGTTGACCGCCTGAACCTTTGCCGCCGTGCATGTGGCGTGGGCCTCGCAGGTGGCCTTGGTCGTGGGGTAGACGACGGCCGAGAACCGCGTGCCGGCTGCCGGACAGTCTGCCGGAATTCCGTTTCCCTGCACCGCCGCCTCGCCGCGCACCCAGTAGTTCACGGCATGGGCGGGAAGGGTCAGGCACAGGCCCACCCCGACGATCATCATCAAGCGCAGGGGTGACATGACGCCTCCCTCCGCCCGGTTGCGCCGAGGGCCGCCATCAGTCCGACCCGGGAAGCGCAACGGTGACCCCGATGATGAAGGGATAGGTCGCGGTGGACTTGCCCGTGAAGGTGCCGTTCGAGGCCGACTTGTTGATGGTGTTGCTGGCATGGCCGCCGCTGCCGCCGAAGGTGAACGGACCGATGCGCACACCGGTCGCCGCCTCGAACTGCTGCTTGGCCTGGTTGTAGGTGTCCTGGCTCATCGTGATCGTGAAGGACGGCTGATAGGCCGCCACGAGCCCGGTGATCATCACCGGCAGCAGACCGCCCTCGCCGAAGACCGGGGAAGACCCGCCCCGGGCCGTCCAGGGCGGGAAGAAGTTGCCCTGACCGGCGAGCGTTTTCATGTAGCCGCCGTTGTACCATTGCCCCGGCGTCACCTGCACCAGCGTCGCGGTCATGTCGATCTGGGCCGACACCGACTTGTCGGAGTTGTCGATGTCAAGCTTGCTCCAGCTGCCGCTTGCCTCGACCGACCAGAACCATTCGTCGATGCTGAAATGCGCCCCCGCCCAGCTCTTCGTCATGTTGTCGCTGGACTGGCTCTGGCTGACGCTGATCGACAGCTGGTTCCCGCCGCCCTGGGTAAGCAGCGCGACCCAGTCCTGCCCCGAGGTGCCGATGATGAAGTCGGGAACCGGAACGAGGGTGCCGTCGCCCTGGTCCATCGTGGTGAAGCCGCTTTTCAGCGTGTTCTTGTCCGCCGGCATCGCCGAGGCGGCAAGCGCGGCCTTCAGCTCGGGATCCATCTGGCCGGTGATGTTGGCCATGTTCTCCTGCATCTTGCCGATCTGGACGCTGTCGGCGCGAAGCGTGTCCGCCCAACCCGAGTCCTTCTGCCATGTGGCATAATCCGGCGCGGGGACGCCGGGCGGCAGGTTGGTGCTTGCCACGACCCAGGCGCGATACATGGCCGTCTGGTCGTTCTGCCACTTGTTCTGCGCGGCGATCAGCTGGTTGTGGGCATTGGTCCAGGCTTGCAGTTGTGCGGGCGGAATGCTGGGGTCAACATGCTGAAGGACCTGCACGTAGCTTTCGTAAAGCCCCGAGGCCCCGGGCGAGAAGTCGCCGACGGGCGACCATTTCGGAACGCTGTTGGCCAGCTGGTAGGCGCGCGCGGCGATCTGGCCGGTGGGCGCGGTGTCCCACCACCAGTCGATCGTGGGCGACACCAGCTGAAGGTTAGCGCCTGCGCCGAGCAGCTTCTTCTGGATTTGCGAATAGGTCTGGTCGAACAGTGACTGATCGGTCGGGGTCGCGGCAGCAGGCGCATCCATGTCGGTCAACGTCATGTCAGATCCTCCCATTGCGTGCCTCGTGAGCCAAAGCCGCACCAATCCTGTCCCGCGGCAGGAAGCCTGCGGGCCGGAGGAACGAATACTGAACTGGATAAGCGGTGACTCGTGATACACGACATCGCGGCAACATTGCCACTCTGGGTTGATATCACGTCGCCGTGAGTCTTGACACCGATAATTTTTCGGGTTCTGATTTTTCCCTTTTTATTGCGCAGCTAAAGGCATAGCCTCAGCCATGGCTGGAATGCTGAGCAGTTTCGCGCAGGGCCTTGCCGACGGCCTTGCCGGTCCTCCACATCTCGACCCCGACGTGCCCGGGCAGCGTTGGGCACGACCCGTCGGGCATGCCGCGCCCTCCGGACCGCCCGCTGGCCCGGCGCCCCTTGCGGTGGCGATGCAGGTCTGCCTGCCGGCTTCCCTATGGGACTGGCCATCCGACTCCCTGGGCTCGGTTTCGGCCAAGCTCTACGAGTTCGTCTCCTACGTGCCGGAGCGACCGGACGACTGGGGGGCCTATGGCGCCACGACGGATCGCGTAAGCGACGCCTATGGCCTCTTCCTGTCGGCTCTGCAGCCGAACGCGACAGTGCAGGCGGCACAGGCGGCGCTTGCCGAGCCTGCGAACCAGACCCAGGTGCAGTTTCCGAACGGGCCTATGATGATGCCGAACTGGACGGTGACCGAAACCCCCAGCCAGTTCGTGAGCAACGTCGCCGGAAGGCCGGATCTCGCCTCGACCATCGTCGTCGATCTCGCGGGCACAAGCGACGGCGCCACTTCGGGGAAGGCGCTGTTCAGCATCGGTCGGAATGGCTCCGCGGGCACGCCGGTCGGTCTTGGAAAGGGCGATGTGCGGCAGTTAAGGCTTCATGCCGACGCCTGGGGCAACATCCCGGTCCGGCCCGGCGGGTGGTTCAACGGTGCGCTGGTGGGAGTTTTCGCGGATGGCCCCTATCAGGCCGGATTCTCGCGGGACAAGTTCTTCGGCAAGACGGGCGTTCTGCGCGGGATGATCAGCGGGCTGAGGGTCGGGCTGAACGTCTCGGTGGTGGCGACGATGAGCAAGAGTGCAGCATCCCGCATGCAGACTGCGGCCCGCACGGGCACGGCGATCCGTGTCGGCGGTCTGGGTTACGATGCAGCGGCACTGACGGTATCGGAAGCGGATGGACTGAGCGAGGTGCGCCTGCCGGCCACCGCCGGCCTGTCGGAGCTTGGAACACCGATCGGCACGGAAACGCCGGTTCTGGTGGGCGTGGATGTGACCGCGCTTGGCTGACCCGCTGTGCCGGGCGCATCCGATCCGTTCGTCGCGGCCGGCCTGCAAGCAGTCCGCGGCTGACCGGCGCTTTGACGTCACGAGATGGACTTTGCCGCGCAGCCGCCGCTCCCTGTTCCGTCCCGCTCCGGGAAGGACCGGAGCCAGGACCAAGCCCGCGCCGGGGCCGGGGTGCCTCGGGCCGGGAAACGTGACGCCGCGCGAGGTCCGGCCTGCCAGACCGCCGGGACCACATCCGGGTCGCGTTGGAACGCCCTCGACACCGCGGATCGGCGCGCGTGGCCTGCGCCCGGGGCCGGAGCGGAACGAGCCTCGAGCGCTGGTTGCGCAACCGGCCCGGCTAGAAGTCGAACAGATCGCCGAGGAAGCTTTCCTTCCTCTTCCGGTAGCGGCCGTGCTGGTGGTCGTCGTGATGGCCGAATCCGCTCTCGCGCGAATGAACCGGCGCCTCCTGCGGCCGAGAGGGGCGGTGATCCTGACGGGACTCGGGCGCAGGGGCAACCATCGCGCGGTCGATGATCTTTTCAAGTTCTCCCCGGTCGAGCCAGACTCCCCGGCACTTCGGGCAATAGTCGATCTCCACGCCGCTGCGCTCGGTCATCAGCAGTGTTTCGTTGTCGATCGGGCACTTCATGAGTGACTTCTCCCAGCAATGCGAACCACAGGCACCGGGACATCCCCGACGCGGATGCCGCGGGCCATCGCCTGCGCCAGGCGGCCATCCTGCTGGGCAGGTAATGTCTCCGCGCTGCCGATCAAGATGCGGCCGCAGCGCGGGGCTGCCGGTAAAGGGAGCGCCCGCGGGGTGCTGTTGCCGGGGCGAGCCGCATGGCCGCTCCGGGTGGCCCTCGGCACGTTCCTGACGGCCGGTCGCCGGAGGGGCGCTGCCGGCGCAACCTTCGAGGCCCGCACATGGGCCGGGCTCATGTTCGCCCGACCCTGATCATCGCCACCGCGAGGCTGGCAGGCATCGGAATCGTCGGACATCGGCCGGCCCACAGCGCGACGGGCTGCCTGCGCGTCGGGGCAAAGCCGGGGGCAGGCGTGGCGGGGGCGGGCTTCAGCCAGAGCAGGAAGCGGTTGCGGCGCCGGGGCTTCGACCGGGCCACGGCGCAGGGCCCGCAGGAGTCCGGGCCCCCGGCTTCGCGGAGAGCCCGACGCCCCGCAGTCGCTACTCGGAGGCCACGGCTCCGATATCGCCTTCGAAGGGGTGGAACTCCGCAAGGACCGTCCGACCCACCGTGCCGGGCATGATCTCGAAGCGGGGATCGAAGTCGACCATGAGCCCGGCGAGTTTTCCCAGGAGCGCCGGATCCCCCTCCGCCCGGGCCGTGCCATCGGCCAGCAGCGCCTCGAGTTCCACCTCGCCGGCCATCACGCGCTCGAGATCGCTGCGGTTCACCGTCAGCGTCAGGTCGGCGTCTTCCGCATGGAAGCCCTGGATATTGGTCAGGGTCTCGTTCGCCAGCTCGACCACGAAGCGCTCGCCGTTGTCGGGCGTGACGAGGTTCATGACGAAGGCAAGGCCCTCGGCACGGCGCCCGTCCATGCGGATGGCGAGGAAGTTCAGGAAAAGCTCGGTCGTCATCGCGCGGATCACATCCGGGCTCGCGCTGCTCGTCACGGCGCCCTGCGGGATGCCCGAGCGAAGCTCGTAGGCGGCCGCAAGGAAGCTGTTGCGCAGCCCCGGGTTCTCCTGCTGATAGCCGATCTGCTCGAACGCATCGGCCAGCGCGTCCTTTGCCGCGCCGTTGTCCGGCTCGGCCTGGACGAGCTTGTCGAGGATCTCTGTGGCGCGGAGGTAGTCGCCCGCCTCGTGCAGCTCGGCCGCCTTGGCAAGGATCGGGCCGGCGCCGCCCATCATCTCGACGTAGAGCGGGGCCGACTCCGCCGGCGAGAGCGGGATCAGCGTCGTGGGGTTGCAGTCCCAGAATCCGAGGAAGCGCTGCACCACCCCGCGGGCGTTGTGCTCGGGCGAGCCGTGATAGCCGCGACAGTGCCATTTCGCCTGAAGGGTCCGCGGCACCTGATAGACGTTGTGGACCTGGTTGATGGTCACGCCCTGGTTGGCATGGTGCAGCACCTGGTTGTTCATGTGCGCATAAAGGTCACGTTGGTCCCGAAGCACCTCGCGGATGCGCGCATTGCCCCAGCGCGGCCAGTGGTGCGAGGCGAACATCACCTCGGCCTCCTGTCCGAAGCGGTAGAGCGCCTCGTTGATGTATTTCGACCAGTTCAGCGGATCGCGCACCTGCGCGCCGCGCAGGGTGTAGATGTTGTGCAGGGTGGCTGTGACGTTCTCCGCCATCCACAGCGCCTTCATGTCGGGGATGTAGGTGTTCATCTCCCGCGGCGCCTCGGTGTTGGGCGTGTTCTGGAAGATCATGCGCACGCCGTCGACCTCGAACTCCTCGATCGGTTCGCTGACGTAGCGGGTGGGCGCGAACAGGCTTGTGGCCCCCGCCGGCACGCGGTGGCCGAGCCCCTGCGTCACGAAGCCATGCGGGCTTGCCGGCAGAAGCAGGCCATACTGGTAGAACAGCCGCCGGTTCATCGCGTTGCCGGCATAGACGTTCTCGGAAATCGCGAACTGCATGTAGTCGTGCGGCGCGATGATCTCGACCCGGCCCTCGCGTACGTCGGCCTCGGTCAGGACGCCCCGGACGCCGCCGAAGTGGTCGCCGTGGGTGTGCGAGTAGATCACCGCCGAGACCGGCAGGCCCTCGCCCACGTGCTTCTGGAACAGTTGCCATGCGGCGCGGGCGGTCTCGGTCGTGGTCATCACGTCGAAGATGATCCAGCCGGTCTTGCCGCGCACGAAGGTCATGTCGGACAGGTCGAACCCGCGCACCTGGTAGATGCCGGGGATCACCTCGTAGAGCCCGTAGTTGTTGTTCAGCCGGGCGATCCGCACCATCGAGGGGTGGATGCTGTCGAAGTCCCCCTCTGCCTCAAGGAAGTCGTAGTCCGACATGTCGAAGGCCACGTTGCCGGCGTCGGCCATGATCTGCTTGTCCGGCATCCGCGCGATGAGGCCGCGCGCCTGCTCCTCGAGATCGCGGGTATCGTCCAGCGGAAGCGTGTTCCGTGCCTCCGACAGCACCTTCAGCGTGTGGGCCGAGGGTCCCTTGCCCTTGGGGTGGAAATGGCCCGGCAGCGTCGCCGGTTCGGCGCGGGCAGGACTGCCTTCCCACGCGAGACCACCCGCCACGGCGAATGCGGCCCCTGCCGACGGGATGGACGTAATGAACTCGCGTCTCGTCGTCATCGTGCTCTCCCTGTTTCCGTTCGTCGGGGATCAGAACCGGGCCGTCAGGCCCAAAAGGGGGCCGTCCAGCTCCAGATCCACGTCGCGCCCCTCGATCTCCTTCTCGATGGACAGCCGGCGCCAGCCACCCTGCACCGACCAGCGGTCGCTGATCTGGTAGCCGAGGGTGCCGACGGCCTGCCATGTGCGGTCGGACCCGCCGCCCGAGCCGCCGACGTCCGCAAGGACCGCGGCGAACCAGCGATCAGACAGCGCGACCCGGAAGCGGCCCCCGACAACGGGGTCCACCCAGCTTTCCCCAAGGTCGAAGCTGCGGGCGGGCAGCAGGCCCGGATCGAGCCCCACGTCCAGATCCAGACTGATGGAGCGCACCCCCGCCATCACGTCCGCCGCCATCCGGTCGTCTTCCTGAAAGCGATAGGCGACATAGGCGCTGGCGGCGACAAGCTCGGTCTCCACCGTCGCCTGCGAGAACAGCTTGCCGAACGGCGTGTCCCTGCTCTCGGACAGGTCCGAATAGACCAGATCGGCGATCAGGCCCCAGCGGCCGCGCCGCGCCTCGAACAGACCCATCAGGGCGAAGTCCGTGGCCGAAAGCACGTCGTCGATGCCGGCCTCGGCGTCCAGCGTTCCGAAGCGCGTATCGACGGAGGTGGCGGCGCCGGGCGTCCAGATGTAGGGCGACAGCGTGAAGGTCCAGTCGGCCTCCTGGGCCTGTGCCGCTCCGGCCAGGGCCACGACCGGAAGGGCGGTCATCATCCGTTTCATGCGCAGCATCGGCACGGCGGTCTCTCCCCGGAACCCGGCATCATGCGGCCGCGCGGAAACGTGGCCCATTGATGCGTATCAAGGACGTGTCGAGGACGGTGCTCGATCCTCTCGGCGGCAAGGCTATCCCGGCAGCGACGGGGAGAAATGCGACGGATGAAGCAATCCGCCGACAAATCGGTCGAGGACCTGCGCAGCCTTTCCACCCTCGGATGGCTGGCGCGGCAACCTGTCGAGTTCCAGATGAGGCTGGCGGCGGTGGGTCGCTGGGCGACGATCGAGCGTGGCCAGCAACTCTACACCGTCGGCGACCCGCCGAATGCCATCTTCGGGCTGGAGGAGGGGCTTCTGGACGTGTCCATCCCGATCTCCTCCGACGAGGAGGTCACGATCTATCGCGCGAGGCCGGGCTTCTGGGTCGGGGATTCGGCCCTGCTGGCGGGCACGACGCGATCGATCACCGTCTCGGCCGCCACCGAGTGCCGCGTGTTCCGCCTGCCGATCGGGGCGGTGCGGCGCGCCTTGCAGGAGCATCCCGAGGACTGGATCTGCTTCTTCCGGCTCAACCACGAGAACGCGACTCTGGCCGTGCGCATCCTTGCCGAGGTGCTTTCGCTGCCGCCCAGGGTGCGGTTCGCCCGCATGCTGCTGCGGCTTGCCTGTCCCGACGGATCGGTCCGGGCCACGCAGGAGGATCTTGGCCGGATGGCCGGGATGAGCCGTGCCGCGTTCCGCCGTGCCTTCGCGACGCTGATCGACAGCGGAGCGGTGCGCACGGAATATGGTGGCGTGCGGATCACTGATCGGGCCGCGCTCGAACGCGAGGCCGAAACGGGTTGACGCGGCGCCTTGCGGGCCGGCGGCGACGGACGTCTCCCGCACTGCAAGGCGCGCTCGGCTGGGGGCGGTTGGACCGCTGCGGTGGATCCCATGGCCCGGGCGGGACATCCGCAGGCGCTTGCGTCGGCGACAGCGCCTCCGGCCGCTCCGGCAGGAACGTGCGGCGGCGCTGCGACCCCCAGGGACCGCCCGACCCGGCTGACGCAGCCGCATCCCGTAGCCCTGTTTGACGCTCCGCAACGACCCGCACGCGCCCGTCGGGGAAGTGGGCAGAGGGGTGTAATCCCAAGGGTCGCTTCCGTAGCGAAAGAACGGGCCTTACCCGCGTTCGGAGGGGTGTTCTCATGGCCGGATGTGGCGCAAGACGACGGTGTCGGGGCCGCGCAAGCTGCGCCTCGCCCGACTCCGGATCGATCGGAATCGACATGACGACGACGCTGAACGAGCCGCGCGCCGCGACCGGTTGCGCTGGTGGCCAGCTGCCAAGGCAAGCACCGGCGGCGCAAGGGCGGACAGCATCCTCATCGCCCGCGATCCGTCGGTGCACCTGCGTCATGCGCGCTTCGACACGTGAACCGGCCGGCGATGCGCCCGGGGCGCTCCGGGGCCGCGACGGGCGTCGGTGCGGATCCACCGGCGCCCTCGCGCCGCATCCGAACGGGCGGCGCCATGTCCGGTCCTGATCCCATCGGCGAGCGCGCGAGGAACCGCGCTGCGGGCCTTCCCGGGTCGGCACCGGCTCTGCGCGGCGCGCGCCCGCACCTGCAGCCCTGGATGTGCCGCGAGCATGGCCCCGTCTTCTGCGGGCCCGATGCCCGGCACCGCTTTCCACCGATCCGGACACTCTGCCCGCCTGGGGGCGGGTCAATGGCGGCGTCATGCCCGCCCGGTGAACATACAAGGACATCCCGATGAGACTGACGATCAAGACCAAGCTGATCGCGACCTTCCTTCTCGTGCTCGCACTGTCGGGCGCGGCGATCGGATCGGCGATCATCCGCATGGGCGAACTGAACGAACGGCTGGACCAGATCGTGTCCGAGGAAACCCGCAAGGTCATGCTGGCGGGACGCCTGAACGAAGAGCAACTCAGGGTGAAGGGCGCCATGCGCGACATGCTGCTCGCACCGGGCGCCGCCGAGCGAGACGCGGCGATCGAGGAGGTGCAGAACACCCGGCTCCGGCAGGTCGAGGCTTTCGACCAGCTTGCAGCCCTCACCCGCGGCGACGAGCGCGCCGCCCTCCTGCAGAACTACCGCAGGCTCTGGGACGAGGCGCGGGCGACGAACGAGAAGGCGATCAACCTCGTGCTGGGCGGCAATGTCGAGGGCGCGCGTGCCGCCATGACGACGCCGGAACAACTCGCGCGGCAGAAGGAGCGCATCGAACTGATCGGGAAGCTGCGCGACGGTCTGCTCGAGAAGCTCGAGGAGGCCAAGGCATGGGCCGACGCCGACTACAGGGCGGCGATACAGGAACTCGTGCTGATCGTGGCGGCGGCCGCCGCTGCTGGCCTCGGCGCCGCAATCTGGATCGTGCTGTCGATCTCGCGCGGGCTGTCGCGCGCGGTGGAACTCACGCGCAGCGTGGCCGCGGGCGACCTCGACGTGAAGGTCGAACTTCGCGGCCAGGACGAGGTGACCGACCTGCTTCGGGCCGCCAACGAGATGGTGGTTAAGCTGCGAGAGGTGGTGATCGACGTCGGCGGGGCTGCCCGGCAGGTGGCTGAGGGCAGCACGGAGATGGCCGCAACCTCGGAACAGCTGAGCCAGGGCGCGGCCGAGCAGGCGTCGGCCACGGCGGAGGCCTCGGCCTCGGTCGAGCAGATGGCGGCCAGCATCAGCCAGGCGTCGGAGAACGCGATCCAGACCGAGCGGATGGCCTCGAAATCCGCCGCCGATGCCCGCGCCAGCGGCGAGGCCGTGGCCGAGGCCGTGGACCAGATGCAGGCGATTGCCAGCAAGATCCTGATCGTGCAGGAGATCGCCCGGCAGACCGACCTTCTCGCGCTCAATGCCGCGGTCGAGGCGGCCCGGGCGGGCGAGCATGGCCGCGGCTTCGCGGTGGTGGCGGCCGAGGTGCGCAAGCTGGCCGAGCGCAGCCAGACGGCGGCTGCCGAGATCGCGGACCTGTCCGCCAGCACCGTGCGCGCCGCGAATGCCGCCGGCACGATGCTGAACCGGCTGGTGCCCGACATCGAGCAGACCTCGGTGCTGGTCAGCGACATCTCGGTGGCCGCGCGGGAACTCAGCTCCGGCGCCCAGCAGGTCTCTGCAGCCATCGAGCAGCTGGACAAGGTCACGCAGCAGAACTCGGCGGCGTCGGAACAGCTTTCGGCCGGCGCCGTGGAGCTTTCCGCACAGGCCGAGCAGATGGAGACTTCGATGGGCTACTTCCGGTTCGGCGGCGGCGCCGGGACGCATCCGGTGACGCAGGCCCCGCAACCGTCGCCGGGCCGCCCGCGGCCCGTGGTGGCGCATCCCAAGGCCCGCGGAGGCTTTGCGCTGGACATGACCGCCGGGGATCGTCTCGATGCGGACTTCGTGCGCCATGACGCGGCATGATGCCAAAGCGTGGCACGTGACGGTCGCGGCCGGTGCGGCGGGTTGCGAGGGGCCGGCCGGTCGGCGGCCGCAGGTCCTGCACGGCCCGTTGCAGCCGCGCCCGTCCGGCGGTGGCCTCGGCGGACGTCCGGACAATCGCACGGCCGCGCAGGCCCCCCCTGCGGTGGCGTGAGTGCCCGATGCGATGACCGCGCACCTCGACAGCGCCGGCAGTCCCGCGGGCGGGCGGGTGGCCCCTGATCCATCGGCCGAGGGTGGGGCCTGCGGGTCGCAGGGCGCCTCGGCTGCCCGGGCGGGCGGCCCTGCCGCCCCGTGCGACCCGCCCGTGAGGGCGCAATGCGATGTGCGCGATCTGCTTCTGCCGTCCGCCCTGCTGGTCATGGCGGGCGGCAGGCCCTGTGCGATCCCGGCGGGGCGGATCCTCCAGATCTTCTCGCCGGTCGAACTGATGCCGCTTCCGCACGCGCCGGCACATCTGCTGGGCAGGATCGCCGCGCAGGACGACTGCCTGTCGGTCTTCGACCTCGACGTCCTCGTCGGGGGGCAGGCGGTCCGGACCGGCAGTGGCACGCGGCTTGTCGTGGTGCGCGTCCTGCGCCAGGGCTGGGACGGCTGGCATTCGCTCGTGCTTCGGGTGACGGGGGTAGAGGGGCTGGTTGCCTGCAGCGGGACGGTGCCCGGCTCCGGACACGCCGCGGACCCGCTGCAAGCCCGGGCCGCTCATCCCGCAAGCATCCGGCACAGTGACAGGGACATTCCGCTTCTCGATCTGGACTGGCTGCTCGACATCCAGCGGCTGGCTGCCCTTGCCAGCGGGGCGGCCGCAGCCGCAAGGTGATGCGGATCGCAGGGCCTGCGACGCGCCGCGCACCCCCGCATCGGACACCGCCAAAGAGGGGCGAAGCGGCCCGCTCTCTCGCCATTGCCTTCGGAACAGGCGGTCAGGCGGCCGCAGCCCGGACGCCCCGCCCATGCGCGTTGGTGCGGTGGAGACGCTCGCCGATCTCGTCCTGGAAGGCATCGAGCTGGCCCACGATCTCGTCGAGCGCGCCGTCGGTCTTGCGGAGCACTGCGCTTTCGATCCGGCTCAGCATCCGGATCGAGTCGAGCGCGCCCACATGGTGGCGCATCTGTGCAAGGTGCGTCTCGAGGTCGGCCGCGTCGGACCGGGCGCGCCTCTTGCAGTCCTCGGCCCGCGCGCCGTAATGCGCGGCGGCCTCGGCCAGCCGGACGCGCTCCGCTTCCGGATCGCCGACGCCCGCCTCGGCGTCCTGCGTAAAATTGGCCGACATTTCCTCGAGAAGCAGCTTTGCCGCCTGCAGGAACAGGTTCTCGGCAGCCGAGCCCGCGATGCTGCCGTTGCTGCCGCCCGCCCGCTTCTCGATCCACCGGGTCATCTCGTTCGACAGGAGCGCATAGTTGTCGGCGATCGCGCTCAGCGCCCGCCCGTCGCCGCCAAGGCGCGAGGCGACGATGCGAAGGTTCGTGGTGATCATGATCGACTTGCGGAACAGGTGCCGCATGCCGGCAAGCTCGATCTCGATGCGATCCGCCGAGCGTGCAGCCGTCAGGGCGGCGGCCAGCGCGGGCGCCGGCAGACCCACCGCGTCCGCGCGGTTTCCGATCTCGGCCGCAAGGGCCTGCGCCTGAAACGAGTCATAGCTGGGAAAGCCGTCCCGCCGGAGCCGACCGAGCAGGTCCTCTGCCCCTGCCACGGGCGCCGCCCCCTGCGCCTCGGCGGCCTGAAGGTCGGCGTAGATGTCGCGCACGCGGGCGAAGGTCGGGCTGCCGGGCTTGATCCGGACCGACAGGAAGCCGTCCCGGATCGGCACGACGACGGCGAAGACCCAGTAGGCCCGCCCGTCGGTCGAGCGGTTGCAGACATAGACGCCGGTGGGCTTGCCCGCCTTCAGCCGGTCCCAGAGCAGGTGGAACGCGGCCCGGGGCATCAGGGGATGGCGGACGATCCGGTGCGGCGCGCCGATCAGCTGCTCAGCCTCGTAGCCCGAAACCCGCTGGAAGACCGAGTTGCCGGCGCCAATCACTCCGCGGCTGTCGGTGCGCGAGAAGAAGATCTCGTCAAAGCCGAAGGGAACCTCGTCGTCCTGCGGGAACGGGATGATGTCGGAGGCATCTCGGGAGGGTTCGGGCAAGGTCATCGGCAGGCCTCTGGGCTGGCCTCGCGGCACAGCGGTTAATCCGTTACATCCGGCATCGGGGCTTTGAGGCCGCCCTGTCACTGGCTACCGATCCGGCCTTGCGGATCGTTGCGGAAGCGACAGCCTTGCCGGAGGGCCGTCTTCCGAGGGGTTCATACCACCGGACGAAAACTTGACCAAGCAGTTCAAAAGGTTGGGTCGGATGGTCCCGGATCGACGGCCGGTGGTCCCTTGGGGGTCTCGAACGTCGGGGTGAAAGGCGCCGGCGGACGGGGCCACAAGGCGACCGCGTCTGCGGCGCCATCGTCAGGCAGCGCCTTCGCCCAGCACGATCGCGAGGTTCAGCAGGCTGCGGCGCTTTGGCTCGGGGATGGCGAGAAAATGGCGCACGAGGTCGAGCGCACAACTGTCGGGCGCGTCGGGCGAGGCGGGTGTCGCGCGCTCTTGGCCGAAGAAGAAGGCGATCGGCACGTCGAGCGCCTTCGCGATGTCCCAGAGCCGCGAGGCGCTGACGCGATTGGCCCCCGTCTCGTATTTCTGGACCTGCTGGAACCCGATGCCGACCTGCCGGGCGAGTTGCTGCTGCGACATGCCGAGCATCCAGCGACGGTGGCGGATGCGGCGGCCGACTTCGAGGTCGACGGGATGGGCCATGGTCAGTCTTCCGGTCTGGCATGCCGTCTGCACGGGCAGGCGGGCGGGTGTTGTCGTCGGCTGCCTTCTTGCAGCTTCCCGCTGACCCGCCCAGCCGGGCAATCGCAGGCATGCCCTTGGGCATGCCTCGCCGTTCGGCGCCGGGCGAGGCGCGTCCGACAGCGGCCCCTGCATGAGGGGATGCCCCTGCCACCCGTTCAGGTGGTGCCATGCATCCCGATACGGGCAAGGACCGCAGAAAGGCCGGAACACCGCGGCGGAAGCCGGGTCGCAAGCGCTCGGGGCGCATGGTTCCTTCGCGACGCATCAGGTTCGGCCCGGGGCTTTCGGTGATCCGGGCGCCTTGTCCGGCTGAAGTCGATGTCGCTCGTGGCGGATCGCCACCTGCGCCCGTCCGGCCGCGCGCTGAACGCCATCGCAGACGGGATGCGGCCCGATGTGTTAGGGTCATCCTCTATCGTCCATTGCCGAGGAGACCACCGTGCCTGCTCCCGCTCCGGACCTGTCCCACATTCCGGCCGTTCCCGGCCTCCCCTTGCTCGGCAACACGCTGCAGATCCTGCGCGACCCCTATGCCTTTCACACCGGCACCCGCGACCGGCTTGGTCCGCTCTACCGGGTCCGGTTCCTCGGCCATGAGGTCGTGGCCGCCCATGGTATCGATGCGGTCGAGATGGTGTTCCTGAACCGCGACGGCGCCTTTTCCAATGCCCGGGGGTGGGAGATGATCGCGCCGCTGTTCGGGGGCGGGCTGCTCCTGCGCGACGGGGCCGAGCATCGGACGCACCGGCGGATGCTTCAGCCGGCCTTCCGGGCCGAGGTCCTGCGGCGCACGCTCCGCCTCATGTCGAGACGGATCGAGGCCGAGATCGCCCACTGGCCGGTGGACCGCCCGTTCAGGTTCTTCTGGGCGATCCGTCAGCTTACCCGGGGCGTCGCGGCCGAAGCGTTCATGGGGATAACCGACCGGCGGACAAGCGACCGGCTGGGCGATGCATTCCTTGCGGAACTCGATGCCACCGCGGCGCCGATCCGGACGCCGCTGCCCTTCACCCGCATGGCGCGCGGCCTGCGGGCCCGCGCCTTCCTGAAGGACCATTTCGCGAGGCTGATCGAGGAGCGCCGGCAAGGCTCGGGCCATGACATCTTCTCCGAACTCTGCCGGCTCAGGACCGAGGACGGCGAGTGGCTCGACGCCGGGACGTTGACCGACCATTTCAACTTCCTCCTCTTCGCGGCCTTCGACACCTCCACGACCAGCGTGACGGCGATGGCCGAGCAGCTTGCGCTGCATCCCGAATGGCAGGAGGCCATGGCCGAGGAGGTGGCGGCCCTGAAGGGCGACCTCGGCTTCGAGGCGCTGGAGACGATGCAGGCTACCGAGAGGGTCTTCCGGGAGGCGCTGCGGCTGGTGGCGCCAGTGCCCTTCGTGGCACGAGGCGTGCTGCGCGCGGTCGAGATCCACGGGGTCACGATCCCGCCCGGCGCGATCGTCTCTGCCTGCCCGGGGCTGGTGATGATGGACCCCGCGATCTGGACCTCGCCCGAGCGCTTCGACCCCGACCGCTTCGCCGAGCCGCGCACCGAAGACCGCCGGCATCCCTTCGCCTGGGCGCCGTTCGGGGGCGGTGCGCACAAGTGCCTCGGCATGCATTTTGCGATGATGGAGGTGAAGGCGTTCTTCGCCGCGTTCCTGCCGCGTTTCCGGATCGCGGCGCGGGCGCCCGCCGAATGGCGCCGGCTGCCGATCCCGCGGCCGACCGACGGTTTGCGCGTCACCCTGACCCGCGACCGGCCGTTCCAGCGCCGGCCCGGCCGCGATCGCTCGTCCGGTCTCACGGATCATCCCCACCGCAGCGCGACGCGGCCCGCAGGTTCGCAGCAGGCGCCGGTCGGGGGCGATTGATGCCCATCACCATGATGCAGCGGTCGCTGGGCCTCCGCCTCTGATCCTGCATTCCCTCGGCGTGCCGATGGCGCACTGGGACTGGCGCCGATCCACCGCGGCCAATCGGGTGGGGGCCAGGGCTGCGGCTTCGGACATTCATGGGTCCAGCGGTCGCCCGTACCCGCCCGCCTGCCGCCCAGAGCCGGCGCAGCGCATCGCTCGGGTCGCTTCCGCAACGGGTGCATGTCCCTCGTTGACGCATCGTCCGTGTCATGCGGAAGGATGCGGCCGCGTCGGTCCCGCGGCCGGCCGGTGTAGCCGGATCGGGCTGCGCGGCCGGTCGACCGGGACAGGCTGCGCGGCCTTTGCTCGCCCGGCGGCCGCAACGGGCGTCAGCGCACCGCCAGGCGGTAGAGATGCCATGTGGCGTGGCCGAGGATCGGCAGCACGAAGATCAGCCCCAGGAACATCGGTATCGTCCCGACCACGAGCAGGACCACCACCACCACCCCCCAGGCGGCGACGGTCACCGGGTTCTGCCGTGTCAGCCTGAGCGACGTTGCTACCGCCGTGGCCACCCCGACGTGACGGTCGAGAAGCAGCGGGACCGACACGATCGTCATGGCAAGGGTAGCTGCGGCGAGGACGAAGCCCGTCCCGCAGCCGAGGATCAGCATGGTCCAGCCGGGGACCGTCGTGAAGACCTCGCGCAGGAAGGCCGGGACCGAGGCCGGCGCCTCGGGTCCGAGCGTGACGAAGAAAATGAAGTAGGCCGCCAGCATCCAGAGCACGAAGACGCCGACAAGACCCAGGCCCATGGCGAACAGGGCCCCGCTGGCGGGCGATGTCAGCACCCCGAATGCGGCGCCGAGGCCGGCGGGCTCGTCCCGCTCGCGGCGCCGGCTCATCTCGTAGAGGCCCACCGCCGCGATCGGGCCGAGCAGCGCGAATCCCGACATCAGCGGGAAGATCAGCGGCACCAGCTCGCGCTGGAAGGCGAGCGCGGCCAGGCACAGGCCGACGATCGGGTAGAGGATCACCACGAAGATCACGTCGCTGCGCAGTGCCGCGAAATCATCCGCGCCCCGGCGGAGCGCCAGCCCGATGTCGTCCAGATCCAGCCGCCTGAGCTGTGGCGAGGCCGTGATGTCGTCGCCCCGGATGGACTGCGCCGCCGAGCCCAGATAGCGCGACGAGCCGGCCAGCGCCTCCACCGCCCAGGACAGGGGATTACCGATTGTCTTGACCGCTTTGCCCATTGCGAACCTCCTCGCGGGTGTCCAGCGGTGCCTCGACCGGGCAACTCGTCACCGGTCCAGCACCGGCACGTCCGCCGAGACTAGCACGAATGCAAGCGGCGGGCGATCACGATGGCTCGCGCGCGGGTCGAACTTGTGCAGTCGGACCGCAACCGGGTGGCGAGGGGCGCAGGCGGCACCGAGGCAGGATCCGACTGTCGGTCCCGCAACAGGGCGGCGGGCCTTCCGGCGGGCGACCGGCCGGGCGATCCCGATCAGGCGGATCGCTGGTTCGCGCCTCGGGCCAACGCGGCCAGCCGTCCTGCCGCCACCGGCGTGCCCAGCAGATAGCCCTGGAAGACGCGGCAGCCCATGCCGATCAGGATATCGTGCTGACGCTGGGTCTCGACGCCCTCGGCCGTCACCTCGAGTCCCATCGCGCGGCCCAGATCCAGCATGGCGCGCACCACCTCGTCGGTGCCATCACCGTAACCCAGCCGGCTGACGAAGGAGCGGTCGATCTTGATCACGTCGATCTCGTAGTCGCGCACGTATTGCAGCAGCGACTGGCCGGTGGCGAAGTCGTCCAGCGCGATCGTGATGCCGGTCGCGCGCAGGTCGTGCAGGTTCCGCCGGGTGTTCACCCCGGGATCGAGGTGGAAGTGCTCGGTCAGCTCCAGCTCCAGCCGCTGGGGCGGAAGCCCGGTCTTCCCCAGCACCCGCATCACCTCGGCGGCGAAGGATTCGGAGCGCAGTTGCATCGGCGAGACGTTGACCGCGACCTTCGGCAGCCCGGCCTCGACCGCCCCGCGGCAGGCCCGCTCCAGCACCCAGGACCCCAGCGCGTGGATGAGGCCGCATTCCTCGGCAACCCCGATGAAGGCGTCCGGTGTCGTCGCCCCCTCCGGCCCGCCCGGCCAGCGCGCCAGCGCCTCGGCGGCCACGATCTCTCCATCCCCGTTGAAGATCGGCTGGAACGCCACCTCGAGCTGGTCTTCGCTTTCCAGTGCGAGCCGCAGGGCGGTCTCGATCTCGCCGCGCCGTCGCAGGACGTCGTCCATCTCGGGCGTGAACAGCCGGAACCGCGCGCGGCCGTCCCGCTTGGCGCGGTAGAGCGCGGCATCGGCGCAGCGCAGGACCGCCTCCATGTCCCCGCCGATCCGGCTGGCGATGGCCACCCCGACGCTTGCGCCCACATGCGCCTGACCGGCCGCGAGGGTGTAGGGCTTCGAGAGCATATGGACGAGGCCGCCGCAGAAGGAGGAGATCGTCTCCTCGCCGCTCATGCCCAGCAGGATCACGCCGAACTCGTCGCCGCCAAGGCGCGCCACGGTGTCCGAGCTGCGCACCTGCTTGCGAAGCCGCACCGCCACCTGGCGGATCAGCTCGTCGCCGGCCGCATGGCCTAGCGTGTCGTTGATTGCCTTGAACCGGTCGAGATCGATGCTCAGCAGGGTGACCGAAGGCCCGCCGCGACGCTCGAAATCCAGCGCGCCGACAAGTGTCTCCTCGAAATGCATCCGGTTCGGCAGCCCGGCGAGCGGATCGTGGTTGGCCAGATAGCGCGCCTCGGCCTCGCTCCGGTGCAGCTGCTGCGACGCGATCCAGAGCCGGCGAAGCAGCCAGCCCAGCAGGCCCAGCCCGAACAGCACCGAAAGGCCGATGGCCGGGAGCATCTCGTGGACCATGCGCAGCCCGGGGCGGTTGGGCGTCCACTTCAGCCAGGTCAGCGTGTTGCCGGCGGCGTCCTTCACGGGATGGCCGATCGCGTGACTCCCGGTTGGCGGAGTCGGGTCGAAGGACGCCTGAGCAAGGTCGCCGGGCCGCGAGATCCGCCCCGCCATCGTGGCATCGAGGTTCTGCACCGACAGGTGCAGGAGCTCTGTTCCCGGCTTCTGCGGCAGCCGATCCGTCGTGGCCACGACCGGCGAGACCGCGACCAGCACGGGCCGCCCGTCCAGGCGGACCGCCTCGAGGATGCCAAGCTCGCTGACCGCCTCGGTCGAATCATCGAGACCGGCGCTCGCCGTTGCCATTTGGGAGCGCAGCCGCTGTGTGAGAGGTTCCAGATCCTCCGGAAGCCGCTGTCCCGGCGAAAGCGAGACCGTCTTCTCGTCCAGCGCGGCATAGCGGAGCAGTCCATCGGGACCGACGACATAGATCGCGTCATGGCCGTAATAGGTCTGCATCCAGACCCCGATGTTGCGCTCCATCCAGTCGGTGTTGCCGGCGCGGGTCTCGATCAGCGCCTCGTCCCAGATGGTGCAGACCCGCTGCTCCTCGCGGAGGCGGGCGAATTCCTCGGTGATCTTGGCCTTTGCGAAGCGAAGCTCGCGTTCGGCCGCGTCGGCGTCCACCTTCCTGACCGCGGCATAGCCGAGAAAGGCAACCATGATGGTCATGGCGCAGGTCGAGACAAGGATCGTCAGCACGATCTGAGCGGAAAACGACGAGGAGCGGGCCTTCAGCATCAGCAGTCCGTCATGGGGCCGGCGGAACGGCCGGATGGGGCGGCGCCGGTCGCCTTCGCGGACCCGCGGGGCGGCAGCGCCATTCCTGAAGTAGGATTGACCGGTCGGCCCGGGCAACTTCCACCGGGGCCAGACCTGCGGATGAGTTCGGGCACCCATCCTTTCGAGACCTCCACGTGATGCCGCGAAGGTTCGGGGCGGTGCTGCCCTCGCGGGACCAGCGGTTCGCGCGGCCTGCGGCGGCCGTCGGCTCACGCAGGCTGGGGCGTCCATGCAGAAGCCATGCGTGCCAGCCCTCGCGGCGATTCGGCCTCCAACGGGGCGGCGTCACATGCCGCGAGCCTTGCGATCCCTCTTCAGCTCGATCCAGGCGGGAGCATGGTCGCTGGCCCCGTCCCAGCCGCGGACGTGACGATCGACCCCGGCCGCCTTCAGCCGCGGCGCAAGCCGGGGGCTCAGCAGAAGATGGTCGAGCCGCAGGCCGGCATCGCGCTCCCATGCGTGCCGGACATAGTCCCAGAAGGTGTAGATCCGTTCCTCCGGGTGCAGGTGACGGATCGCATCCACCCATCCCTGCGCCAGAAGCCTTTCATACGCGGCCCGCACCTCGGGGCGAAACAGCGCGTCCTTCCGCCAACGCTCCGGCCGGTAGACGTCGAGATCGGTCGGCATCACGTTGAAGTCACCGGCAAGGACGACAGGCACCTCAAGCCGCAGGAGGTCCGCGGCATGATCGAGCAGCCGCGCGAACCAGGCCAGCTTCGCGTCGAACTTCGGCCCGGGCGCCGGATTGCCGTTCGGCAGGTAGAGGCAGCCGACAAGAAGACCCGCCACCGCGGCCTCGACATAGCGGCTCTGCCCGTCCTCCTGTTCGGGCAGGCCGCGGCGGGTGGGCACCGGCTCTGCCCCGCGCGCGAGAATCGCCACGCCGTTCCAGCTCTTCTGCCCATGCCAGACGGCGCCATAGCCCGCCCGGCCGATCGCTTCGGCCGGAAAACGTTCGGTGGCCGCCTTCAACTCCTGCAGGCAAACGATGTCGGGCCGGGCTTCGTCCAGCCAGCGCAGAAGCACCGGAAGGCGGCCGTTGACGCCATTCACGTTGAAAGTCGCGATCTTCATCCGCGGGATGTAGCGCCGGCCTTGCCTTCGTCACCTTGAAATGTTGCAATGCCGGATCATGTCCGCGGCCAATCCGCGCCCGGCACAGGATCAAACCGGCACCGGCTGGCAGGAATCGGCCAAAGCCGTCAGGGTTGAATCCGCGACATGCTCCTGAAAAAACGTCTTCGGATTGATTGCGGCTTTTGTTTGGCCTATGTAGCGTAAAACAGCAGAGGCAGGAGCGTGAAATGGCGGATATCAATCTCGACGACCTTTCCCTGAAGGAGCTGAAAGCGCTCCAGAGCCAGATTGCAAAGGCCATCTCGACGTTCGAGGAGCGCCGGAAGCGGAACGCCCTTTCGGAACTCGAGGATAAGGCCCGTCAATACGGGTTTACCCTTGCGGAATTGACCGGCACGACGGTGCCACGCAAGCGGGCGAGTCCCGGGGCAAAATTCGTCAATCCGGACAATCCTGCGGAAACCTGGTCAGGCCGCGGCCGCAAGCCGCGCTGGTTCGAAAGTGCGCTGGAAGCCGGGAAATCGGTCGATGATCTCCGGGTCTGATTGCCGGAACCGGAGGCGGGGCACCATCGAAAGGCGGATGCAGTTTCCGTCTGAAAGGATCAGTCGCGCAACCGCTCGTATCGCCTTGATCCGGCAATAAGCGGGCAGGTGTTCCTGCAAGGGCAGGGCTATCCGATCAGCCGAATGGATGAGCGGATAGCTCTGGGGTTCATGCCCGGTTGCGGCCCGGCTTTCAACGCCGGCTGGGGCGCCGGACTCCGCGGGCTTCGGCCCGACGGGCCATGATCAACGCCAGCGCCAGTCCGATCAGCAGGACCCAGATCACCGGCGGCGCAATGGTGGCCGCCATGAGGGCAAGAAACAGCGCGGCGGATGCGACAAGCGCAATCATTGCCTCGATCAGGATCAGCATGATGTCGTTCCTTCAAAATGCGACCGGGCCCTGAGCGTCGGACCCGGTCCACTCAAAGCATGCCGATGGCGCGCGGTAAATGTCCAGGATCAATCCGGCGCCTGCGTCGGGGCCTCGTTCTCTTGGCGTGACGCATGGACGAGAGTCTTGCCGGCATGGAATCCGACCAGCCCGGCAAGCGCGAAGAACGCCCGACCCGTCGTCCTGCTCCGCATGCTGTCCGGTCTCTGCCGGTGATGCGCACCGCTTGACCTGCCGCTGTTGACGGGGCGACAACCTTGGGACGCAATGGCTCCTGCACATGGGCCGCCCCGGGAACCCCTGTCGCCATCCAGGCGGCCGCCCGGACCGGTCCGAGGATGACGTCATGTCGCCGAGCATCGGAACGCGGGCGGTCGTGCTCTGCACGCAGGGCATCACCAAGGTCTATCGCACCGGCGCCGTGGAGGTTCACGCGCTGCGCGGCGTGGACGTCGCGCTGCACGAGGGCGAACTGGTGGTTCTGCTTGGCGCCTCGGGTTCGGGAAAGTCCACGCTGCTGAACATCCTCGGCGGGCTCGACACCCCGACCCGCGGCCGCGTGCTGTTCCGCGGCCGCGACATCGCCGGCCTTTCCGAGGCGGCCCTGACCGCCTTCCGCCGCGACCACGTCGGCTTCGTCTTCCAGTTCTACAACCTCGTCCCGTCGCTGACCGCGCGCGAGAACGTGGCGCTGGTCACCGAGATCGCGGTGAACCCGATGCGGCCCGAGGAGGCGCTGGAGCGTGTCGGGCTGAAGCATCGCCTCGACCACTTCCCGGCCGAGATGTCTGGGGGCGAGCAGCAGCGCGTGGCCATCGCCCGCGCCATCGCAAAGCGGCCCGAGATCCTGCTGTGCGACGAGCCGACGGGCGCCCTCGACAGCGCGACCGGCGTCACGGTGCTCGAGGCGCTGGTCGAGGTGAACCGCGACCTCGGCGCGGCCACCGCGATCATCACGCACAACGCGGGCATCCGGAAGATCGCGCACCGGGTGATCTATCTGGCCGATGGCCGCGTGGCCCGCATCGAGGAGAACGCCACGCGCGTCGCCCCCTCGGAGGTGACGTGGTGAGGGCGCTCGACCGCAAGATGTTGCGCGACCTGCGCCGGATCTGGGCACAGGCGCTGGCCATCGCGCTGGTGCTGGCCTGCGGGATCATGGTGCTGGTGCTGTCGAACGGCACGCAGCGGTCGCTGGTCGAGACGCGGGCCGCCTATTACGAGCGTCACCGCTTCGCCGATGTCTTCGCCGGCGCCACCCGTGCGCCCCTCGGCCTGGTCGACCGGATCGCCGCCATCGACGGTGTGGCGCTGGCCGAGCCCCGCATCGGTTTCGACGCCGTGCTTGATCTGGAGGGGATGGCAGAGCCCGCCACCGCACGCATCCTGTCGCTGCCCGCCTCGGGCCTGCCGGTGCTGAACGTGCCGCTTCTGCGGGCCGGCCGCCGGCCCGACCCGCTCGTCGCCGACGAGGTGCTGCTGGCCGAGCCCTTCGCCCTGGCGAACGGCCTGCGTCCCGGCGCCCGCTTCCGCGCGATCCTCGGCGGCCGGCTGCGCGAGCTGACGGTCACGGGGCACGTGCTGTCGCCGGAGTTCATATATACCATCGCGCCGGGCAGCATGATGCCCGACGACCGCCGCTTCGGCCTGATCTGGATGAACGAGGAGGCCGCGGCGGCGGCCGAGGATCTCGACGGCGCGTTCAACGAGGTGGTCCTGAGCCTGACGCGCGGGGCCAGCGAGGCCGCCGTGATCGAGGCGCTCGACCAGATGCTTGCGCCCTATGGCGGCACCGGGGCGCATGGCCGGGACCGGCAGGTGTCACACGCCTTCCTCGACAGCGAGCTGGAGCAGCTGCGCGCCATGGCGGTGATCCTGCCACCGATCTTCCTGATCGTTTCCGCCTTCCTCGTGAACATGGTGCTCGGGCGGCTGATCGCGCTTGAACGGCGGCAGATCGGCCTGCTGAAGGCGGTGGGTTATTCCACCGCCGTGATCGCGCGGCACTACCTGAAGCTGGGGCTGGGTATCGGCATCCTCGGGGTGCTTATCGGCTGGGCCGCCGGCTGGTGGCTGGGTCTTGGCCTGACCCGGCTCTACGCGGATTTCTTCCGCTTTCCCTGGCTGATCCATGTGCCCGGCGCCGGCGCCTTCGTGCTTTCGGGGGCGCTCGGGCTTGCGACGGTCGTGCTGGGTGCGCTGCGGGCGGTGCTGGCCTCCGTTCGGCTGCCGCCGGCGGTGGCGATGGCGCCGCCCGCGCCGCCGTTGTTCCGGCGCGGCTGGGTGGACCGGCTGGGCGGCGCGCTGCGGTTCCGACAGACCACGATGATGATCCTGCGCTCGGTCACCCGCTGGCCGGGGCGGGCAGCGATCACCGTCTTCGGCGTCGTGGCCTCGGTCGCGGTGCTGGTGGCCTCGTTCTTCACCTTCGATGCGATGGACGTGATGATGGACGAGATGTTCGTCCGGTCCAACCGCCAGGAGGTGACGCTGATGCTCGACGCGGCGCGGAATGCGGCGGCGGTGCAGGATGCGGCGAACCTGCCGGGGGTGACGCTGGCCGAGGGCGCCTTCGCCCTTCCGGTGCGGCTGCGGCACGGGCCCCTGTCGCGCCTTGTCGGCCTGCAGGGCCGCGCGCCGGAGGCCGTACTTGCCCGGCTGCTGGACGACCGGGGCAGGGTGGTGGCCCTGCCCGGGACGGGCCTCGTCATGGCCGAGTCGCTTGCGCGCGAGCTGCGCCTTGCGCCCGGCGACCGCGTGACCGTGGATCTGCTGGCGCCGCCGCGCGAGACATGGGAGGTGCCGGTCGTGGCCGTGATCCGCCAGTCGCTGGGGCAGGACGTGCACATGGCCGCGCCCGCCCTGTTCGCCCTGATGCGCCAGACGCCGCAGGTCAACCGGCTGCATCTTTCGGTGGAGGCGCGGGCCATGCCGGCGCTGCTCGACCAGGTCAAGCGCACGCCGGCCGTCGCGGGCCTTGTGATCTGGGCCGAGGTGCGTCGCCAGTTCGAGACGACCATGTCGGAAAACCTCCGCATCATGACGGTGATCTATTCCATCCTGGGCATGCTGATCACCATCGGGGTGATCTACAACGCCGCGCGCATCCAGCTGTCGGAACGTGCGCATGAGCTGGCGAGCCTGCGCGTGCTGGGCTTCACCCGTGCCGAGGTCGGCTATGTGCTGGTGGGCGAGGTGATGCTGCTGGCGGTGCTGGCCGTGCCGCTCGGCTGGCTGGCGGGCTACGGCTTCGCCGCGCTGATGGTGGAGGGGTTCTCGACCGACGTGGTGAGCCTGCCGCTGGCGGTGGCGCGCCGCACCTATGCCATCGCCGCGCTGATCGTGCTGGGCACGGCGCTGGTCTCGGCGCTGGCGGTTCGCCGGCGGCTCGACCATATCGACATCGTGGGCGCCCTGAAGGCGCGGGAGTAGGCGGCCATGGCGGCACGGGGCAGGCTGTTCATCGGGTTCGCGGCGGCGGCGATCCTTGGCGGGCTGGTCCTTGCGCTGCGCCCCGATCCGGTGCCGGTCGATCTGGCCGAGGTGGTTGTCGCGCCGATGGAGGTCACGGTCGAGGCCGAGGGCATGACCCGCGTGCGCGACCCGTTCGAGGTGACCGCCCCGATGACCGGCACGACCACCCGCTCGCCGGTGCAGGTGGGCGACCGGGTGCAGCGCGGCGAGACGGTGGTGGCGGTGATCCAGCCCGCCCTGCCGGGCTTTCTGGACGCGCGCGCCCGGCTGCAGGCCGAGGCCGCGGTGACCGAGGCCGAGGCCGCGCTGCGCGTGGCCGAAGCCAACCTTGCCCGCGCGGACACCGACCTGACCTATGCCGAGACGCAGATGGAGCGGAACCAGACCCTTGCCGGTCGCGGGATCGTCTCGCAGCGCGCGCTGGAGGAGGCCGAACAGCGCCTTGCCACCGCCCGCAGCGCCCATGCCTCGGCGCAGTCGGAACTGGAACTGCATCGCGCGACGCTGGCCCGGATGCAGGCGCAGCTGGTCGGCCCCGAGAGCACGGTCCAGACCGAGCCGACCGGCCCCTGCTGCGTCGAGATCCACGCCCCGCAGAGCGGCACGGTGCTGGAGGTCACGAGCCTCTCGTCGCGCCTCGTGCTGGCCGGCAGCCCCCTGCTTGCGATCGGCGATCTGGAGGATCTCGAGATCGAGGTCGACCTTCTGTCCTCGGACGCGGTGCGGGTGGTGCCGGGCGCGCTGGCCCATGTCGACCGCTGGGGCGGGGACGAGGTGATTTCCGCCCGGGTGCGGCAGGTCGATCCGGCGGCCTTCACTCGCATCTCCGCCCTCGGGATCGAGGAGCAGCGCGTGCGGCTGAGGCTGGACATCCTCACCCCGCCCGAACGGCGGCGGGGCCTTGGCGACCGGTTCCGCGTCTTCGTCCGGCTGGTGGTCTGGTCGGGCGAGAGGGTGCTGCAACTGCCGCAGAGCGCGCTGTTCCGCCACGAAGGCGGCTGGGCGGTGTTCCGCGAGGTCGAGGGTCGCGCGGTGCTGACCCCTGTCGAGGTCGGCCAGCGTCGGCCCGACCGGGTGCAGGTGCTGTCCGGAATCGAGGCCGGGGCGAAGGTCGTGGCCTATCCCGGAAACCGCGTGACCGAGGGCGTGCGGATCGCCGTCCGCACCGCCCGGTGAGTCCTCCGGCCTCCTGACCAAACCGCTCTGCTGGAGGTCCTCCTCGTCGTCGGGATCGTCGATGGCGACGCTGGCGGGATCGGGCGCGATCTCGCCCTCGCGCCCGTCACGGTCCCGGCCGTCGATCCTGCAGGCCGGATTGTCCAGCCGCGGCGTCCGGCCTCGGCATCCAGCCTTAACGCGACCCGAGGTGACGCCGGTCTGACGCGGCGGGTCGGCAGGTCGGACGGTCGAGGGGTCGGGAGGCCGTCGTCTTACCGGGGCCTGACGGCGTCGGTAAGGCAATCCTCAGGACAAGGGGACATGATGATGGGCAAGCGCCGCCGTCGCGCCGGATTCATGGAGGTCGTCATGCACCATCCCGCCCCGCCTGCCCGGGAGGCTTTCGCAGAGGTCAGCGCCGTGCAGGCGCCGGCAGGGTCGTGGCCACGCGAGGCACCCGCGCGTTGCCTGCATCTGGCGACCTCCCTAGCCGAGGGGGCGCCTGGCTGCCCGCTGACATGGTGCGACGCGCCCTGGTCCTCGGGCCGCACGGGTTGTCCCGTCGCGTAAGGTGCGGCATGTCCACGTGGAGGCCCGGCCATCCAGCCCGCGGCCCGTTCGAAGCGGCTGGGTCGGCGCGACCTGCGCGGGGGTCGGCGAAGCTGCGGCGGCCTCCGGCCTAGGGCCCGGTCAGGGCCTCGAAGGCGTCGTCGAGCGTTTCGATGACGGGTCTCGCCCCTGCTGCCGCCAGCACCGCACGATGCGCCTCACGGATCGGGTCGAGGTGTGATCCGCCGACGAAGCCGACCGCCCGCATCCCTGCCTCGCAGGCGCCCGCGACGCCGTGCGGCGAATCCTCCAGCACCGCGCAGCGTACGGGCGTCACGTCCAGTTCGCGTGCCGCCCGCAGGAACAGGTCCGGCGCGGGCTTGCCGCGTGCCACCTGCTCGGCGCTGAAGCCGCGGCCCTCGAAGCGGGGGGCGAGACCGCCGAGCCGCAGCGTCTCGTGCATCCGGCGGAGCGAGCCGCCGGTCGCGATGGCCACGGGCAGGCCCGCCGCCTCCAGCCGATCGAGCAGGCGAAAGGCGCCCTCGATCGGCCTCAGCTTCTCGGCATAGACCTGGAACAGCCGCGTCTCGACCCGGTCCACGAAATCCGCGGGCAGGGCCAAACCGCTCTGCCGGGTGATGTCCTTGCAGATGTCGGTCATCGAGACGCCGAGATAGGCGGCGCGGATGCTATCGGCCGAGACGTTCCTCAGGCCCGCGGCCCGCAGCTCTGCCGAGATCGCCTCGAGCGAATGCGGCTCGCTGTCCACGAGGCATCCGTCCAGATCGAAGATCACGGCAGAGATCGCTGTCCCGGTCACGGCTTGCGAACGCCTCCCTTGTCGTGCGCCGTCAGATGCGCTTTTCGCTCTGCCGGTCGAACAGATGCACCCGCGCCGGATCGATGTGATAGCCGATCTCGTCGCCCGGACGGGCCTGGATGCGGTCCTTCACGATTGCGTCGATCAGCTCGCCCCCCGAGCGGGCGAAGATCTGCGTCTCCGATCCGGTCGGCTCCAGCACGACGACCTTCACGGGGATCCCGCCCGGTCCGACCTGGATGTGTTCGGGGCGGATCCCGTAGGTGACCGCCTGGCCCTCGGCCGCGCGCGTCTCTGGCACGGGCAGTTCCAGCCCGCCCTCGGAGCGGAACACCTTCCGGCCGGCGGACGAGGCGATGCGGCCGTGGATGAAGTTCATCGACGGCGAGCCGATGAAGCCCGCCACGAAGATGTTCTGCGGGTTGTCGTAGAGGTCGAGCGGCGCGCCGACCTGTTCCACCCGACCGTCGCGCATCACGACGATCTTGTCGGCCATGGTCATGGCCTCGATCTGGTCGTGCGTCACATAGACGATGGTGGTCTTGAGCCGCTGGTGAAGCTCCTTGATCTCCAGCCGCATGGTCACGCGCAGCTTGGCGTCGAGGTTGGACAGCGGCTCGTCGAACAGGAACACCTGCGGGTCGCGCACGATGGCGCGGCCCATGGCGACGCGCTGGCGCTGGCCGCCCGACAGCGCCTTGGGATAGCGGTCGAGATACTTGGTCAGGTCGAGGATCTCGGCCGCCTTGCGCACCTTTGCGTCGATCTCGGCCTTCGGGCGGTTCGCCATCTTCAGCGGGAAGCCCATGTTGTCGTAGACCGTCTTGTGCGGGTAGAGCGCGTAGGACTGGAACACCATGGCGATGTCGCGGTCCTTCGGGATCACGTCATTGACCACCCGGCCCCCGATCGAGATGGTCCCGCCGCTGATCTCCTCGAGACCGGCGAGCATGCGGAGCAGGGTGGACTTGCCGCAACCCGAGGGGCCGACAAGGACGACGAACTCGCCATCCTCGATGTCGACGTTCACCCCGTGCATGACCTGGACAGCGCCGTAGCGCTTGACGACGTTGCTGATCTGGACGTTGGCCACGTCTGTTCCCCCTTACTGCGGCAATTCGATCTGCATCTTCACGTCCGCGGGCGGGGCGGAGGCCGCCACCTCGAAGGCGTGGACGCTGTCGTCGAACCCGAAGGTCCGGGTGATGAGCGGTTTGACGTCGATCGCGCCGCTCGCGAGCATCGCCACGCAGCGCGGGAAGACATGGGCGTAGCGGAAGATGTTCTCGACCCGCGCCTCGCGCACCATCGCCGCGCCCGCGTCGTAGGAGATCGGGTCGGGCTGGCCGCCGATCATCACCACGCAGCCGCCGGGGGCGAGGGGCTCGAACACGCTCGCCGCCGCGCGGGGCGAGCCGGTCGCCTCGAACACCACGTCGGCACCCCAGCCGTCGGTGTCGGCCTTGATCCGCTTCACGATGTCGTCGCTGCCCACGTTCACGCCGGTGATGGCGGGGCTCAGGCTTTCGGCGATCTCGAGCTTCTTCGGCGCGAGGTCGGTGACGTACACCCGCGCGCAGCCCCCCGCGAGGGCCGACAGTGCCGTCACGAGGCCGATGGGGCCCGCGCCCATCACGAGGCCGATGTCGCCGGGCCGAATCCGCGCCTTGGTCGCGGCATGGACGCCCACGGCCAGCGGCTCGACCATCGCGGCCTCGGCGAAGCTCACGTTGTCGGGCAGCTTGAAGGTGAAGGCTTCCGGATGCACGCAGGTCGGGCGCAGGATGCCGTGGATCGGCGGCGTGGCCCAGAAGCGCACGGCGGGGTCGATGTTGTACATCCCCAGCCGTGCGGCCTTGGAGTTCGGATCGGGAATGCCCGGCTCCATGCAGACGCGGTCACCGACCTTCAGCGTCGTGACCTGCGGCCCGACCTCGATCACCGTGCCCGAAGCCTCGTGGCCGAGGATCATCGGCTCGTTCACCACGAAGGGGCCGATGCGGCCGTGGGTGTAGTAATGCACGTCGGAGCCGCAGATGCCGACCGTATGCAGCTTGATGCGCACGTCGCGGGGGCCGAGCGTTTCTTCCTGACGGTCGATGTCGGGGAAGTCGCGCAGCGAGAGTTCGTCTTTCCGTTCGAGGACGAGCGATTTCATCCTGTCAGCCTTTCGAGATGATGAAAACGGCCAGCGCAACGGCGATGGCGTTGGAGATCCAGATCGACGGCCCCAGAGGCTCGATGAACCGGAACCAGAACAGCGACAGGGCGACCCAGATCACGACCGAAATGAACAGCCGGTCGAACCAGTTGGTCTCGATCGGCAGGAAGCCTGCCTTGGCGACCGGCGGGGGCGCCTCGTCCTCGAGGATGTCGATCGGGCCGGAGATGTCTTCGAGTTTCTCGCTCATGGCCTATCCTTTCACCGCGCCGAAGGTCAGGCCGGTCACGATGTGCTTCTGCACGAGGCTGAAGATGATCAGCGCCGGGATGAGGGTGAACATCGAGATGGCCGCCATGATGCCCCATTCGGTGCCCGTGGTGGTCACGTATTCCGAAAGGCCCGTGGTCAGCGTGCGGGCGTTGAAGTTCGTGAGCGTCGCGGCCAGCAGGTATTCGTTCCAGGCAAAGACCCAGGTCAGGATCAGCGTCACCGCAAGGCCCGGCCGGCAGAGCGGGAACACGACCTCGGTTATGACCTTCCACGGGCTTGCGCCATCGACATAGGCGGCCTCGTCCAGTTCCTTCGGGATGCCGTCGACGGTCGGTCGCAGGGTCCAGATCGCGAAGGGCAGGTTGAAGGTGCAGTAGACGAGGATCATGCCGATCCGCGTATCAAGCAGGCTGAAGTCGCCGATCCGGTAGACCTGCGTCATCAGCAGGAACAGCGGCAGCAGGAACACCGCGGGCGGGGCCATCCGGTTGGTGATGGTCCAGAAGAAGATCGACTCCTTCCCGCTCATGTTGAAGCGCGACAGCGCATAGCAGGCGAAGAAGCCGAGCGTGGTGCACAGCACCGCGTTGCCGGTCGAGATGATGAGCGAGTTCACCATGTAGCCGCGCAGCGTCCGGTCGTTCAGGACGTCGATGTAGTTCTGCCAGTAGACGTCCTTGAGCAGGATCTCCGGCGTCGAGAACAGCTCGACCGCGGGTTTCACCGAGATCACGAACAGCCAGTAGATCGGGAACAGGGTCAGGAAGCTGCCGAACACCCAGAACAGCATGTAGAGCCAGGGATTGCCCTTCTTCATCGCATCAGCCCTTCTTCGCGTTGCGGGGCGCGAGCATGCTCACGTAGAGCAGCCAGCAGGCCACGATGGTCAGGTAGAGGACGATCACCGACACGGCCGAGCCATAGCCGTAGTTCGTGCGCGGGAAGACCTCCTTGAAGATGTGCACGCCCACGTAGCGCGTGGCCGATCCCGGACCGCCGCCGGTCAGCATCAGCACCTCGTCCACGGTGCGCAGCGCGTCCATCAGGCGGATGAAGATGGTGGCGACCACGGCCGGCGCGATCATCGGCAGCGTGATGTGCCAGAAGATCTGCCGCTTGTTGGCGCCGTCGATCTGAGCCTGCTCGAACGGGTCGGGCGGCAGCGAGACCAGCGCCGCGATCAGGGTCAGGGTGACCAGCGGTGTCCAGTGCCAGACGTCCATCACCACGGTCAGGATGAAGGCGGCGGCGGCCGACTGGCCAATGTTCAGGTCATAGCCGAACCAGCTGTCGAGCAGGTTCGGAATGATGCCGATCGAGGGCGTCGTCATCAGCTTCCAGATCGAGCCTACGATGATCGGCGCCATGATCAGCGGCAGCGTGTGGATCGTGCGGAAGAAGGCCTTGCCCGGAAAGTCCTTCATGAAGGCCTGCGCCAGCGCATAGCCGATCACCAGCTCGGACAGGACCGCGAAGAACACGAAGGCGACCGTCACGCCCAGCGAGGCGAGGAAGCCCGCGTCGAACACCACGCGGCGGAAGTTGTTCGCGCCGCTCCAGACCATCTCGGGGTTCGCGGCGAAGGGGTTCCAGTCATGGAACGAGACGTAGAGCACGTAGATGAACGGCACGACGCCGAACAGGAACAGGATGAGCAGCGTTGGCAACAACAGCAGCCATCCGAGCATTCTGGATTGCATGGACATACCCTCCCGCGTGACGACATGCGGTGAACTCGGCACTCCGCCGCGGCAGCGGAGGGCGGTCTCGGGACAAAAGGAACGGGCCGCCGCCGAGGCGGCGACCCGCGGGAGGATCGGCTTACTTGCGGTAGCCGAGCGAGGTCAGCTCTTCCTCGGCCTTCGCGGCCATCTGGTCGAGACCCGCGTCAGGCTCGATTGAGCCGGTCAGGATCTCGTAGAAGATCGGCGCGGTCGCTTCGCGGACCTGGGCGTGGAACGGATATTCCGGGGCGCCCTTGAACAGCTTGCCCTGGTCCCGGAGCATGCTGAAGAAGCCGCCCAGTTCCTTGTCGAGCGCCTGCACCTTCGGCGTGTCGTAGGTCGAGGTCAGCGTCACGCGCGAGCTGGCAGCTGCCCATTCTTCCTGCACTTCCGGCAGCGCCATGAACTGCAGGAACAGCGTCGCCGCGTCCTGGTTCTTCGAGGTGACCGGCAGGCCGAAGGCGCCGCCGTCATAGTAGCCGATGTAGCCCTCGCCGGCCTCGGCCTGGGCCATCACGCCATCCTCGACCGGCGGCAGCGCCACGCCCACGTTGCCCACGACCTTCGACTTGGCCTCGTCCGAGGCGATCCATGCGGCGTTCTCGCCGTAGATCAGGCCTTGGGCCACGCGCCCGGCGGCGAAGGTGGTCGCGGTCTCGGTCCAGGTCGACTGCACCGACTCCGGCGGCGCGATGTCGCGCATCGACAGCCACCACTTCAGTGCGGTCTTGGCCTCGGGCGAGTTCATGCGGCCGCCGTTCGCGACGCTGGCGGCATAATTGTTGTTCGCGTCGATGCCCCAGTTGTAGACGCCGAAGGTCGGCGCGATCGACTCGAAGTATTCGTACCACGAGGCCGGGTGGCCGGTGTGGGCCTGCGCAGTCGTGCCCCACAGGTCGAGGTCGTGGTCCTGGCCCCATTTGGTGAAGAACTGCGCGATCTCGGCATATTCCTCGTGGGTCTTGGCCGGGGCGAGGTCGCGGCCGGTCTGCTCCTTGAAGGCCGCCTGAACCTCGGGGTCGCTGAAGAGGTCGGTGCGATAGAGGTAGACCTTGATGAAGGCTTCCATCGGCGTGCCGTAAAGCCCGCCGTCCGCGCCCCGGAAGTTCTGCGCGAAGGTGGTGAAGTTGTCTTCCGAGTAGTTGGCGGCCTTCAGTTCCGGCTTCTCCTCGAGCGCCTTGGTCAGGTTCACGAGGAAGTTGCGCGCCATGTAGGCGTAGACGATGTCCTGCTCGATATAGACCATGTCATAGATGCCGGTGCCGGCTTCCATGTCCTTGATCGCCTTGTCGTACATCTGGTCCCACGAGGTGGTCTCGACGTCGACGCGGATGCCGGTCAGCTCCTCGAACTTCGGCGCAAGCACGTCCGAGACGTAGTTCGACGCCGGCGTGGATTCGGTCACGCCGCGCAGCGTGACGCCCTTGAATTGCTCGCCGGCCTTCGTCCACCAGTCGGCGTTTTCGATCTGGAGATCCTGCGCGAAGGCGCTGCCGGCGGCGACGACAAGCGCCAGCACGGATGCGCCGATCTTTCTCGAAAAACCCATGAGTCTCCTCCCTGAAATCCCATCCGGGGCTGCGTTGGCTGCGGACCTTCGCGGTCGGGCAGCACCTCCCCGTCCAACACCTTGCAAATGTATGACGCCCCATGCAAGTGGAAAAATTATCATCTGTATCCCTTGCCAGACATTTGTAAGCTGTGTCACAGTCTGCCCGTTGGCGTGTGCATTTGATCGAGGGTAGCGGCGGACATGGTTCGAGAGGTGCAGGATGAAACCGACGCTTTCGCCGCAGAGGTCTGCTGGCACTACTATGTCAATGGCATGACCCAGGCGGAGATCGCCCAGCAGCTCGATGCGACGCGGCTGCGGGTGAACCAGGCGATCCAGCGGGCCAAGGTGGCCGGCATGGTCAAGGTCCGGATCGAGGCGCCGTTCATCGCGCGGATCGAGTTGCAGGAGGCCGTGCGTCTGCGGCTGGGGCTGCGGCGCGTGCTGGTCGTGCCGGCCCGGCAGGAGCCCTATGACTGCCACTGCGCGGTGGGCGCGGCGCTGGCGAACTACCTGACCGAGAAACTGCGGACGCGGAGCTGGCGCTCGATCGGCGTGTCCTGGGGGATGACGCTGGAGCATGCGATCCGCAAGCTGCCGCAGCAGTCCCACTCCGACCTCGAGATCGTCTCGATGCTGGGCGGCACCATGCAGGGCGCCTCGTTCAACTCGTTCAGCATCGTTTCCGGCTTCGCCGCGGCACTCGGCGCCAACTATTCGCTGCTTGCCGCGCCGATCTTCCTGTCAGAAGGCGTCGAACGCGAGGCCTTCCTTGCGCAGGAAATCTTTGCCGCGCATTTCGCCAAGCTCGAGTCGCTCGACGCGGCCATCCTGACGGCAAGCGACATCTCTCCCCGGTCCTTCCTGATCGCGAACGGCCTGCCGAAGGAGATCTCGCCCGACGACCTGATGCGGGCGGGCGCTATCGGCGACGTGCTGGGGCGGTTCCTCGGGCGGGACGGGACCCGGATCGACCATCCGATCGACCGCCGCACGATCGGCGTCGATCTCGACATCGTGCGGCGCATTCCCGAGAAGGTGCTGGCCGCCGCCGGTCGGCACAAGGTGGACATCATCCGGGCCGCCTCGATGAGCGGCCTCGTGGACACGCTGGTGACCGACGATGTCACGGCGGAACTCATCATCAGCGGCGGGCTCGGCCAGGCGCACGAAGAGGCGGCCGAATGACCGCCGCAGACCCAGCATCCGAAAGGGCAGGACCATGAGACGACTCGGCATTCACTCCTTCGTGTGGACCGGCGGCCAGACCCAGGAGGGGCTGGAGATGGCGCTCGACAAGTCCGCCGAGCATGGCTACCGGATGATCGAATTCGCCTATCTGCGTCCCGAAAGGTTCGATCTGGACCGTCTGGCGAGGAAGGCGCAGGCGCATGACATCCAGATCGTGGTGACGATGGGCCTGCCGCCGCAGGCCGATGTCTCGAGCGAGGACCGCGAGGTCGTAGCGAAGGGCAGGGCGCTTTTGTCCGACGCGGTCAAGGCGGTGCGCGACATCGGCGGCGTGCGGCTGGGCGGCATCCTTTATTCCATGCACGGCAAGTACAACCGCATGCCCTCGGCCGAGGGCTGGAAGAACAGCGTCGATGCCATCGCAGCGACGGCCGAGGTGGCGAAGGACAGCGGCGTCGAGATCGTGCTGGAGGTGGTGAACCGGTTCGAATCGAACCTGCTGAACACCACCGCGCAGGGCCTGAAGTTCCTGCGCGACACCGGGCGCGACGACGTCTTCCTGCATCTCGACTCGTTCCACATGAACATCGAGGAGGCCGATCCCGCGGCGGCGATCCGGCTCGCCGGCGACAAGCTGACCTACTACCACATCGGCGAGAACTACCGCGGCTACCTCGGCACAGGGACGGTGGATTTCGACGCGATCTTCGGCGCGCTGGCCGACATCGGCTATGACCGCGACATCGTCTTCGAAAGTTTCTCGAGCGCGATCGTGGACGAGGGGCTGTCGCTGGCCTGCGGCATCTGGCGCGACACCTGGACCGACAACGATCCGCTCGCCGCCCATGCGAAGCGCTTCATCGAGATGAAGTGGGACGAGGCGCAGCGTCAGCGGGCGATCAACGCGGCCGCCTGACGCGGCCGGCGCGCGCTTCGGCACCTAATCGGTTCCGGCACGTGCGGGCCCGCGTGCCGGTGTCTCCCTGCTGTGAGCGGTAGGGTGCCTTTCTGCGGCCCGACGGAAGGTGAGACAGGACTGATGACATCCGCGCTGGCGCCCGACTCCCTCGGCCCGACGATCTGCGTCGGCGAGATCCTCGTCGAGATCATGGCCACTTCGATCGGCGACGGATTCCGCGAGCCGGTGGAGCTTGTCGGCCCCTATCCCAGCGGCGCCCCCGCCATCTTCATCGACCAGTGCGCCCGGATCGGCGGCAGCGCCGCGATGATCGGCGCGGTCGGCAGTGACGACTTCGGCCGGCTGAACATCGAGCGGCTGGAACGGGACGGTGCGGATGTGTCGGGCATCGCGGTGGACCCGGATTACCCGACCGGCTCGGCCTTCGTGCGCTACCGTGCCGACGGCTCGCGCGACTTCGTCTACAACATCGCGAAGTCCGCGGCGGCGCGCTTCGGCTGGACGGAGCGCGTGGCGGCGCTGGTCCATCGAGCAGGCCACCTGCACGTGATGGGATCTGCCCTTTCGATGCCGGGCGCGGCCGAGGTGATCGAGGCCGCCGCGCAGGTCGTCAAGGCACGTGGCGGGACGATCTCGCTCGACCCGAACCTGCGCAAGGAACTGGTTCTCGGCGGGGATACCGAACGGCGGTTCGCAAACCTTGTGGACATCAGCGACCTTCTGCTGCCCTCGGGCGACGAACTGGAGCGTGCGGCAGGCGTCGACGGCGTCGAGGCGGCGCTGGCCCGCCTGTTCGAGCGCGGCGTGAAGGAGGTTGCGCTGAAGCAGGGCCGTGACGGCGCCACCGTCTTCACGCCCGGCGCCCCGCTGATCCACGCGACCGCCTTCGCGGTGGAGGAGGTCGATCCGACCGGCGCGGGAGACTGCTTCGGCGGCGCCTATGTCGCCTGCCGCAGGCTGGGGATGCCGGTTGCCGAGGCGCTCACCTATGCCAATGCGGCCGGCGCCCGCAACGTCACGCGCCGCGGGCCGATGGAGGGGGCGGGCACACGTGCCGAGCTGGATGCCTTCATCGCCTCGACCCCCAGGGTCATGCCGTGAGGGTGCTGGACGAACTGGCGGCGCTTCGGTGGGCCGGCACGCCCCGGGGCATCACCTCGGTCTGCTCGGCCCACCCGCTCGTGCTGCGGGCGGCCCTGCGGCACGGGGCGGCGGCGGGCTCCACCGTGCTGATCGAGGCGACCTGCAACCAGGTGAACCACCGCGGCGGTTATACCGGGATGATGCCCGGAGACTTCGCAGCGCTCATTCGACGGATCGCCGAGGAGGAGGGCTGCCCCTCCGACCGGCTCGTGCTGGGCGGCGATCACCTCGGCCCCAACCCCTGGCGCGACCAGCCGGCCGAGGCTGCGATGATCGAGGCCGAGGCGATGGTCGCGGCCTATGTCGCGGCGGGCTTCCGCAAGATCCATCTCGATGCCTCGATGGGCTGCGCGGGCGAACCCGAGGCGCTGGACGATGCGACCACCGCCGGGCGGGCGGCGCGACTGGCCCGGGTGGCGGATGCGGCCGCGCGCGAGGCCGGGGGCGAGATGCCGCGGTTCATCCTCGGCACCGAGGTGCCGCCGCCGGGCGGCGCGGACCATGCGCTGGACCACATCGAACCGACCTCGCCGAAGGCCGCGCGCCGCACCATCGCCCTGCACCGCGAAGTCTTCGCGCGCGAGGGGCTCGGCGACGCCTTCGGCCGGGTGCTTGGCTTCGTCGTCCAGCCGGGAGTCGAATTCGGCAACCAGAACGTGATCCGCTACGATCCGGCGCGGGCACAGGCGCTTTCGCAGGTGCTGGACGACGAGCCCGGACTGGTCTTCGAGGCCCACTCGACCGATTACCAGGGCACGGCGCCGCTCGCCCGGCTGGTCCGCGACGGCTTCCCGATCCTCAAGGTCGGCCCCGAACTGACCTTCGTGCTGCGCGAGGCGCTCTATGCGCTCGACCTGATCGCGACCGACCTGCGGCCCGGCTACGGCGACCGCCCGCTGATGCGGGTGATGGAGCAGGTCATGTGTGCCTCGCCCGGCCACTGGCTGCGCCACTATCCCGGCGAGCCGGCCGAGCAGCACGTCCTGCGCCATTATTCGCTGTCGGACCGGATCCGCTACTACTGGCCGGAACCTCCGGCGGCCGAGGCCGTGTCCCGGCTTGTCGCCGCGCTCCGCGGCCAGCGCGTGCCGCTTCCGCTGTTCCGGCAGCATCTGCCTGCGGCACAGGCTTTTGCCGATGCGCCGCTAGATCCGGAGGCGCTGCTGGTCTGGCGCGTGACGCAAAGTCTCGATGCCTACCATGCCGCCTGCAACCCTGAAGCAATGAAAGGATAAGCCCATGTCCCTCGACATGTTCCGCCTCGACGGCAAGATCGCGCTCGTGACGGGCGGCAATCGCGGCATCGGCCTCGCCATCGCGACCCTCTTCGGCGAGGCGGGGGCGCAGGTGATACTGACCGGCCGGACCGAGACGGATGCCGTGCGGTCGCTGGTCGAGGGCCAGCCCGACCGCTTCGCCTGGGTCGCGGGCGACGTGACCGACCCCGCCACGCCGGCGGCGCTGGTGGCCGCGACGCTGGAGCGGTTCGGCCGGCTCGACGTGCTGGTGAACAACGCGGGCGTTGCCGACGGCGGCAACTTCCACGAATTCGACGATGCCCGGCTGGCGCGGATCATGGAGACCAACTTCACCGCCCCCTTCCGCATCGCCCGTGCCGCCATCCCGCCGATGCTGGCGCAGGGGAAAGGGTCGATCGTCAACATCGGCTCGATCTCGGGCTTTGTCGCCAACAAGCCCCAGCTTCAGGTGGCCTACAACGCGTCGAAGGCGGCGATCCACCAGATGACTACGGTGATGGCCTTCGAATATGCCTCGCGCGGCATCCGGGTGAATGCGCTGGCCCCGGGCTATGTCGTCTCGGACATGACGGCGAACGGGATCGCCAATGCCGAGATGAACCGGGTCTGGACCGAGAACACCCCGATGGGCCGGTTCGGCAAGCCCGAGGAGATGGCGACCTGCGCCCTGTTCCTCGCCTCGGACGCGGCGTCCTACGTGACGGGGGCGACGCTGGTCGCGGATGGGGGCTACATCACGCACTGATTCAAACGAAAAAAATCTTTCGCCGGCGGCATGCGCTTTGGCCGGCCGCGGCGGAAGGCGCAGCAGTGGAAAAATTTTCTGGCAAGGCGGTCCTCGGGACCGGACAGGGAGAAGTTGAAGGATGAGCGGAAGATTTGACGGCAAGGTGGCAGTGATCACCGGGGGTGCCTCGGGCATCGGTCTTGCCACCGTGGAGGCGCTGCTGGCCGAAGGCGCCACCGTCGTGGTCGTGGACCGCGACGAGGCGGCGCTGAAGGCGCTTGGCGAAAGGCACGGGGCGAAGTGCATCGCCCAGGTCACGGACCTGCTTGACGCCGCAAGCTGCGACGCGATGGTGCCGGAGATCCTCGCCAAGGCGGGCCAGATCGACATCCTGCACTGCAACGCGGGCACCTATATCGGCGGCGACCTGTCCGAGACCAATCCGGCGGCCATCGACCGGATGCTGAACCTCAACGTCAACGCGGTGATGAAGAACGTCCACGCCGTGATCCCGCACATGTCGGAGCGCGGCACCGGCGACATCATCGTGACCTGCTCGGTCGCCGGCCATTCGGCGATCCCGTGGGAGCCGGTCTATTCCGGGTCGAAATGGGCCATCACCTGCTTTGTGCAGACCATGCGGCGCCAGCTGATGAAGCACGGGATCCGGGTGGGGCAGGTGTCGCCCGGGCCGGTGATCTCGGCGCTGCTGGCCGACTGGCCGGAGGAGAACCTGCGCAAGGCGAAGGAGAACGGCGCGCTGATCGAGCCGGTCGAGGTCGCCGATGCGGTCATGTTCATGCTGAGCCGGCCGCGCAACGTCACGATCCGCGACATGATCGTGCTGCCGTCGAACTTCGACATCTGACCGGGCCCCGCCGCGTCGCCACGAAAGGCTGAATGATGACCGATCTTGCCGGACTGACTGCCCTGATCACCGGTGCCGCCGGCGGGATCGGCACCGCCATGGCCGAAAGCTTCGCGGCGGCCGGCGCGCGCCTTGCGCTGGTCGATGTGGAAGATGCGGCGGCGCTTGCCGAAAGGCTCGGGCCGCAGCACCGCGCGTTCCGGATAGACCTGCAGGATCCCGAGGCGATCCGCACCACCGTGGCGCGGATCGGCGATGAGATGGGCCTCGACATCCTCGTCAACAACGCGGGGCTCGGCATCGTCTTCCCGCTGGAGGAGACCGACGTGGAGGCCTGGGACCGCACCATGCGGATCAACCTCCGCGCGCCCTGGCTGATGGCCGCTGCGGCACTTCCCTATCTGAAGGCGTCGGGGCGCGGCCGGATCATCAACCTGTCGTCGCAGGCCGGGATCGTGGCCATCGCCGATCATGCGGCCTACGGCGCGAGCAAGGCCGGACTGATCAACCTGACCATGATCATGGCCCTGGAATGGGCAAGGTTCGGCATCACCGCCAACGCCATTGCGCCCACGGTCGTGGAGACGCCGATGGCGGTGATCGGCTGGTCGGGCGAGAAGGGCGAGCAGGCGCGGCGCGAGATCCCGGTCGGCCGGTTCGCGAAGCCCGGCGAGATTGCCGCCGGGGCGGTGTTCCTCGCCTCGGCCGGGGCGGCCATGGTGAACGGCACGACACTCGTCATCGACGGCGGCTACACCATCCGTTGACTGCCTCGCCTCGCAGGAGTGCCCGGCCCGAGGCTGCCGCTGATGCGGGTGCTGCAGGTTCACCCCGTGCGGGGAGCACGGGGCCAAGACCAGGGGCCTGCGCGACCGCCGATGAAGGGCGGTCGCTCTGGACGCGCCAAGCCGGACCGATGGGGCGGCACATCTCGCTCCGCGATCTCCCAGTGAAGCACGGCGTCAAGCAGAGCCTTCTGAACCTTCATCCGTTGACGGTATCGCTTCTTTGTCTCGCATGGCCGGTTCGACACGCTGGACGCGGTCCGTTGAACATCTGCTGGCCGCGGTTCGGGCAGGGGATGCCTGGCTCATGCCGTGCGGGTGCGTGGCGATCCTTCCGCTGACAGCCTTCCCGGGCGCCGTCGATCCTCCTATATCGCGGGACGCGACGGGCGCAGCAGACGGGGGCAACGGGCCATGACCGGCGGAGACGCGACGAGTTCCGATCCCCCGACCCTCGTGCCGCCGGGTGCCGCCTACTTCCCCGTGGCAAACCCCGGCGCCACCCGGAAATATGCCTTCATCCTCGTGCCGGGCTTCACGCTGCTCGCCTTCAGCTCGGCGGTCGAGCCGCTGAGGATCGCCAACCAGCTGTCGCAGCGGCCGCTCTACCAGTGGCGGGTGCTGTCCGAACGGGGCGCGCCAGTTGCGAGCTCGTCAGGAATTGCGGTGGCCGCCGATGGCTCGCTCGAGGCGCTGGACCGCGACACGCGGCTTTTTGTCTGCGCGGGCAACCTGCCGTCCGAGGCGGCGGCACCGGCCATCGTGGCCGCGATCTCCCGGCATCACCGCTTCGGGGGTGCGGTGGGCGGCATCTGCACCGGGGCGGTCGCCCTGGCACGGGCGGGCCTGCTGGAGGGGCGCCGCTTCACGCTGCACTGGGAGAACCAGCCAGGCTTCGCCGAAGCCTTTCCCGACCTGACCCCGACCGAGAACCGTTTCGAGATCGAGGGCCGGATGATGACCTGCGGCGGCGGGGCAGCCTCGACGGACATGATGCTGTCGGTGATCGCCCGCGACCACGGCCCCGAGTTCGCCGCCATGGTGTCCGAGATGTGCCTGCGCACCGTCATGGCCGGGGTCGAGCCGGTGCAGCGCAGCTCGCTTGCCGTGCTGATGCGGTCGAGGAACCCCGCCCTGATCGCCGCCGTCAAGCTGATGACCGACCATCTGGAGGACACGCTGTCGCTCGAGGCGCTGGCATCGGCGGCCGGCTGCTCGCGCCGCCACATCGAACGGCTGTTCCGCACCGTGCTGGGCGAGACGCCCGGCGAGTTCTATCGCGGCCTGCGGCTCGACCGGGGGCGCAACCTGCTCAGCACGACGGACCTCACGCTGCTGGAGGTCGCCACGGCCTGCGGCTTCAACTCGGTGTCGCATTTCTCGAAATGCTTCAAGGCGCGCTTCGGCACGGTGCCGACGAAATTCAGCCACCGGAACCGCGGGTCGCATCGGGCGCCCGTCCGGTAGATGCCGGCGGCGGCCCCGGCGCGCTGCCGTGGCGACTCGTCAGCGCGGCCGGTCGATCCAGATAGTCTCGCAGGGGATGCGCCTGCGGGCCGTCCCGCGGTGATTGGAGGACAGCACGATGCCCAGGAACTTCCGGCGGACCCATCTCGACGGCACTCCGCTGCATCCCCAGACGCAGATGACGGCCTATGGCTACGATCCGGCGCTGTCGGAGGGCGCGGTGAAGCCGCCGGTCTTCCTGACCTCGACCTTCGTCTTCGCAAGCGCCGAGCAGGGGGCGGAGTTCTTCGACGTGGTGGCCGGCCGCAAGCCCGCCGGCGAAGGCATGGGTGCCGGGGGCCTCGTCTACTCGCGCTTCAACCACCCGAACCTCGAGATCGTCGAGGACCGGCTGGCGCTTTACGACCATGCCGAGGCCGCGCTGGTGACCTCGTCCGGGATGGCCGCGATCAGCGCGGTGGCGCTGAGCTACCTGCGGCCGGGCGATGCGGTGGTGCATTACACCCCGCTCTATGGCGGGACAGAGACGCTCTTCGGCAAGGTCTTCACGCAATGGGGGATCAAGCCGATCCCCTTCACCGACGGCTCGCACCCCGAGGCGCTGCTCTACGTGCTCGAGAAGGCCGCGCGGCACGGGCCGGTGAAGATGGTCTATCTCGAGACGCCGGCCAATCCGACCAATGCGATGATCGACCTCGCGCTCGTGCGGCGGACGGTGGATGACTGGAGCCGCACCTCCGGCCAGAGCCCCATCCTTGTCTGTGACAACACGATGCTCGGACCGGTCTTCCAGCAGCCGCTCGATTTCGGCGTGGACATCTGCGTCTATTCCCTGACGAAATATGTCGGCGGCCATTCCGACCTGGTGGCCGGGGGCATCACCGGCTCGCGCGAGAAGCTGCGGCCGGTGCGGCAGACCCGTTCCGCCTATGGCTTCCAGCTTGATCCGCATTCCTGCTGGATGCTGTCACGCTCGATGGAAACCCTGTCGTTGCGGATGGAGCGCGCGGCGGAAAGCGGCGCGAAGGTGGCGGCCTGGCTGGCCTCGAACCCGCACATCCCCTGCCGCGTCCTGCATCCGCAGTATTTCGTCGACGAGCGCCAGCGCGAGATCCATGCCCGCCAGTGCTCGGGTCCCGGTTCGACCTTCGCCTTCGTGGTCGAGGATGACCGGGCGCTGGCCTTCCGCATCCTGAACAACCTGCAGATCTTCAAGCTTGCGGTCTCGCTGGGGGGATCGGAATCGCTGGTCTGCCATCCCGCCTCGACCACGCATTCGGGCGTGCCGGCCGACCTGCGCGAGATCACCGGCGTGACAGAGGGGCTGATCCGCCTGTCGGTGGGGCTGGAGCATCCGGACGACCTGATCCTCGATCTGAACCAGGCCTTCCTCCGCGCAGCCCGGGGCGAGCTTCAGGCGGCGCAGGCGGTTTGACCGCCGCCCGAGGCAGCGGGGTTGCGGCCTGTTCAGCCGCTTTAGGTCGCGAGAGGGCGCAGGACCGGCGCCCTGATCTGCCCTGCCGCCGAGGGCGGATCAGGGCGCCCGCAAGGCGGGGGTGCGGCATCCTGTCGCTTGTCCCAGCGGGCGCCGTTGACGAACTTCAATGCGCGCGGCCCGCAACCCGCGATGCTGCCTTACGTGAACGCCCTGTGCGCCTGTTGCCTTCGTTTCCTGTCATGTGCTTGTGTTCGCGCCTGTTTTGGCGTGGGTGGCGTTCTTCCGGAGCGCCCGGCCCCGGAATGACCGTTCGCATCGCCGTGCCTCGATGACCTCCGCCGTGAGGGTCGGGCTGCGGAAGCGACAGGGACGGCCGTTTCGCAAGGCGCTCCGGAACCCCCGCGGGGAAGCCTGGCCGACAGGAGGATGCCTCCGCCGAGAGGTGCCGAAGCGTCGCCCCCCGACTGCGGTGGCGGGTCTTCCGGGCCGACAAGGATCTTGGTCCGCTCCAAGGGCGCAGTAGCGCGAGCCGATCCAGTTGCTGGACGAGAGGGTGATCTGGTCGCTGCATACACAGGTGCAGCGTCCCGGCGGGCCGCAACAGGCCACGCGGGTCACGGCCACGTCGAATTCATCGCAGCCGACGAGCTTGAGGAAGGTGTTGGCCACCGAACTGCCGAGCGCCGGAATTTTCCCGTGGTCGGACGCCGATGCAGGCTGTAAGCCTGCCCGAAGGACAAGGGTGGGGGAGACAGGGTGTTGGATCTTTCGGCACAGGTTCTGGAACAGCTTGCCGATCCGTTCCGGATCGGCCTCGTCGTCGCCCTCGTCGCCACCACGGTGCGGACCGAGTCCGTCACCGGAACGGTGATCCCGCTGCTCCTCGGGGTCCTGTTCATCGCGGTGATCATTCCGCTGACGACGCAGGCGGGGTCTGGGCCCTTGTGGATCGTTGCGGCGACGGGCGCGGTCGCGAACCTGATCATCCTGGCCGCCGTGCTGGCTGTCTGGACGCTGGTGCGCCGCCTGCGGTCGTAAGTTCCCGGTCAGGGGGCGGACCGGCCTCCGGCAAGAAGCCGGCGGACCTCGTGGCGCAGGTCGCCGAGTTCGAAGGGCTTCGACACGAAGCCGTCCGCGCCGAGCGACATCCCGCGCTTGCGCTCGAGCGCCGAGCCGCGCGCGGTCATCATCACGATCTTGATGTTGCGCAGCGCCGGATCGAGCCGCACCTCATGGCAGATCTCGTAGCCCGAAAGCTCGGGCAGCATCACGTCGAGCAGGACCAGATCCGGCCGCGTCTCGCGGATGTGGCGAAGGGCCACCGCGCCGTTGGCAACGCGCTCGTGCCGCAACCCCTCGTGCAGGACAACGTATTCGAGGGCTGCCGCGATGCTGTCGTCGTCCTCGACGACAAGAACGCGCTGGGGGGTGGGAGCCGATGTCATATCTCGCCTTTCGCGGGGACTGGATCGGGCGGCGCGCAGGAAACGGCCGCGGCACCGAAGGTCGCGCCCTGAGGCAGCGGAACGGCGGGCCGGGTTCCCGGGCCCGCCGTGTGCCGGATCACATCCGGTTGGCCGAGTCGTCGGCGAAGATGCTCTTCTTGTGGGTCTTGCCGGGCACGAGGAGCGCACCGACGATCACCGTCATCAGCGCCACGACGATCGCATACCAGAGACCGGCGTAGATGTTGCCGCTCTGCGCCGAGATCGCGAAGGCGGTCGCGGGCAGCAGGCCCCCGAACCAGCCGTTGCCGATGTGATAGGGCAGCGACAGGCCCGAGTAGCGGATGCGGGTCGGGTAGAGTTCGACCAGCATGGCGGCGATCGGGCCGTAGACCATGGTCACCAGGATGATGAGATAGGTGAGCACGGCCACGATGGTCAGCTTCTGCGGCGTGAAGATGTCGAGGAAGTGGTCGGCCTTCGCCGCGGTCGGGTTCTTGTCCGCGACGAGCGGATAGCCCACCGCAAGCAGCGCGTCGGTCACGGATTTCTCGAAGGCGGCCTTCGCGGCCTTCAGCTCGTCCCCCGTCAGCGTCGCGGCGTCATAGGACGGGATGACGGTGTCGCCGATCTTCACCTCGGCGGTCGCGCCGGCCGGGGCATTGGCCGAGGAGTAGTTCACCGAGCTCTTGGCAAGCAGCGCCTTGGCGATGTCGCAGGACGAGGTGAACTTGGCAGTGCCGGTCGGGTTGAACTGGAACGAGCAGCTTTCCGGGTCCGCGGTCACGGTGACCGGGGTCTGGTGCGCGGCATAGAGCGCGGGGTTCGCGGTCTTGGTCAGGTACTGGAACACCGGGAAGTAGGTGATCGCCGCGATCAGGCAGCCGGCGAGGATGATCGGCTTGCGGCCGATCCGGTCCGACAGCGCGCCGAAGATCAGGAAGCCGCCGGTGCCGAGGATCAGCGACCAAGCGACCAGCACGTTGGCGGTGAAGGTGTCGAGCTTGATCACGTTCTGAATGAAGAACAGCGCATAGAACTGGCCCGAGTACCACACGACGGCCTGGCCCGCGGTCAGGCCGAACAGCGCGATCAGCGCGATCCGCGCGTTGCGCCACTGGCCAAAGGCCTCGCGCAGCGGTGCCTTGGACTGCGCACCCTCTTCCTTCATCTTCTTGAAGGCCGGGCTCTCGTTCATCTGCAGCCGGATGTAGAGCGAGATCAGCAGCAGGAAGATCGAGCCGAGGAACGGGATCCGCCAGCCCCAGGCGTTGAAGGCCTTCATCATCGCCGGCGTGCCGTCGGCGTTCATCGTGGCCATGCCGGCCGCGTCGAGCACCGGCTGCTCGGGGTAGTTGCCGTTCACGTAGCCCTGCACCAGCAGGATGACGATCAGCGACAGCAGAAGACCCAGCGTGGCCGTGGTCTGGATGAAGGCGGTGTAGTAGCCGCGGCGGTTCTGCGGCGCGTGCTCGGCCACATAGACCGCGGCGCCGCCGTATTCGCCGCCAAGCGCCAGACCCTGCGCCATGCGCAGGACGATCAGGATGATCGGCGCCGCGACGCCCCAGGACTGGTAGCTGGGCAGCAGGCCCACGAAGAAGGTCGAGAGACCCATGATCAGGATCGTGGCCAGGAAGGTATACTTCCGGCCGATGAGGTCACCCATGGCACCGAACACAAGCGCGCCGAACGGGCGCACGATGAAGCCCGCGGCAAAGGCCAGCAGCGCGAAGACGTTGCGCGTCGCTTCAGGGAATGCCGTGAAGAACTGCGCGCCGATGATCGCTGCAAGCGAGCCGTAGAGATAGAAGTCGTACCATTCGAAGATGGTGCCCGCGGACGAGGCGAGGATGACCTTCCTCTCCTCCCTCGTCATCGGGCGAGATCGGACGCTGGCGTCCTCGACATATGTGTTCGCCATTGGTTTCCTCCTGTTGCCGGCCTCGGGGGCCAGTTGTCCTCATGACCGTGCAAGATCCCGCCCCACCCCAAGGGGTGTGGAGGCCGGCAGTCGCCGGCGCGGGCGCCATTCGGCTCCCGGCTTGTCGGTCATCCTCCCTACCGCCAGCCCCGAGGGGCGGACGGTGTCCCTTAGTCCGAGACGTTTCTGACGATGGTTTCGAGGGTCTCGGCGATCTGGTCGATGTTGCGCATGGCGTCGATGCGGTGCAGGACGCCCTGGGCGTCGTAATGGGCGATCAGCGGCGCGGTCTGGGCGTGGTAGGCCGCCAGCCGCGCGCCCACCGTCTCGGCGTTGTCGTCCGGGCGGCGCTTGAACTCGGTGCCGTTGCAGCGGTCGCAGGTGCCCTCCGCCGCGGGGCGCTTGAAGCGGTCGTGGTAGCCCTCGCCGCAAGCGGCGCAGGTGAAGCGGCCCGAGACGCGCTCGACCATCGCCGCGTCGTCGACCTCGAGGCTGATCGCCGCCGTCACCCGCTGCCCCGCCCCCGCCAGCAGCGCGTCAAGCGCCGCCGCCTGCCCCGCGGTGCGCGGGAAGCCGTCGAGGATGATGCCCGCCGCCACGTCGGGCGCGGCCATCCGGTCGGCGAGGACGCGCAGCACGATCTCGTCCGAGACGAGGCCGCCCGCCTCCATCACCGCCTTCGCCGCCAGCCCCGCGGGCGTGCCCGCCGCCACCGCCGCGCGCAGCAGGTCGCCGGTGGACAGCTGGACGAGGCCGAAGCGCTCCTCCAGCATCCGCGCCTGCGTGCCCTTGCCCGCACCCGGAGGCCCGAGCAGGATCAGCACCGCCGGACGGGCGGCCGCCTCCGTGCCACCCTCCGCCGCCGCGGCGGGCCGGGCGGCGCCGGGGCCGCCCTCTGCCGTTCCGAGAGGTCGGGCGGCGCCGGGGCCGCCCTCCGGCGTTCCGAGAGGTCGGGCGGCTCCAGAGCCGCCCTCTGCCGTTCCGAGAGGTCGGGCGGCTCCAGAGCCGCCCTCTGCCGTTCCGAGAGGCCGGGCGGCTCCAGAGCCGCCCTCCGGCGCCCCTGCGGTTCCCTCCGCCATCGCCTCAGCCCCGGTTCTTGCGGTTGGCGATCAGGTCGTCCACCACCGACGGATCGGCGAGCGTCGTGGTGTCGCCCAAGCTGCCGAAGTCGTTCTCGGCGATCTTGCGCAGGATCCGGCGCATGATCTTGCCCGAGCGGGTCTTCGGCAGCCCCGGCGCCCACTGGATGATGTCGGGCGAGGCGATCGGGCCGATCTCGGTCCGGACCCATTTCACCAGGTCCTTGCGCAACTCCTCGGAGGGCTCCACCCCGTTCATCAGCGTGACATAGGCATAGATGCCCTGGCCCTTGATGTCGTGCGGATAGCCCACCACCGCGGCCTCGGCGACCTGGGCATGGGCCACGAGGGCCGATTCCACCTCGGCCGTGCCCATCCGGTGGCCCGAGACGTTGATCACGTCATCGACCCGGCCGGTCACCCAGTAATAGCCGTCGGCATCGCGGCGGCAGCCGTCGCCGGTGAAGTAATAGCCCTTGTATTGCGAGAAATAAGCCTCCTCGAAGCGCTCGTGGTCGCCCCAGAGCGTGCGCATCTGCCCCGGCCAGCTGTCGGCGATGCAGAGCACGCCCTCGGTCGCCATCTCGGTCAGCTCGTGCCCGTCGGTCGGGTCCAGAACCACCGGCTTCACCCCGAAGAAGGGCTTGGAGGCCGCGCCCGGCTTCACCGGAATGGCGCCCGGCAAGGGCGTGATCATGTGGCCGCCGGTCTCGGTCTGCCAGAAGGTGTCGACGATCGGGCAGCGGCCCTTGCCGACATGGGTGTTGTACCAGCTCCAGGCCTCGGGGTTGATCGGCTCGCCGACCGAGCCCAGCAGCTTCAGCGACGACAGGTCGTACTTGTCCACCCACTCCGGCCCGAGCCCCATCAGCGAGCGGATCGCCGTCGGCGCGGTGTAGAACTGGTTGACCCTGTGCTTCTCGCAGACCGCCCAGAAGCGGCCCGCATCCGGGTAGGTCGGCACGCCCTCGAACATCACCGTGGTGCCGCCGTTGGCGAGCGGGCCGTAGACGATGTAGCTGTGCCCCGTCACCCAGCCCACGTCCGCGGTGCACCAGAACACGTCGCCGTCGTGGTAGTCGAAGGTCAGCTGGTGCGTCATCGCCGCGTAGGTGAGATAACCGCCCGAGGTGTGGACCACGCCCTTCGGCTTGCCGGTGGAGCCCGAGGTGTAGAGGATGAAGAGCGGATCCTCGGCGTTCACTTCCTCGATCGGGCAGTCGGGCGAGGCCTGGGCCATCATCGCCTTCACGTCGACGTCGCGGCCTTCGGTCCAGTGGGTCTGGTCGCCGGTGTGCTTCACCACGAGGCAGCGCACCCGGTCCGAGCAGTGCAGCAGCGCCGCGTCGGTGTTCGACTTCAAGGGCGTGCGCCGCCCGCCGCGCGGTGCGGTGTCGGCGGTGATCACCACCTTGGCCTGGCAGTCGTTGATCCGGTTCGCCAGCGCATCCGGCGAGAAGCCCGCGAAGACGACCGAATGGATCGCGCCGATCCGCGCGCAGGCGAGCATGGCATAGGCGGCCTCGGGGATCATGGGCAGGTACATCACCACCCGGTCGCCCTTGCGCACGCCCTGGCTGACCAGCACGTTCGCCATCCGGCAGACCTGGTCGTGGAGTTCCTGGTAGCTGATGTGCTGGGCGGGCTGGTTCGGATCGTCCGGCTCCCAGATGATCGCGGTCTGGCTGGCGCGGGTCGCGAGGTGGCGGTCGATGCAGTTCCAGGCCACGTTCAGCGTGCCGTCGTGGAACCACTTGATCGAGACCTCGCCGGGCTTGAAGCTCGTCTCCTTCACCTTCGTGTAGGGCCTGATCCAGTCCAGCCGCTTGCCCTGTTCCCCCCAGAACGCCTCCGGGTCCGAAACGGATGCCGCATACATCCGATCGTATCCCGACGCGTCCACATGGGCCTGCGCGATGAAGTCCGAAGAAGCCGTGTAAACGGCCTGCGCCTGAGCGTGATCCACTGGTTCCCCTCCACGAGTCTGGCGCGCCGTCCGGTCCGCTCCCCGGCGCGTTCTTGACGATAACTCTCGGTCAATCCGCGAGTAAACACTTTTGTTATGCGGCGCTTAGGTGTAAACGAATTTACCGGGCCTTGGGAATTGGGTAAATCATTACGCTGGCCGGGGGTGATTTACACGACATGTCAGACGCATGGCCTTGACAGGCCCCTACACGGCCGCAGCACAGCCCGGGCAGTGCGGCGGACGGTGTCCGGCCGACCGAACCGCAGCCCTTGCGCGCTGCCGCGCTTTCGCGCGATGATTCGACGTGGGGGCAGGGCAACGCGACGTGAGGACGCGGCAGATGGGGGACGCGCCGCACGGTCCGATGCCACGTCCCGGGCCTTGGGAGGGGTGCAATGCGGCTGGCGGTACTGAGTGACATCCATGGCAACAGGGAGGCCCTGGAGGCGGTCCTCGACGATCTCGACGCGGAGCGCGTGGACCGGATCGCCGTCCTGGGCGACATCGTGGGCTATGGCCCGGACCCCGAATGGTGCACGATGGCGGTGATGCATCTGGTCCACGGCGGCGCGCTCTGCGTGAAGGGCAACCACGACAGCGCCATCGCCGAGCGGGACGGGGCGATGAACCAGAACGCGAAGACGGTGATCGACTGGACGCGGCCGCGCCTCTCCGAAGCGCAGCGGGAGTTCCTCGACGGGCTGCCGCTGTCGAGGGAGCTGGGCGACCTGCTGCTCGTCCATGCCAGCGCGAACGATCCGGGGGACTGGATCTATGTCACGAGCGAGGCCCGCGCGCGCCCGTCGTTCAAGGTCTCGCGGGCGCGGCTGATCCTGTGCGGGCACGTGCACGTCCCATCGCTGATGTCCTACGACATCGGCGGCACGGTGCGCGAGCAGCGGGTGCGGATCGGCACGCCGGTGCCGCTGATCCAGTCGCGGCGCTGGCTGGCGGTGGTGGGATCGGTCGGGCAGCCGCGCGATGGCGTGCCCGAGGCCGGATGGGCGCTGGTGGACACCGGCCGGAACGAGCTGACCTTCCGGCGCGTGCCCTATGACAACGTGACGACGGCGCGGAAGATGCGCGAGCAGGGCCTGCCCGACTCGCTCGCCTCGCGCCTGATGCGGGGAGCGTGAGCCATGCTGAGACCCCACGCCGGGCTCGAGATCGACGGCTTCCGGCTGACCGAATGCCTGCATCGCGGCGGCTTCGCCACGATCTGGGCCGTGACGCATCCGCTCTATCGCACGCCCATGGTGATGAAGGTGCCGACCATCCTCGACGGCTACGATGCGCCGACCATCGTGGGCTTCGAGGTCGAGCAGATGATCATGCCGCGCCTGACCGGGCCGCATGTGTTGCGGGTGATGGCCGAGGGCGATTTCACGGTGATGCCCTATATCGTCACCGAGATGATCCCCGGGCCGTCGCTGCTGGAGCTGTTCAGCAAGGCGCCCCGCCCGCTGTCCGAAGTCATCGAGATCACAGCCCTGATGACCGAGGCGGTGCACGACCTGCACAAGCAGCACGTCATCCACCTCGACCTCAAGCCGGACAATTTCATGCGGCGCCCGACGGGCGAGATGGTCTGCATCGACTTCGGCCTCTCGCGGCACGACGGGCTGCCCGACCTGCTGGCCGAGGAATTCACCATCCCGATGGGAACCTTCCCCTACATCGCACCCGAGCAGTATCTGGGCCAGCGCAACGACCTGCGCTCGGACGTCTTCGCGCTTGGCGTGATGATCTACGAGTTGACGACGGGAAAGATGCCCTTCGGCAAGCCCGAGCGGCTGCGCGGGGTGCGCCGGCGGCTCTGGTCCGATCCGGTGCCGCCGCGTGCCATCGACCGGATGATCCCGGAATGGCTGCAGGAGATCATCCTGCGCGGCCTCGAGGTCGATCCCAAGGACCGCTACCAGACCGCGGCACAGATGCTGTTCGACCTGCAGAACCCGCAGCTGGTGAAGCTGACCGACCGGGCGCACCGGATGGAGCGCGACGGCTTCTGGACGCGGGTCGGGCGTTGGCGCCGGATGCGGAAGCTGCGCCGGTTCCCCGATCCCCCCAGCCCCTCGGCCCAGATCCAGAAGGCGCCGATCCTGATGGTGGCCGTCGATCTCGCCTCGGGGATGGAGGATCTGGCGCGGCAGATCCTGCACTCGCTCAAGCGGATGCTGGAGCTTCAGCCGGACGCCCGCGTGGCCTGCGTGAACGTGATCCGCTCGAACCGGATCGGGGTCGATCACATCACCGACGAGAAGGGCGAGCACCTGCATGTCGCCCGCCTGATCTCGCTGCGGAAATGGGCGCGCGAACTCGACATGCCCGAGGACCGCCTGACCTTCACCATCCTCGAGCATACCGATCCCGCAAAGGCGATCATCGACTACGCCGCCAAGAATCATGTCAGCCACATCCTGATGGGCGCGCGCAGCCATTCGCTCAGCCGGCGGATCCTCGGATCGGTGTCAAGCCAGGTGGTGGCCGAGGCGCCCTGCAGCGCGACGGTGATCCGCGTGCCGCTCGCCCGCCGGGACGAACCGGCAGGACCGCTGCCCGACACCGCGGGCGCGGCTCCGCTGCGTCCGTCAGTGGCCGAGTAGCAGCCGGCCGGACGCGCCTCCCCCGGCGGCATCCGGCCGCCCGCGCGCAGCCGGGCTCGGGCCTTCAGCCGGCGTCGCGGGCGCCCGTGGCTGCCGTCCACTGGAACCCGCAGAGAGCTTGCCTGTGGCCTGCGCGTCCCAGACGGCCGCCACCCCCTTGCGCCTGCGGGATCCTGCAAGGGGACGTGGGCTGTGAGGGCAGGGCCGCATTTCTCACCGCAACCGTTCCGCATTTCCATTTCCTCAAATCTCCTGTGCGACACCGGGACGAATCCTGATCCATCTCACCGGGGAGGCTGTCATCGTGGAAATCATCCTGCACGTCGGAATGGGAAAGACCGGAACCTCGTCCATCCAGATCGCCCTAGGCCGGAACGCGGCCCGGCTGATCGAGCAGGGCGTGGACTATCTGGGGCTGTGGTTCGATGGGGTGGACGAACGCTTCGCCGGCTTCTCCGGTCAGGGGGCGTTCTTCCGGTCGCCGCCCGACGAGATGCGCCAGCACGCCCGCAGCCTCGTCTCCACGCTGCGCCAGCGGCAGGAAGGCAACGGCTGCTCGCGCTTCATCCTGTCGAACGAAAGCATGTATTCGAAGGCCGCCGCGCTCGAGCCCTTCGTGGACGAGTTGCGGCAGCACGCGACGGTCCGGGTCATTGCCTATGTCCGCAATCCGCGGGAATGGCTTCCCTCGGCCTATACGCAATGGGCGCTTTATCACAAGGCCGGACCGGGGCCGGTCAAGCCCTATCCGACGGTCGCGGCGAAACTCGTTCGCGCCTATGCGGCGATCGAAATCTGGGCGAAGCTGCCGTCCGACGTCCTGACCCTGCGCGAGTTCCACAAGCGGGGCAACGTGGTCGATGATTTCACCGGGCTGCTGGGGATCGGGCTCGACCAGCCGGCCGCACGGATGCTGGAGCGGACGGACATCGGCGAGACGGTGCTGCGCGGGCTCTACAACAACAGGCTGCCGGAAAGCGTGCTGCCGCTGCGGTTCGACCAGGCCTTCTCCGGCATCTCCTTCGCCTCGGTGCCGACGCTGGCAGGCTTCCTTGAAACCGCGCTGTGCTACGACGCGACGGAAGAGCTTGTCGAAAGCCAACGGCACACCTTCGATTTCATCCGCGAGCGGTTCGGCATCGACCTTGTGGCCGCCGAGGCCGCGCCGCCGCGGATCCCTCCGCCGGAGGACATCCGCAACCGGCTGATCGACCACATGCTTCACCTTGTCCTGAACCAGGCCGACCGCATCCGCTCGCTTGAAACGAGCGTTCGACGGCTGCAGGCGGCCCGCCGCCCTGCGGATACTGGTGCGAAGACCGCAGACGCCCGATCCGCCTGAGCCCTGTCCGCGTCACGGCGCCCGACTTGCCGGTCCGGACGTGACGGTTCGCGGGATGTCCCTGCCCGCCGAATAAAAGGGATAGGTTATTTGACCCATATCAACGTTCGGCGCCGGCTTTGCAGCTATTGCATGTCGGCCATGAACCGTTGCCTGCGCCATCGCCTGCTCGGCCTGTTCGTCAGCCTCGCGCTGGCGGCGCTGCATGTCCTGATGGGCGCGGCCGAGGCGAGGACGGTGCCGCACGGTCCGCTTGCCGAGATGGTGATCTGTTCAGGCGGGGGCACGGCCACCATCCTCGTCGATGGCTCGGGCCGCCCCCTGAGCCAGGATCCCGCCCATCCCTGTGCCAAATGCCTGCCATCCTTCGCGGCGCTGCCGCCTGTCGCGGCCGAGGTCACTCCCGCCCCGTCCTTCGGGGCGTCCGACGATGCGGCGGAGGATGCCACCGTCGTGGCGGCGCGCCCCGTGACCGTCCGCGCCCGCGCTCCTCCCATCGCGAAAGCCTGAACGATGCGTTACCTGCTGGTCCTGCTTGCCGGTCTGATCCTTGCCTTGATGGCGCCAACGGGCGCCGTGGCGGCCCCGCCCCATGTCGCGACCTATGCGGCCGAGGTTCCCGCGGCCGACCTGCTGCCCGGCGCGGAAGGCTACGGCCCGCTGCGCGAGGACCTGCCCGTCCTGCCGCTGCAGGTGGCGGGACAGACCGCCGGATATGCCTTCGTCACCTCGGATTTCGTGGGCACCACCGGCTATTCCGGCAAGCCGATCCACGTGATGGTCGGGGTCGACCTCGACGGCCGCGTCACCGGCGTCAAGCTTGTCAAGCATTCCGAGCCGATCGTGCTGGTCGGCATCCCCGACGCGAAGATCAAGGCGCTCGCCGCAAGCTATGTCGGCGTGGATCTTCGCCAGGAGGCCGCCGAGAACGGATCGGCACACGAGCTTCAGATCATCTCCGGCGCCACGGTCACCATCATGGTGATCGACGATTCCATCGTGCGCTCGGGCATCAAGGTCGCGCGGGCGCTCGGCCTCGGCGGGCTGACGCCCGAGGCGGCGGACGTCAGGAGCACCGAGATCGACCCCGAGGCCGCCGCGCCATCCGACTGGCTCGGGCTGACGGGAGACGGCACGCTGCGGCGGCTGTCGCTGGACGTCGGGCAGATCAACGCGGCCTTCGAGGAAAAGGGAGATCCCCGCGCCACCGCCCGCCCGCACCCCGGAGAGCCGGGCGCCACCTTCATCGACATGCACGCGGCCCTCGTCAGCGTGCCGGGCATCGCGCGCAGCCTGCTGGGCGAGCGGGAAGTGGCCGGCCTGTCCGGCTGGCTGGAGCCCGGCGACCACGCCCTGCTGCTCGCCGGGCGGGGGGAATATTCCTACAAGGGCTCGGGCTATGTCCGCGGCGGGATCTTCGACCGGATCGTGCTGGTCCAGGGCGATGTCTCGATCCGCTTCCGGGACCGGATGCACCGCCGGCTGGGCGCCATCGCCGCCTCCGGTGCGCCGGAAATGACCGAGATGGACCTGTTCCGCATCCCGGCCGATACCGGCTTCGACCCGACCGAGCCGTTCCGCATCCAGCTTCTGGTGCAGCGCAGCGTCGGCCCCATCGACAAGGTCTTCACCACCTTCGACCTCGGCTACCAGCTGCCGCCGCGCTACCTCCGCCCCATCGCGGCGCCCGTCGCCGCCGCGCCCGAGCCGGCGGAAGAGGCCGCGCAGGCCGCGCTGTGGCAGCGGATCTGGCAGGACAACCACCTGGAGATCGCGGCGCTCGTGACGATGCTCGGCGTGCTCACCGCCGCCTTCTTCTTCCAGAGCTTCCTGACCGCCTCGGCGCGGCTCACCTTCTGGTTCCGCATCGCGTTCCTGTCGACCACGCTCGTCTTCCTCGGCTGGGTCTCGAACGCGCAGTTGTCGGTGGTGAACCTGATGGCGCTGGTCGCCTCGCTGCGCGACGGCTTCTCGTGGCAGGCGTTCCTGCTGGATCCGCTGACCTTCATCCTGTGGTTCTCGATCGCGGCGGCGTTGCTGTTCTGGGGGCGCGGCGCCTATTGCGGCTGGCTCTGCCCGTTCGGCGCGCTGCAGGAACTGACGAACCGGCTGGCGAAACTGGCCCGCATCCCGCAGGTCACGCTGCCCTGGGGCCTGCACGAGCGGCTCTGGGCGGTGAAATACATCCTGTTCCTCGGCCTCTTCGGGGTCAGCCTGATCTCGGTCGACCAGGCCGAGCACCTGGCCGAGGTGGAGCCGTTCAAGACCGCGATCATCCTGAAGTTCGACCGCGCCTGGCCCTTCGTGCTCTATGCGGTCGTGCTGCTTGGCATCGGCCTTTTCGTCGAACGCTTCTACTGCCGCTATCTCTGCCCGCTCGGCGCGGCGCTGGCGATACCCGCCCGCATCCGCATGTTCGACTGGCTGAAGCGCTACCGCGAATGCGGCAACCCGTGCCAGACCTGCGCCCGCGACTGCATGGTCCAGGCGATCCATCCCACGGGCGAGATCAACCCCAACGAGTGCCTGAACTGCCTCAACTGTCAGGTGCACTACCAGTCGAAGACGACCTGTCCGGTCGTCATCAAGAAACTCAAGCGCCGCGAGACGGTCTCGGCGGGGACCGCCGCCGTCCGCGATGCGCTGGAGCAAGCGATCCAGAACCATCCAAACGTGAAGGGAAGAACCCATGTCTGACAAGGATCAGGGAGGAATCAGCCGGCGGGGCCTGCTGGGGGCAACGGCCGGGGGCGTCGCGTTCGGCGCGCTGGCACCGCGGGCGGCCATGCTTGCGGGCGGGGCGGGGATCGCCACCGTCGCCGCGACCGCGCCGGCCTCGGCCGCAGGCAAGGCCATGCTCGCGCCGGGCGAACTGGACGAATACTACGGCTTCTGGTCCTCGGGCCAGACGGGTGAGCTGCGCATCCTGGGTGTTCCCTCGATGCGCGAGCTGATGCGGGTGCCGGTGTTCAACCGCTGCTCGGCGACGGGCTGGGGCCAGACCAACGAGTCGCTGAAGATCATGACCGAGAAGATGACCGAGAAGACGCGGAAGTATCTCGCGGCGAACGGCAAGAAGGTCCATGACAACGGCGACCTGCACCACGTCCACATGTCCTTCACCGAGGGCAAGTATGACGGCCGCTACCTGTTCATGAACGACAAGGCCAACACGCGCGTGGCCCGCGTGCGCTGCGACGTGATGAAGACCGACGCGATCCTCGAGATCCCGAACGCCAAGGGCATCCACGGCCTGCGTCCGCAGAAGTGGCCGCGCTCGAACTACGTCTTCTGCAATGGCGAGGACGAGGCGCCGATGGTGAACGACGGCAAGGTGCTCGACGATCCGAAGCAGTATGTGAACTTCTTCACCGCCGTCGATGCCGACAAGTGGGACGTGGCGTGGCAGGTGCTGGTGTCGGGCAACCTCGACAACACCGACGCGGACTACGAGGGCAAGTATGCCTTCTCGACCTCCTACAACTCGGAGATGGGCACCAACCTCGGCGAGATGATGGAAGCCGAGATGGACCACGTCGTGGTCTTCAACCTGGCCGAGATCGAGAAGGGCATCGCCGCAGGCGACTATCAGGAACTGAACGGGGTCAAGGTGATCGACGGCCGCAAGGGCCAGAACAAGAACTACACCCGCTACATCCCGATTGCCAACAACCCGCACGGCTGCAACATGGCGCCGGACAAGATCCACCTCTGCATCAACGGCAAGCTCTCGCCGACGGTCAGCGTGATCGACGTCCGCAAGCTTGACGCGGTGTTCTACGAGGGCGCCGAGCCGCGCTCGGTCATCGTGGCCGAGCCGGAACTGGGCCTCGGGCCGCTGCACACCGCCTTCGACGGCCAGGGCAACTGCTACACCTCGCTGTTCCTCGACAGCCAGGTGGTGAAGTGGAACATCGAGAAGGCCATCGCCGCCCACAACGGCGAGCAGGTCGACCCGATCATCCAGAAGCTCGACGTGCACTATCAGCCGGGCCACCTGAAGACCTCGATGGGCGAGACGCTGGAAGCCGACGGCAAGTGGCTCGTGGTGCTGTGCAAGTTCTCGAAGGACCGCTTCCTGAACGTGGGTCCGCTGAAACCCGAGAACGACCAGCTGGTCGATATCTCGGGCGACGAGATGGTGATCGTGCACGACGGCCCGACCTTCGCCGAGCCGCATGACGCCATCGCCGTGCACGCGTCGAAGATGACGAACATCCGCGCCGTCTGGGACCGCAACGACCCGATGTGGGCCGATGCGCGCGCGCAGGCCGAGAAGGATGGCGTCAACCTCGACGAGTTCACCGGCGAGGTGATCCGCGACGGCAACAAGGTCCGCGTCTACCTCTCGGGCGTGGCGCCGAGCTACAGCCTCGAGAAGTTCACCGTCACCGAGGGCGACGAGGTGACGGTGATCGTCACCAACCTCGACGACGTGGACGACCTGACCCACGGCTTCACCATGGGCAACCATGGCGTCGCGATGGAGATCGGGCCGATGGCCACCTCGTCGGTCACCTTCGTCGCGGGCCAGCCGGGCGTCTACTGGTATTACTGCCAGTGGTTCTGCCACGCCCTCCACATGGAGATGCGCGGCCGCATGTTCGTCGAGCCGAAGGCGGCCTGACGATGACGCTGCGCCTCGTCCTCGCGCTGTCCTGCCTGCTCGCCGGCCCGGTCTCTGCGGCCGACCGGCTGGTTGCGGCCGAAGCCGGGGCGCTCAGGGCAGCCATCGCCGCGGCCAGCCCCGGCGATGTGCTCGACCTTGCACCGGGCCGCCATGACGGCCCGGTGCTTCTTGACCGGCCGGTCTCGCTCCTCGGCCGGGCGGGAGCGGTGATCGACGGCCACGGCAAGGGGACCGTCATCACCGTCACCGCGCCCGATGTCACCATCCGCGGACTCGAGATCGTCGGCTCCGGCTCGTCGCACGAGGCGATCGACTCCGGCGTTCGGCTGCTCAAGGGCTCCGAGCGGGCCGTCGTCGAGGGCAACCGCCTGCTGGGAAACCTCGTCGGGGTGGACATCCACGGGGCGCGCGACGCCATCGTGCGCGACAACGTGATCGTCGGCCGCGACGATCCCCACATGAATGCCCGCGGCAACGGTGTCTATGTCTGGAGCGCGCCGGGCCTGCTGGTGGAAGGCAACGACATCAGCCTTGGCCGCGACGGGATCTTCGTGAACGTCTCGGACCGAAACACCTTCCGCAACAACGTGATGCGCGACCTGCGCTTTGCCGTGCACTACATGTACGCCCACCATTCCGAGGTGACCGGCAACGTCTCGGTCGGCAACCACCTCGGCTTCGCGCTGATGTATTCGCATCACGTCAAGGTGCAGGACAACCTCAGCCTCGGCGACCGCGACCACGGCGTGATGCTGAACTACGTCAACAATGCCGAGGTCTCGGGCAACCTTGTCCGCGGGGCGGGCAAGTGCACCTTCATCTACAACGCCCACCGCAACCTGATCCACGCCAACCGCTTCGAGGGCTGCGGGATCGGCATCCACTTCACGGCCGGCTCCGAGCGCAACGCCCTGACCGGCAACGCCTTCCTCGGCAACCGGACGCAGGTGAAATATGTCGGCTCCAGGAATGTCGAATGGAGTTTCGAGGGGCGCGGCAACTTCTGGTCGGATCATCCGGCCTTCGATCTTGACGGCGACGGCACCGCCGACGCGCCGTTCCGCCCGAACGACCTGATGGACCATATACTGTGGTCGCAGCCCGCCGCCGCGCTGCTGGTGGGCTCGCCCGCCGTGCAGCTGATCCGCTGGAGCCAGGCGAGCTTTCCCGCGACTCTGCCCGGCGGCGTGCTCGACAGCCATCCGCTGATGGCGCCGGTCGAGATCGCGGTTCCCGGCCGCTTCGCCGCGATGGAGGCGGCGCTGCCGCCCCGCCCGAAAGGAGACGACGATGCTGACGCTCTCGCAGCTCACTAAGAGTTACGGCGGCACGCCCGCCCTGTCCTCGGTCGGCTTCGGGGTCGCCCCCGGAGAACGGGTCGCCCTGATCGGCCACAACGGCGCGGGGAAATCCACGCTGATGAAGATCGTGCTGGGGCTGATCGAGGCCGATGCCGGGCGGATCTCGGTCGGCGGTCATGCGCCCGGCAGCCGCGCGGCCCGCGCCATCACCGCCTACCTACCCGAGAACGTGGCGTTCCATCCCGCGCTGACCGGTGTGGAGACGCTTGCCTATTACCTGCGCCTGCGTGGCGAGGATCCGCGGCAGGCCGCGGGCCTGCTCGATCGCGTCGGTCTCGGTCCGGCGGCCCGGCGGCGGCTCGGCACCTATTCCAAGGGGATGCGCCAGCGGGTCGGGCTGGCGCAGGCGCTGATCGGGCACCCGAAGCTTCTGGTGCTGGACGAGCCGACCAGCGGCCTCGACCCTGTCTCGCGGCGCGAGTTCTACGAGCTGCTCGACGGTCTGGCCGCCGAGGGCGCGGCGATCCTGCATTCCAGCCACGCGCTGACCGAGGTCGAGGCGCGCACCGACCGCATCGTGATCCTTTCCGGCGGCCGGCTGGTGGCGGATGACACGCTGGCCAACCTGCGCCGGCAGGCGGCGCTGCCGATCCGGCTGCAGGTCGCCGCCCGGCCGGGATCGGCCGATGCGGTGGCCGCGCGGCTGCACGGCGGGCGGCGCAACGGCGTGCTGGTGGATCTGGCCTGCGGGCCCGAGGAGAAGCTGGCGCGCCTGGGCGACATCGCGGCACTGGGTTCGATGATCGACGATGTCGAGATCCTGCCGCCCAGCCTCGAGGATCTCTATACCCATTTCAGCCGGAGGCAGCCATGAGCCGCATCCTCGCATCGGCCTCGGCCGAGTTCCGCATCGCGCTGCGCAACCGCTGGGTGGCAATCGCGATCCTGACCATGGCGCTCTTCGCGCTGGTCCTGTCGGCGGCGGGTTCGGCACCGACGGGCGAGCTTGGCGTGGACCGGCTGTCGGTCACGGTGGCAAGCCTGACCAGCCTTGGCGTCTATCTGGTGCCGCTGGTCGCGCTGCTGATGTCCTTCGACGCGGTGGCGGGCGAGGTGGAGCGCGGGACGCTGCCCCTGGCGCTCAGCTATCCGGTCTCGCGCGGCGAGCTTCTGCTGGGCAAGTTCGTGGCCCATCTCGGCATCCTCGCGCTGGCGGTGGCGGTGGGCTACGGCGTGGCGGCCGGTGCGGCCTTCGCGGTGGACCCCGAGGCCGCGGCGGGCCTGCCGGCGCTGATCCGCCTGTTCTGGTCGTCGCTCCTGCTGGGCGCGGCCTTCCTTGGCGCGGGCTATGCGGTTTCGGCCGTGGCGCGCCGGCCGGGGGCGGCGGCGGGAATGGCCGTCGGGCTCTGGCTAGGGCTGATCGTGCTGTGGGATCTCGCGCTGCTGGCGGCGGTGGTGGCGGACGACGGCGGGCGCTTCACCACGCAGGTCTTTCCCTGGCTGCTGCTCGGCAATCCCGCCGATGCCTTCCGCCTGTTCAACCTTGCCGCCTCGCAGGCCACGGCCGCGGCGGCCGGCGTGGGCGGGGCTGCGGCCGCGGTCTCGCCGCTGCATGCGCTGGTCTCGGTCGTGCTCTGGCCGCTGGCCGCGCTCGGCCTTGCAACCGCGGCCTTCCGGAGGGTCACGCCATGAAACGGATGCTGCTGGCCGTCCTTCTGCTGTCCGCCTGCCGCGAGGAGGCCGTGCTGCCCGACCCGGTGGCGCTGACGCCGGAGGCCGTGGGGCACTACTGCCAGATGAACCTGCTGGAACATCCCGGGCCGAAGGCCCAGGTGCATCTGAAGGGGATCGAGGCCCCGCTGTTCTTCAGTCAGGTGCGCGATGCCATCGCCTACCAGCGGATGCCCGAACAGGCGGCCGAGATTGCCGCCGTCTATGTGAACGACGTCGGCACCGCGCCGAGCTGGGACCGGGCGGGACAGGCGGGCTGGGTCGCCGCCGAAGCCGCCTTCTACGTCGTGGGTTCGGATCGGTCGGGGGGCATGGGCGCGCCCGAGTTCGTTCCCTTTGCCGACCGCAGCGAGGCCGACCGCTTTGCCGCCAAGCATGGCGGCCGCGTCGCCGAGCTTGCGTCGGTGGGCGATGCCGAGGTTCTGGCGCCCGTCGAGGTTGATGCCGGCAGCGAGGCGGATTTCGCCGACAGCCTTCGCCGCTTGTCGCAGAAGGAGTAGCCGATGAACCGCCGCCGTTTCCTCACGATCAGCGCGGCCTTTGCCGCCACGCCGGCCTTCGCCCGCCCGCCGCTGCGCGAGATCCGGGGGCAGGCGATGGGCGCCCGGGTGAGCCTGCTTCTTGCCCACCCTGACGCCGAGGCGGTGGCGGGCCGGGCACTGGCCGAGATCGCGCGCCTCGAAGCGATCTTCAGCCTCTACCGCGACTCGGCGCTGGTGCGGCTGAACCGCGACGGGGTCCTTGGGGCGCCGCCGTTCGAACTCCTTGACTGCCTTGCCCTGTGCAGCCGCGTGCACGCGGCGACGGAGGGCCTGTTCGACCCGACGGTCCAGCCGCTCTGGGCGCTTCATGCCGCGACCCATTCGGCCGGCCGCCCGCCCTCGGCCGCCGAGCTTGCCGCCGCGCGCGACCTGACCGGCTGGCGCGACGTGGTGCTGGACGAGGCGGCGGTGCAACTCGGCCGTCCCGGCATGGCGCTGACGCTGAACGGCATCGCGCAGGGCTACATCGCCGACCGGATCGGCGACCGGCTGCGCGCCGAGGGGATGACCGATGTTCTGGTGGACACGGGCGAGCTGCGGGCGCTGGGAGGCAGGCCCGGGGGCGGCGACTGGCCTGTGACACTGGCCGAGGGGCAGGGGACGCTGTCGCTGCGCGACCGGGCACTGGCCAGTTCCGCGCCGCGCGGGACGGTGTTCGATGTGGAAGGGAAGGCGGGCCACATCCTCGACCCGCGCACGGGGCATCCGGCCGAGGCGCCGTGGCGGCTGGTCAGCGTCACCGGCCCCTCCGCGGCCCTTGCCGACGCCGCCAGCACCGCGTTCTGCCTGATGGATCGGCCGCGGATCGAGGCGGCGCTGGCGCGGATGCCGGAGCTGCGGCTGGCGGCGCTGGCCTGACGCACGGCGCCGGGCCGGGCGGCCGGCGCCGCACCCGTTCCGGAAGTCGCGGCCGCGGCTCAGGTCCGCCGCGGCCGCGGGTCTGTCATCCCTGCAGCGGCCGCAGGTCGAAGATCGTCAGCGCCTCCAGCCGCAGCACGGCACCGAGGCGCCGCTCGAGGTATTCGATGATGTCCGGGGTGTTCAGGGTGATCTCGAAGGCCAGCACGCGGGTATCGACCCGCTCGCGGCCGTGACGCTCGTAGCCGTAGGTGATGCGGTATTTCATGCGACCACCAGCCGGAACTGATCCTCGGGCCGCAGCCGGTATTCCGCGAGCATCATCCAGACGGACCTGCCGCGGCGAAGGTGGCGCATCAGCGCGGCCTCGTCCGGGAACTGGCGGTCATTGGTGGCGAGCAGGGCCGCCAGACGGTTCCGGTCCAGTGGAACCTCGCGCGCGGGGGCGCCGTGCAGGCAGCGGACAATCCTGAGTGTCATCGCAGCCCCCTTAGCGCGCAACCGTGGGCGTCGCGCCGAGGAAGGGCCGGATCCGCATGAGCACCTCGTAGGTGTCCTCGGGGACGCGCACCCAGGCCCACCCGGCCGTCGCGGAATAGGCGCTCCATGCCGCGAAGGCATCGGCCGGCGCCACCTCGAAGTTGCGGATGCGCAGCGCATCCTGAATGTGCCGGACAAAGCCCGTCCGGTCCTGCGGCACGACGGCCGCCTCTCCCGCGAATGCCAGTGCCTTCGTCGCCATCTTCCGCGCCTCCGGTCGCGGCTTCAGGCGGACAGGGCGGGCGGGGTCGCGGGCGCGACCGGGCGTCCGGTAAGGGTCCGGCTGCCGTCCCGGACGGTGACGAGGCCCGACGCGGGATCCACGGCCACGACGGGGCCGCGGGCAGAGATGTAGGGCGAGATCTGGACGGTGGCGAAGTTCATGGTCGGGTGCCTCTGGAGCTCATGGATGAAGTAGACCTGTCGCCGGGGTTTCGACCTGACTGTCCGCACGAGCTAACCTTCCCGACGAGACACGGATCTCATTCCGCCGGTGTCCGCACCTTGATCCACGTCAACCGGAAATTGTGGACTCTTGCCATCGTCGCGGGTGCAGCACGGGTCCTGACCCGTGCCGCTTTTTCGACCCCTGCGTGCGGAGTTGGCCTCCCGGCGCAAGGGCGCCGCACGAGGGGCGGCTCCACGGATGGCCGGGCAAAAGATTTGCGGCAGAGTCAGATATTTAGCGCCCGGCGCGCCGCGACCTGTGGCAGCGACCGAACCAGCTGGTCAGCGGGAGGGGCCGGATCCGCGCCCCGAACCTGGGTCGCCCGGCGCCTGCGGTTCAGGGCACCGACCTGCCGAAATGTCGCACGTCGGCCGAAGGTCCGGTCTGCGCGCCGGGGCATCGGCAGCCGGAGGATCACGCCGCCCAGTATGCCGCGAAGCAGCTTTCCTCCCGCGCTATCCCCAAGGCCCGGAAATGGCGCTTCGCGCGGCGAACCAGCGCCTGTTCCGCGGCGATCCAGACGAATCGGTTCTCGCCCCCGGGGGGCAGCGGCGCGTCGAGGAGCCGTTGCCAGAAGGCGTCGGGCCGATCGCGCAGCACCCAGTCGACGGTGATGCCCGGAGGGGCGGTCAGTGCCGTTCGGTCTTCCGGCCGTCCGATCTCGAGGATGACATGGCCGCGCCGTCCGGCGTCCGAGCGTTCGAGGATATGGCGGATCGCAGGCAGGGCGGTCTCGTCGCCGGCCAGCAGCACCACGTCGCCCGGCGGTGCCTCGCCACCACCCGGGCCCATCAGCGCGACCGTCTCGCCCTTGCGGGCGTGGCGGATCCAGTCGGCCGCCGGGCCGCCGGCGTGGTCGAAGACGTCGAAGACGATGCGGCCGCGGCCGGGGTCCACCTCCACGAAGGTGAAGGCCGCGCGGTGCAGTGCCTCGGCTCCCTCGGCCCAGATCGTGCGGCCCCGGGCATCGATCCGCGGCCAGACCGGCGCGCGTCCACGCGGCGGCAGCAGAAGCGAGAAATGCATGCCGCCCCGCGCGAAGGCCGCGGCGCCCGGACAGGACAGTTCGACCCGCAGGAAGCTTGACCCGAAGCGGTCGACCGACACGATCCCGGCCAGCTGCAGGTTCGGCGGCATGCTCCCTGCGGGGTCCAGATCGCCCGTCCAGGCCAGCGCCGCGGCGGAGCCGGGCAGGACATGCTCGACCAGATGGGCGATCCCTTCGCGGATCTGGTGCAGGTGCAGGGCGTCGCGGGCCGTCACCCGGGCGGTCAGCCCCCGAGGCGCCAGCGCGATGGTGGCCCGGCCATGGGAAAGCTCGGCCAGCAGGGTCCGATCCTCCCAGGCCGGGGCGATGCCATGCTCGGCCATTTCCTCGGCGAGGCGGGCCAGCAGGTCGTCGGGCAGGGCGCCCGGCAGGCATCCTTGCGCTTCCTTCTCCGTCATGTCCTGTTCCTTTGCATGGCGCTCACAGCGGGATGACCAGCGGCGTGCCGCTTACCGGGTCCGGGATTACCTGCGCGCGCAGGCCGAAGGCGCGGGCCAGCCGCTCTGGGGTCAGCACCTCGGCGGGCGTGCCGGTGGCCACCACGCCGCCCGGACCCAGCAGCACCAGATGATCGGAGAACCGCCCGGCGAGGTTCAGGTCATGCAGCACGCTGATGACCGTGGTTCCCGCCTCGCGGTTGCGGCGGCGCAGCAGCGTCAGAAGCTCGATCTGGTGCGGCAGGTCGAGGAAGCTGGTGGGCTCGTCCAGAAGAAGGTGCGGCGTCTCCTGTGCCAGCACCAGCGCGATCCAGGCGCGTTGCCGCTGCCCGCCCGAGAGTTCGGCGAGCGGGCGGTGGGCAAGCTCCGTCAGCCCGACGGCGGCGAGGGCGGAGGCGCAGGCGCGCGCATCCGCCTCGCGCCACGGCGCAAGGAAGCCGCGCCAGGGCGTGCGGCCGCGGCGGACCAGGTCGGCCACGGTGATGCCCTCGGGGGCGATCGGCGACTGCGGAAGGATCGCCAGGCGGCGCGCCAGTGCGCGGGTCGGCAGGGCGTGGATGTCCTCTCCCTCGAGCCGCACCGAGCCGGCCATCGGCGCGATCACCCGCGCCATCGTCCGCAGCAGGGTGGACTTTCCGCAGCCGTTCGGCCCGAGGATCGCGCTCATCCGTCCCAGCGGCAGGGCAAGGTTCAGGCCCCGTATCACCGTCTCGCCAGGATAGCCGAGCGAAAGCGAGACCGCCTGCAGGGTTGTTCCGGTCACAGGTCTCCCCTTTCCATTTCGCGCGCGAGAAGCCACAGCAGGTAGGGCGCGCCCAGAAGCCCCGTGGCGACGCCCACCGGCAGCTGGATGCCGGGCAGGGCCGCGCGGGCGGCCAGATCTGCCAGGACGACGATCCCCGCACCGGTAGTCGCGGCGGCGGCGAGCCGTCCCGCCGCGGTGCGCGCCTGGACCAGCCGCGCGCCCAGCGGCGCGGCCATCAGCGCCACGAAGGGCAGGGGACCGGCGACGGCCACGCCGGCCGCAGCGAGCAGGACAGCGGTGGACGCAAGGGCCGCCCGTGCCCGTCCGGCCCGGATGCCCAGCCCCGCGGCAAGGTCCGGCCCCAGTTCCAGCGCCGCCAGCGGCCGCATCTGCGCCGCGGCCGCAAGCGTCAGCCCGATGCCGATGGCCCAGACCTGCGCCACGTGGTCCCAGCCGCGCGCCGCCAGCGATCCGGTCAGCCAGCGCTGCGCCTCGGCGGCCTCCTGCACCGGCAGGCGCGTCATCAGGAAGGTGCCGAGCGCCGAGGTGGTGAAGCCCACCCCCAGCCCGACCAGAACCAGCGTCAGCGGCGGCGTCGGGCGGTGCCGGTGTCGGCTCAGCGCGGCCACGAGGAGGGCGGCGAGCAGCCCTCCAGCCGCCGAAACGAGCGGCAGCGGCAGCGCAAGCCCGAGGCTGATCGCCGCCACGATGGCCAGCCCCGCGCCCGAGGTGAACCCCATCAGGTCGGGCGCGGCGAGCGGATTGCGGAACAGCATCTGGAACAGGGCGCCCGACAGGCCCAGCACCGCCCCCACGCCAAGGCCCGCGGCGACCCTAGGCCCGCGGATCACGCGTAGGGTCAGCGCCGCCGGACCCTCGCCGGACCACATTCCCCGCCAGAGGAACCCCATCTCCGGCCCCCAGAACAGCGACAGCATGGCGGCGCCCAGCACCGCGGCGAGCAGAACGGCCACCCGGGTCATGCCATGGCTCCGGGCCGGATGCGCCGCGCGATGAGGATGAAGACCGGCCCGCCGATCAGCGCCGTCATCACGCCCGCGCGCACCTCGGCCGGCGCGATCAGCACGCGCCCGGCCGTATCGGCCAGCAGCAGGATCGCCGCCCCCATTGCGGCCGAGACCAGCAGTTCCGCCCGCAGCGCATGGCCCGCGAGGCGACGCGCGAGCGGCGGCACCATCAGCCCCAGAAAGGCGATCGGTCCTGCCACGGTCACGGCGGCACCCGTGGCCAGCGCCACCACGGCCAGCGCCGCCGCCTGCACGCGGCCCGGCCGCACGCCCAGCCCCCGCGCCAGTGCCGCGCCAAGCGACAGCGCCTCGACGGCCGGTGCGACGGCCAGCGCCAGCCCGCCCGCCGCCGCGACGACCAGTGCCATCCCGGCCAGCGGACGCTCTGCCGCCTGCGTCAGCGATCCCGCCACCCAGAAGCGGAAGACATCGAGCGTCTCCTGCCGGATCAGCAGGATGGCCGATACCACCGACAGCAGCAGCGCATTGAGCGCCGCCCCCGCCAGCGTCAGGCGCACCGGCCCCGCGTCGCCGCGCAGCCCGCCTCCCAGCGCGAAGACGGCGACCGAGGCGAGGGCCGCCCCGGGAAAGGCCAGCGCGGCCATCGCCCCCTCGTCCCGCAGGCCCAGCATCAGGCCGCCCGCGACGATGGCGCAGGCCGCGCCCGCGTTCACACCGAGAAGCCCCGGATCGGCAAGCGGATTGCGCGTCAGCGCCTGCATCATCGTGCCGGCGATCCCCAGCGCCGCCCCCGCGACCAGCCCCGCCGCCAGCCGTGGCAGCCTCAGCGCCAGAAGCGTCACGTGGTCGGCGTCCGTCGCATCGAAGGCCGTCAGCGCCTGCCAGACGTTCCCCGGCGACAGGGGGCGCACGCCCACGCCCAGCGACAGCGCCGCAGCCGCCGCCACCAGCGCGAGAAGCGGCAGCGTCCTCATGGTGCGATCCCCGCCGCGACGGACGGGGCCACCGGCGTCCAGGGCCGCCCGTCCAGAGCGGTGGCGATATCGGCCTCCAGCGCCTTCAGCGCGAAGGGTAGCGACAGGACGCTGCCGAACGACAGCGCCCCGGCGATCAACTCGTCCACGAAAAGTTCGCGCCCCTGCGCGAAGGCGCGGAGCGTGCGCCGCATTGCCAGTCCCGCGATGTCGGGCGCGCGGGCCAGCGACGAGATCCAGATCAGCAGATCCGCGTCGATCGGAGAAAGATCCTCGGGCGAGAGTTGCGCGTAGAAGCCGCTGATCAGCGGCAGGCGCCCGAGTGCCTCGGGAGGGCGAAAGCCGAGCGCGGCCAGAAAGCGCGCGCGGGTATCCTCGCCCGCGAAGGCGCCGGTCTGGCCGCCATCCTGATAGGCCGCAACCGCCGTTCGGCCCGCCCAGTCGGGATGACGCGCCCGCGCCGCGGCAAAGGCGGCATGAACGCCCGCGATCCGCTCTTCGGCGAGGTTCTCGCGGCCGATGGCCCGGCCGACGATCCGGGTCTCGACATCCCACGGCGTTCCGTAGGGGGAATGCCGCGGATCGTGCATCAGCACGGGTGCGATCCGCGACAGCACCTCGTATTCCGCCCGCGAGATGCCGGAGCCCGCCGCAAGGATCAGGTCCGGCGCAAGGTCCGCCACCCGTTCGAGCGAGACCTCGCCCGTGATCAGCACTGGTCGGGCATCGCCCAGATAGGGCTGCGCCCAGGGCCAGACCCCGAAGGGATGGTCGCCGTACCAGTAGCGGACAGCGATGGGCGCCAGTCCGAGCGCCAGCAGCATGTCCTGCCCGGTATAGCCCAGCGAGACCACGCGGCGAGCCGGCGCGGGCAGCACCGTCTCGCCATAGGCGTGGGTGAAGCGGAGCCCGCCCTGATGCGCGCGCAGCGCCGGCGCGGCCAGCACCGAGGCCGCCGCCGAGGCCAGGAACGACCGCCGGCACAGGCTGGCCCGTGAGGAGGAACGAGGCATTTCAGGAACCTTCGGGAAAGTGGCGGGTCGGGCGCCCGCCGGATCTCGGCGGGCGCGCCCCGGGATCACCAGCGGTATTTCAGCGTCGCGGTGGCCTTGCGCCCGTCGCCGTAATACTTCGTCCCGTAGTATTCCGAGGCGACGTAGTCCTTGTCGAACAGGTTCGTGACGTTCAGCGCCAGATCGACGTTCGGGGCGATCCCGTAGCTTGCCGCGGCATCGACCAGCGTATGGGCATCGACCTCGGCGGTATTGGCGTCGTCGCCGAAGCTGTCGCCGACATGGCGCAGCCCGAGGCCCAGCGTCATGTCGCCCCGGCGCCCGGTGCCGGGCAGCGTGTAGTCGGCCCAGAGCGAAATGATCTGGTCGGGCACGCGCGAGGGCCGGTTGCCCGCGTTGCCGCCGATCCCGTCCTCGAGGATCTCGGCATCCCAATAGGCATAGGCCGCGGTCAGGTTCAGCCGCTCGTTCATCGCAAGCTTGCCTTCCAGCTCCAGCCCGCGCACGCCCACCTTGCCGATCTGACTCTGCTCGGTGGGGCTGACGTAGCTTTGCACGTTGGTCTGGGTCAGGTCGAAGACCGCCGCGGTAAAGAGCGCATCAAGACCCTCGGGGCGGTATTTCACCCCGATCTCGTATTGCGAGCCCTCCTTGGCGTCCTCCTCGATGTTCCAGAGGTTCGGCTGGAAGGATTCCGAATAGTTGGCATAGACCGACAGGTCAGGATCGATCTTGTAGGTCAGGCCGATGCGCCGGGTGAAGTCGGTGAAGGTCGCCTCGTCCGTGCCGTCGGGCCGGCCGATCTCGACATCGACATGGTCATAGCGCCCGCCCAGCGTCAGGATCCAGCGGTCGTCAAGCGTCAGCTCCTCCTGCAGGTAGATCCCGTGTCCGGTCTGTTCCGGCTCCCAGTCGATATAGGGGCCGAGCGCGATGCAGCCGCGCCCGCAGAACACCGGGTTCCAGATGTCGATCCCGTCCGCGGTGCCGGCCAGTGCCTCCTCGTCCACCTTCAGCCAGCCGAGATCCAGCCCGGCCAGCGTGCGGCTTTCGATGCGCCCGAAGCTCGCGTCATACTGAAGCTGGGTGTCGACGGCGAACTGCTCGCTTTCGCTCATGACGGCAAAGGCCGAGCGCGGGGCGGCCGGATCGGTCGAGGCGCCGTAGACCGTCTCGTAATCCAGGTCCAGTTTCGTGTAGCGCGCGTTCTGGCGCAGCTTCAGCCCGCCGCCGAAGTCATGCTCGAAGATCCAGCCGATGTTCTTCTCGACGGTGTCGAAATGGTTGAAGTCCGGCTCGCCGAGGAAGGTCTCGGGGTCGAGATCCACCCCCACCGGGAAGCCGTAGGCCAGCGAGCTTTCGCGCCTGTTGTAATCGGCCAGCAGCGTGAGCGAGGTCATGTCGCTCGGCCGCCAGGTCAGGGCCGGGGCGACATACAGCCGGTCGTCGTTGGAATACTCGCCCCCGTTGTCGGCATCCTGCCACTTGGCGGTCAGGCGATAGTTCCAGACCCCGGCCTCGTCGAGCGGGCCGCCGAAGTCGGTGCCGGCCTCGGCGTGATCCTCGCCGACCGTCGAATAGACCTCGCCGAAGGCGTAGGAGGTCGGCTGCTTGGTGATCGCGTTGACCAGCCCGCCTGGCGCGTTCAGCCCGAACAGCGCCGAGTTCGCACCCTTCAGCACCTCGACCCGCTCCATCCCGTAGGGCTCTTGCCGGCCGAAGGTCCAGCCCTCGCCGCGCACCGCCAGCCCGTCGCGATAGGTGCCGAGCGCCAGTTCGTCGAAGCCGCGGATCCGGTAATAGTCGTAGCGGTCGTCGCTGCCGAATTCGTCCACCGAGACGCCGGCGGTATAGGACAGCACCTGCTGCAGCGTCCCGGCGCCGCGGGTCTCGATCTCCTTGGCAGTCACGACCGAGACCGAGGCCGGGGTGTCGATCAGGTCGGTGTCGGTCTTGCTGCCGGCAGTGTTGCGCGCCGCGACGATGGAATTCCTGTCGTCATCCGAGCCGTCCACCGTGATCGGCTGAAGCGCGAGCGCGTCCTCCTGCGCGGCGGCGCCGCCGGGGTGCACGGCCGCCGCCGAGCAGAGAAGCAGCGCGACAAGGGTGGGCCGGGGCCGCAGGGATTGGCAGAAGGGTGAGCGGGGGCGCGTGGAAGCCATGGGCGATCTCCGGAACGGGCGATGGGGGGAGATGGCTTTCCGGCGTCCGCGGGGCGGCGTGTCTCGAGTCGAGAGCGGAATGGCTGTCTGTTTTTGTCGGGTATCGCTTCGGGCGACCCTTGTCCAGCCGCCCGGGCGGATTTTTTGCGACTCCGTCGCAGATTGGCGATATCCCCCGTGCCCGTGCCGAAGGGCCGGGAGGGCTCAGGCGCGGGACAGCCGCCAACTGCGTCCGGGCCTCAGGGTCTCGCGTCCGGGCCGGTCGTCCTGCGGGCGGTCGGCAAGGGTGGCATGGATGTCGGCGATGACCTCGTCCCGCAGCCGGTAATACTGGTGCCGGCCATGCAGCGGCTCCGTCTCGCTGACATGGCGGCAGTCGATGGCGAAGACCCGCTCGCCGACCAGATCCAGGTTCTGCGGACCGTCCGATCCCAGCCGGTCGGGCATGCCTTTCGTGCGGTCCGAGATCGTCAGCGCGACATCGTTGGCGGCGTGATAGACGAAGACCCGGTTCGCGAGATCGTCCAGATGGCGCAGCTTCAGCGGCACGTGAAGCGCGTCATTGTCCTCGTCGGCAGCCATGAGGAAGGCACAATCCACCACGCGGGTGATCCGGCCGCCGTTCAACTCGGCGAACTTGCGCAGCGCATGGCGCAGCGCCCAGTTGCCCATCGAATGCGCCATGATGTGCAGGCGGCGCGTGCACTGCTTCAGATCGGACTTCTCGGGAACCTGGCCCTCGCGCCGGGCCGCCAGGACGACCCTGCGGTCCTCGGTCCGCAGTTCTGTCAGGAACTCCACCAGCCGCATCAGCGCCCGCCCCATCGCCAGACCCGAAGCCTCGGCATCCTCGCGATCCGAAAAATAATCCCATGCGGGCTGCACACGGCCGTTCGACGGCCATGAGAAGACGACGACCAGCGCCTGCTGCTCGGCGGAGGAATAGATCTCCTGAAGCGTGGCGGCGCGCAGGACCGTCTCCTCGAAGGTGTTCGCGAAGCCGTGGATGTAGACGATGACGTCCCGGTCATTTTCCTTCAGGGCCACGCGAAGCTCGTCGAATAGCCGCTTCGAGCCCAGCCGGACCCCTTCCGTGCGCCGGCTGTCGAGGCTTTCTGGAAAAAGGCGCGTCTGGCCCAGCTGCCAGTTGCGGTCATCCTTCGGATCGCCCCCGGCAAAGGCGACCTCGGCCTTGCCGACGCGGAAGATCTGCGGCCCGCCGGCGTTGAACCTTTCGCCGAAGATGCGGCCACTGGCCGAGGTTTCGTGCAGGACGTTGCGGTTGCTGGCAAAGTAGATCGTGGACATGGCTCACTCTTGCTCTGACTGCGGGACGGGAAGGGCCGGCACGGCGGGCACCGTGCCGCCACGGGTCCCGGATGGCGCTGACCTCGGCCCGGCCGGGCTTGCGTCCCTTGCACTGGTTCATCCGGATCCGGGCCCACGCTAGCAGAGCGGCGTGGCTCCCTCAAAGTTGTATCCTGAAGTGCACTTCCCGCGACGCGACCATGCGGCTCTCGGCCTCAAGGCGGAAACCCGCGCCCTTTGCAGGAACCGGATCGACCTGCACGGCCATGCATGGTAATGCACGATCATGCATGATTCACCTGATCTTCCCGTCGAAAGGCGGCGCCGGATTGCCGATCGTCTCGCGACGGGACAGGCCGTGGTGGCGGCAACCCTCGCGCAGGAGTTCGGCGTGTCCGAGGATTCCATCCGGCGCGATCTGCGCGGTCTGGCGCAGGACGGGATCTGCCGGCGGGTCTATGGCGGCGCGCTGCCGGTCTCGCCGGCTGCGGCGCCGATGGCGGTGCGCGCGGGCGAGGATCTTGAGCGGAAGCGCGCCCTTGCGCGGGCCGCGCTGGACCTGCTGCGCCCCGGCCAGACAATCTTCCTCGACACCGGCAGCACCAACCTGCAGCTGGCCGCGCTGCTGCCCGAGGGTCTGGGACTGCGCGTCGTCACCAACTCGATCCCGGCGGCCGCCGTGCTGACGGCTCGTCGCGACCTGTCGCTGGTGGTGATCGGCGGCGGCGTGAACCCGCAGGTCGGTGGCTGCGTCGATGCCCGTGCCAGCGCGGAGCTTTCCGGTTGCCGGTTCGATCTCTGCTTTCTCGGGGCCTGTGCGATGTCGCCGGAGCACGGCCTTGCCGGCTTCGAGCTGGACGACGTGGAGTTCAAGCGCCGCCTCGTCGCGGTGAGTGCGGCGACCGTCCTGATGATGACGACGGCGAAGCTCGCCACCTCCGCCCCCTTCGCGATCGCCCGGGTCGCCGACCTGACCCATGTGGTTCTGGAGCATGACGCACCCGCCGGGGTGGTCGAGGCCCTCCGCTCGGCCGGCATCGACCTGCGATCCGCTGCCGCTCCTACCTGATGTTCCCCGCGCGAGCCCTGCCATGACCCCCTCTGCCGATACCGCCGCCACGCGGCTGGCCACCCGCCTTGCCTTCTTCGCGGCGGGGTTTGCCATGTCCTGCTGGGCGCCGCTGGTGCCCTTCGCCAAGGCCAATGTTGGCGCGGGCGACGCGCAGCTCGGCCTGCTGCTGCTGTGCCTCGGGATCGGGTCGCTGCTCGCGATGCCGGTCACCGGCTGGATCAGCGCGCAACTGGGCGCGCGGTCGATGATCCTGACCGGCGGCATCGGCATGGTGTTGTGCCTGCCGGCGCTGGTCGCCGTCGGCGAGGCCTGGCTGCTGGCTGGCGCGCTCCTGCTGTTCGGGGCGTCCCTCGGCACCATCGATGTCGCCATGAACGTGCACGCGGTCGAGGTCGAGAAGGCCGCCGGCCGCCCGTTGATGTCGGGGTTCCATGCGCTGTTCAGCGTCGGTGGCTTTGCGGGGGCGGGCGGCATGACCCTGCTGCTGTCGCAGGAGGTTCCGCCGACGGCGGCCGCGATCTGCGGCAGCGCCGTGGCCCTTGCCGCGGTCCTGCTGGCTGGGCCGCGGTTGCTGAAGGCGCGCGCCGGCGAGCCGCCGGCGTTCGTCCGCCCGCGCGGGCTCGTCCTTCTTCTGGCCGCGCTGACCGCGGTGACCTTCCTTGTCGAGGGCGCGCTGCTTGACTGGAGCGCCCTGCTGATCGTCGGACGCGACCTTCTGGAACCGGCGAAGGGCGGCTTGGGCTACATGCTGTTCTCGATCGCCATGACGCTGGGCCGCCTGACCGGAGACCGGGTGGTGCTGGCGCTTGGCGACCGCAGGGTGCTGGTCCTTGGCGGGATTCTGGCACTGCTGGGCTTCGTGCTCATGCTGCTGGCCGAGTGGACGCCCCTCGCCATGGCCGGCTTCGTGCTGATCGGCCTGGGTGCCGCCAACCTCGTGCCGGTGCTGTTCAGCCTGGCCGGCCGCCAGACCGCCATGCCGGCGGGGCTTGCGGTGGCCGCCGTCACGACGACGGGCTATGCGGGCATCCTGGCGGGGCCGGCGCTGGTCGGCTTCGTGGCGCAGGCGACCAGCCTTTCCGCGGCCTTCTGGATGCTCGCGGCGATGATGGCGCTGCTGCCGATCTTCGCGCGGGTCGTGGCCCGCGGCTGATCGGGCAGCGGTTCCGGGGCCTGTCATCCCGCGCGCACCGCCGGATGGACCGCGCGCGCCGCCCGGACCGACATGCGAGGAAGCGCCAGAGGGAATACGTCATGCCGACCGAAGACTACATCCGCTACTCCGAACCGGGCGAGCCGCAGGCGCCGGTGGTTCTTGCCCTGCATGGGACGGGCGGGGACGAGCACCAGCTTTCCGGCCGCATCCGCGAGGTCCTGCCGCGGGTCGGCCTCGTCGCCCTGCGCGGCGACGTGTCCGAAGAGGGCGCGCTGCGGTTCTTCCGCCGCTCGGGCGAGGACATCTACGACATGGCCGATCTGGCCATCCGGAGGCAGAAGATGGCGCGCTTCGTCGCGCGGCTGCGCGAGGGCCTGCCGGGTCGCAGCCTGTTCGGCCTCGGCTACTCCAACGGCGCGAACATCCTGTCCGCCGTGCTGTTTGCGGCCCCGCGCCTGTTCGACCGGGTGGTGCTGATGCATCCGGTGGTGCCCTACGAGCCGACGCCGAACCCGGCGCTTGAGGGCCTTCCGGTGCTGATCACCGGGGGCCGCCATGATCCGATCTGCCCGCTGTCCCTGACCCTGAAGCTGGAGGACTTCCTGCGCGGCCAGGGCGCGAAGGTCGAGCTTGCCCTGCACGAGGGGGGCCACGAGGTTCCGGAGGCGGAAATGGCCCGGGTCGCGGAGTTCCTTGGCCTGAGCTGACGGCGCCGCGCATAGCCCGCCGTGGCCTGGCGGCTGGCGCCGGGCAGCCTGCCTGCAGGGCCCTTGCGGGCACACGGGGCGCGAAGGGGGCGCCGCCTCAGGGCGAGGGCAGGAAGTCTGCAAAGCCGCGCATGAACTCCGCCAGTCGCTGGCGGGTCTCGTCGTCGACAAGCTTGCCCTCGCCGTCGAACACCTCGCGGGCGCGGGGGACCATCAGCCGGCCCTCGAACCATGGCCGCATGCCCAGCGTGCGGATCACCGGAAGCCAGTGCGCCTGCGCGAGCGTCGTGCCGAAGTTGCCGGGCGAGGCGCCCATCAGCGCGACCGGCTTGCCCCGGAACAGGTCACGCCCGGCAGGCGGGCGGCTCATCCAGTCGATCGTGTTCTTGAAGGCGCCCGGGATGCCGTTGTTGTATTCGGGCGTCACCAGCAGCATCCCATCGGCCGATCGCAGGGCCTCCTGCAGCCGGACGATGGCCTCCGGCAGACCCTCGCGGGCCTCCAGATCGCCGTCATAGATCGGAACACCGCGAATCGTGTGGACCTCCACGACGACATCGTCGGGCGCCTCCTCCACCGCCGCCCGCAGAAGGCTCGCGTTGAACGACTCCGCTCGCAGGCTGCCCGAGATGCCGAAAATGCGCTTCATCCGTGATCCCTTGCCCCGTGGAAGCAGCATGCTGCCGACCAAAAGCCTCGTCGCAACGGGCCGGTTCCGCAAGGACCGAGGAAATCACCAGGCTCGGGACCATTGATTTGGGGCGGTATCGTAAGTCAGGCTTCGCAAGGAGCCCTGACCGACGACAAATCTCTGCTTGCTGGCAGAGGCACGGATGGTCGTCGGCCGGTCAGTCTTCAGCCGTCTCCGCGTCGAGCCCTTTGCTGGTCAGGCAGCCGAAGTTGCTGGCCTCGAGCCAAGCCGGGTTCTCGGCATACATGTCGCCGATCAGGCGCTTGACGAGGTCGAGGTAGCGCGAGACATCGCCTTCGCGATGGCTGAGGATGACCGGAGACACCGCGCGCGGCCCGTCGATCAACCGATAGAGCACGTCCGATCGCATCTGCCGGGCCGAGGCCGGGATGATGCAGATCCCCGAGTCGGCCGCGACCAGCCCGAGCGCCGTCTGGATCTCGCGCACTTCCAGCACCTCGGACGGGCGAACATTCTCGTCCTGCAGCAGGTTCAGGATCTGGTCTGCAAAGCTGGGACGTGGCTCCTTGGGATAGACGATCAGCTTCTGGCCCGACAGCGCGGTCAGCGGCATCGGCCGGCTGTCCCCGGCCAGAGCCGTGCCCTGGGGCAGCGCGGCCACCAGCCGCTCCTCGCGCAGGACGGTGCTCGAGATGTTCGGGTCGCTGTGCTTCAGGCGGCCGAAGCCCAGGTCGATCCGCCCTTCCTTCAGCGCCGGGACCTGCTGGATCGACAGCATCTCGAGCAACTGGATGTCGAGTTCGGGCGCATTCTGGCGCAGCTTCCTGACCAGCGAGGGGAGGCCCCCGTATAGGGTCGAGGCGACGAAGCCGATGGAGAGCACCCGGTTCCGGTTCAGGCCCACCCGACGCGTGGCATCCTTCATCTGATCGACGCGACCCAACACCTGCAGGGCCTGTTCGTGAAAGAGGCGGCCCGCGTCGGTCAGCTTCAGCGGGCGGCTCTTGCGCACGATCAGCGTGACGCCCAGTTCCTCCTCCAGCAACTGGATCTGACGGCTGAGCGGGGGCTGTGCGATGTTCAGGATCTCCGCCGCGCGGGTAAAGTTCCGCTCGCGCGCAACGGCCGCGAAATAGCGCAACTGGCGCAGGTCCATCATAGCCTCCCTTGGCGCAGCAGCATTCATGCCGCCGTCTCCAGTATTATGCAGCGCGGCAAGTCGCTGAACCTCGACTGCTCCAGGATACCATACCCTGAGGGTATCGTATCAAATGCAAACGGTCTTGGACGGCGGACCGGCGGCGCTGGCATGGTTCCGTCATGAACCAGTCATTCGCCCCCCGCATCCACCACCCCGCCGATACCGCCAGCCCCGTCGTCACGCAGGTCGAGACGGTGATCGTCGACCTTCCGACCATCCGGCCGCACAAGCTGTCGGTGGCGACGATGAACGGACAGGTCCTCGTGCTTGTCCGGGTCCATTGCAGCGACGGCATCGTCGGCATCGGCGAAGGCACCACCATCGGCGGCCTGGCCTATGGCGGGGAAAGCCCGGAAAGCATCAAGACCAACATCGACACCTGGGTCGCGCCGGTCATGCTCGGCCAGGATGCGACGCGGGTGCAGGCGCTGATGGCGCGGATCGGCAAGATGGTGAAGGACAACCGCTTTGCCAAGTCCGCGGTGGAAACCGCGCTTCTGGATGCCCACGGCAAGCGCCTCGGCCTGCCGGTCAGCGAGTTGCTGGGCGGCCGGCGCCGGGACCGGCTGCCGGTGGCCTGGACGCTGGCCTCGGGCGACACGGCGCGCGACATCGCCGAGGCGGAACAGATGCTGGATCTGCGCCGCCACAGGGTCTTCAAGCTGAAGATCGGAGCGCGCGCCATCCGCGAGGACATTGCCCATGTGGCCGCGATCAAGGCCGCCCTTGGCGAACGCGCGGCGGTGCGCGTCGATGTGAACATGGCCTGGTCGGAGGGCGATGCCGCCTTCGGCATGGCCGCCCTTGCCGATGCGGGCTGCGAACTGGTCGAACAGCCCGTGGCCTCCACCGCGGCGCTGAGCCGGCTGGTGCGGCGCTTCCCCGTGGCGCTGATGGCCGATGAATCGCTGACCGGCCCGGAAAGTGCCTTCGAGATCGCCCGCACCCACGGCGCGGATGTGTTCGCGGTGAAGCTTGAACAGAGCGGCGGCGCCTTCAACGCGCTGCGCGTGGCGGCCATCGCGGATGCGGCCGGGATCGGCCTTTACGGCGGCACCATGCTGGAAGGCGCGGTGGGCACGGTGATCTCGGCCCATGCCTTTGCGGTCTTCGCCAACCTGCAATGGGGAACCGAACTGTTCGGCCCCCTGCTTCTGACCGAGGAAATCCTGGCCGAGCCGCTGGACTACAGCGACTTCGAACTGACCGTGCCAATGGGGCCCGGCCTTGGCCTGACGCTGGACGAGGATCGCGTGGCCTTCTTCGCCCGCGAGGGCATCCGCAAGACGATCAGCCTGCCGGGCGGAAAGGTGTGACGATGCTCTATCACGTGACCATGGACGTGAAGATCCCGCGCGACCTCTCCGCCGGGGAACGGGCGGATATCGTGGCGCGCGAGAAGCTCTATTCGCAGGACCTGCAGCGCAAGGGCACGTGGCGCCACATCTGGCGGATTGCCGGGCACTACGCAAACGTCAGCATCTTCGACGTGCGCGACAATGCCGAACTGCACGAGATCCTGTCCGGCCTGCCCCTGTTCCCCTTCATGGAGATCAAGGTCACGCCGCTGCTGCGCCACCCCTCGGCCATCGAAGGAGACGACAGCTAGACCAGACGCAGGGGCAGGCTGAGGGGGCCGGCCCGACCCAGTTTGCAAGCAAATCCAGGAGGAGAAGCCATGACTGTCAAGATCTTCGACCAACCCGAGGTGCAGGCGTTCCTGAGGGAACTCAGCGGATTGAACACCAACGAAGGCAGCCCGCGCATGAAGCAGATCGTGCATCGGCTGATGTCGGACCTGTTCAAGGCCATCGACGATCTCGACATCACCCCCGACGAGTACTGGACCGGCGTGGCCTGGCTGAATGACCTGGGCGCGGCCGGGCAGGCGGGTCTGATCTCGCCCGGGCTGGGGATCGATCACTTCATCGACGAGCGTCTGGACGCCATCGACGCCGCGCTGGGGATCGAGAACCCCACGCCCCGCACCATCGAAGGGCCGCTTTATGTCGCCGGGGCGCCGGAGGCGGTGGGCTTCGCGCGGCTGGACGACGGCACCGACGCCGACGGCCATACGCTGATCATGCGCGGCGTGGTGCATGGGTCCGACGGCAAGCCGCTGGCCGGCGCGAAGGTCGAGGTCTGGCACTGCGACACCCGCGGCTTCTACTCGCACTTCGACCCGACCGGCAAACAGGCGCCCTTCAACATGCGCCGCACCATCATCACCGACGCCGAGGGCCGCTACCGGCTCCAGAGCATCCTGCCCTCGGGCTATGGCGTGCCGCCGGGGAGCCCGACGGAAAAGCTGCTGACTGCGCTTGGCCGCCACGGCCAGCGTCCGGCGCATATCCACTTCTTCGTCAGCGGCGAGGGCCACCGCAAGCTGACCACCCAGATCAACATCGAGGGCGATCCGCTGATCGACGACGACTTCGCCTATGCCACCCGCGAGGGCCTCGTGCCGCACGTCATCGAGCGGACGGACGAGGAGAGCATCCACGCCAACGGCCTCAACGGCCCCTTCGCCGAAATCAGCTTCGACATCCACCTGACCGCGCTGGTTGATGGCGTCGACAACCAGATCAACGAACAGCGCCGCCGCGCGGCGGCCTGACCGAGAGGGACAACAGCGGCCGAAACGGGCGCCTCCACCCGAACCCACCCTTTTCATCACCGACATCTGGCAGGGGCCGGCGCCAACGGCGCATCCCCTGAAAGGAGAACTCATGTCCGCGATCATCGAGAAGGCACGCGATCTGGATCACCTTCTGGCCGTTGCCGTTCAGGACGACGCCGAAGCCGGTCTCTACCGCTGCCGCCGCGACATCTTCACGAACGAGGATCTGTTCGAACTGGAGATGAAGCACATCTTTGAAGGCAACTGGGTCTATCTGGCGCATGAAAGCCAGATCCCCGAGGTCAACGATTACTACACCACCTGGATCGGCCGGCAGCCAATCGTCATCACCCGCGACAAGGCCGGGTCGCTGAACGCCGTCATCAACGCCTGCGCCCACAAGGGCGCCATGCTCTGCCGCCGCAAGCAGGGCAACAAGGGCAGCTTCACCTGCCCCTTCCACGGCTGGACCTTTTCCAACACCGGCAAGCTGCTGAAGGTCAAGGACGCGAAGACCACGCAATATCCCGACCAGTTCAACAAGGACGGCTCGCACGACCTGACGCGCGTGGCCCGGTTCGAAAGCTATCGCGGGTTCCTCTTCGGCAGCCTGAACCCCGACGTGGCGCCGCTGGAGGACTTCCTGGGCGAGACGAAGGTCATCATCGACCAGATCGTCGATCAGGCGCCCGAGGGGCTCGAGGTTCTACGCGGCAATTCCTCCTACATCTACGACGGCAACTGGAAGCTGCAGATGGAGAACGGCTGCGACGGCTACCACGTCAGCTCGGTCCACTGGAACTATGCCACCACCATGGAACGGCGCAGCGAAACCGGCACCAAGGCCGTCGATGCGAACAGCTGGAGCAAGTCGGTTGCGGGCGTCTACGGCTTCGAGAACGGCCACATCCTGCTCTGGACCAACACCAGGAACCCCGAGGTGCGTCCTGTCTGGAACCGGCGTGAAGAGCTTGTCTCGCGTCTGGGCGAGGAGAAGGCAGGTTTCATCATCAACCAGACGCGCAATCTGGGGATCTATCCGAACGTGTTCCTGATGGACCAGTTCAGCACCCAGATCCGCGTCGTCCGCCCCTTTTCGGTAGACAGGACCGAGGTGACGATCTTCTGCTTCGCACCCCGCGGGGAAAGTGCGGCCGACCGTGCCACCCGCATCCGCCAGTACGAGGATTTCTTCAACGTCTCGGGCATGGGCACGTCCGACGACCTCGAGGAATTCCGGGCGTGCCAGACAGCCTATGCCGGCTCCACTCCGCTTTACAACGACATGTCGCGCGGAGCGCCGTTGTGGATCGCGGGCCCGGACGACAACGCCCGCCGCATGGGGCTGAACCCGCGCCTGTCGGGCGAACGCAGCGAGGACGAGGGCCTGTTCGTCTGCCAGCACGACTACTGGGCCAAGGCGATGCGCAACGCGCTGGCGGCCGAGAAGGCCGGCGGGCGGGTGACCGCGAAGGCAGGAGATGCAGCATGAGCCTCGACATGAACACCGCCGGCACGGGTCTCGACTACGGCACGATCTGCGCATTCCTCTACCGCGAGGCGCGCCTTCTGGACGATCGGCAGTGGGACGAATGGCTGGGCTGCTATGCCCCCGACGCGACCTACTGGATGCCGGCCTGGGACGACGACGACCAGACGACCGAGGACCCGCAGTCCGAGATCTCGCTGATGTACTATCCCAACCGCGAGGGGCTCGAGGACCGGGTGTTCCGCATCAAGACGGAACGGTCGGGCGCATCCACGCCGGAACCCCGCACCAGCCACACGGTCTCGAACGTCGAGGTGGTCGCGGATCGCGGCTCCGAAGTGGATGTCCGCTACAACTTCCACACGCTCAACCACCGCTATCAGGTCACGGACCAGTTCTTCGGAACCATGTTCGTCACCCTGCGCCGGGACGGCGCCGGCCTGCTGATCGCGGCCAAGAAGATCGTCCTGAAGAACGACTACATCCGCCAGGTCATCGACGTCTATCACGTCTGACCTCCCCCCTCGGCACAACCGCAAGGAGGAAGCGACCATGTGCTATCGGATCGCACTGAATTTCGAGGACGGGGTGACCCGCTTCGTCGATTGCAAGCCGGGCGAGAAGGTTCTCGACGCCGCCTTCCGCAACAGGATCAACCTGCCGATGGACTGCTCCGACGGCGTCTGCGGCACCTGCAAGTGCCGCGCGGAAAGCGGCGCCTATGACCTGGGCGAGGATTACATCGACGACGCCCTGACCGGGGACGAGGCGGCCGAGGGGCTGGTGCTGACCTGCCAGATGGTGCCGTCCTCCGACTGCGTGCTGTCGGTCCCGACCACGTCGCTCGCCTGCAAGACCGGCCAGCAGTCCTTCGCGGCCACCGTCTCCCGGATCGAGCCGCACCACGACGCGGCGGTGGTGCTGGAACTCGCGACCGATGAAGGGGCAGAGGCACCGGCCTTCCTGCCGGGGCAGTATGTCGGCATCGACGTGCCGGGCAGCGGCGCGTGCCGGTCCTATTCCTTCAGCACGGGGCCGGGCGAGCGCACGCTGGGCTTCCTGATCAAGAAGATCCCCGGCGGGGTGATGGGGAACTGGCTCGCGCGGGCGAAGCCGGGCGACCGGCTGACCCTGACCGGGCCGATGGGCAGCTTCTACCTGCGCGACGGCGACGGCCCGCTCCTGTTCCTTGCCGGCGGCACCGGGCTTGCGCCCTTCCTGTCCATGCTGGAGGTCCTCGCCCGGGCCGGCTCGCGCCGCCAGATCCACCTGATCTATGGCGTGACGCGCGATCTGGACCTGATTCTGGTGGACCGGATCGCGGCTTACACCCGCCGCCTGCCGAACTTTACCTTTGCCACCGTGGTGGCCGAGGAAACCTCGGACCACCCGCGCAAGGGCTGGGTGACGCAGCACATGCCCGGGGACATGCTGGCCACCGGAGAGGCGGACATCTATCTCTGCGGTCCCCCGCCAATGGTCGATGCCGTCCGCCGCTATCTGGACGAGACCGGCGTCAAGGCAGCGAGCTTCCACTACGAGAAGTTCACCCCCAACGCGCCCCTGAAGGCCATCGCATGACCGGCGCCGTCTTCACCGGGCGCTTTGCCGGCAAGGTGCTTGTCGTGACCGGGGCCGCGCAGGGCATCGGCCGCGCCGTGGCCCTGCGGGCGGCGGCCGAGGGCGGCAAGGTCCTTTTCGTGGACCGGGCCGATTTCGTGGCCGAGGTCGCGGCGGAAGCCGGGCAGAATGCCGCCGCCTGCAACGCCGATCTCGAAACATGGGACGGCGCCGATGCCGCCATGCGTCAGGCCGTCGAGACCTTCGGCGGCATCGACATCCTGATCAACAACGTCGGCGGCGCGATCCGGATGCGGCCCTTCGCCGAGTTCGAGCCGGCCCAGATCGACGCCGAGATCCGCCGCTCGCTGATGCCGACGCTCTACTGTTGCCACGCCGTCCTGCCGCATCTGCGGGCGCGCGGCGGTGGCACCATCGTCAACGTGTCCTCGAACGCCACGCGCGGCATTCACCGCGTGCCCTATTCGGCAGCCAAGGGGGGCGTCAACGCCATCACGCAGTCGCTGGCGATGGAGATGGCGCCCCACAACATCCGCGTCGTGGCCACCGCGCCCGGTGGCACGGAAGCGCCGCCCCGCCGCGTTCCGCGCAATGCCAGCGGCGACAGTGACGCCGAACGGCAATGGATGGCCGAGGTGGTCGAGCAGGTGAAGCAGTCGGCCTTGATGAAACGCTACGGCACCATCGAGGAACAGGCGGCGCCGATCCTTTTCCTGGCCTCGGACGAGGCCTCCTACATCACCGCAACCGTTCTGCCCGTCGCGGGAGGCGACACGGGCTGACCGGGCTTCACGCAATCATCACAACCGGGAGGAGACAGGAATGCGCACGATCGACGTGAGCGAGGCGATGGAACATGGCCCGTTCGGGCGGTTTCAATGGATGGTGGTGGGTCTCTGCGGCACGCTGCTGGTGGTCGATGGCTATGACGTGTTCGTGGCCGGAACCGTGCTGCCGACGCTGATCTCGGAGTGGGGCCTGACCAAGCCGCAGGCGGGCGCGCTGCAGGCCTGGGCGCTCTTCGGGATGATGTTCGGGGCGCTGATCCTCGGGCCGCTGGCCGACCGGATCGGCCGCAAGAAGGGCGTGGCGATCAGCTTCGTGCTGTTCACCACCGCGACCCTGCTGACGGGCTTCGCCACCTCGCCCGAGCAGTTCAAGATCTTCCGCTTCATCGCCGGGCTGGGCTGCGGCGGGCTGATGCCGAATGCCGTGGCGCTGATGAACGAATATGCGCCGAAGCGCCTGCGCGGCACGATGGTTGCGCTGATGTTCTCGGGCTATTCGATAGGCGGCATGGTCGCGGCCGGTCTGGGCATCGGCATCATCCCCGGCTTCGGCTGGCAGCCGATGTTCTTCATCGCGGCCATCCCGCTGGTCCTGCTGCCGCTGATCCTGTGGAAACTGCCGGAATCGCTGGGCTTCCTGATCCGGCAGGGCAAGCAGGACGAGGCGAAGCGTGTCTTCGCCCGGATCAGCGACATGCCGCTGGCGGCCGATGACCGGCTGGTCTTTCCCGAGGCCCGCGGCACCTCGGCCTCCGTCGCGGAGTTGTTCCGCCACGGCCGCACGCTGCGCACGCTGATGCTGTGGCTGTCGTTCTTCTGCTGCCTGCTTCTGGTCTACCTGCTGTCCTCGTGGCTGCCCAAGGTGCTGCAAGAGGCCGGCTATGCCGAGCGGGCGAGCCTTCTGTCGCTCTTTTCGCTGAACTTCGGCGGCATGGCGGGGGCGATCCTCGGCGGCCGGCTGGGAGACCGGTTCGGGCTGCCCAGGATCGTCGTCGGCTTCTTCGCGGCGGCCGCGGTAGCCATCGCGCTGATCGGGGCAAACCCGGCGCCGGGGCTGCTGTTCGCGCTGGTCTTCATCGCCGGCGCCACCACGATCGGCACGCAGATCCTGCTCTATGCGAGCGTCGCACAACTCTACGACCTGTCGGTGCGCTCGACCGGGCTGGGATGGGCCTCGGGCGTGGGGCGGATCGGCGCGATCGTCGGGCCGACGCTGGGGGGAGTCTTGCTGGCTCAGGAGCTTCCGCTGGGCCAGAACTTCCTGATCTTCGCCCTTCCGGCGGTCATCTCGACCCTCGCGATGCTGGTCTTCGCGCTGAGCAACAGCCGCCCTCGCGTCGCCGTGCAGCTTGCCGCCACCTGATCAAGACCTTTCGGGCGGCGCGCGGCCTTGCCGCCCGCCGCTCCCCTGCGGAGAGCCCGTGATGCCCGATCTGCACATTCCGACCCACCACCTTCACTACCGCATCGACGGGGCCGCCGCGGCCAGGCCCTGGCTGGTATTCTGCAATTCGCTCGGCACCGACCTGCACATGTGGGACGCGCAGGTCGCGGATCTCTCGGAGGATTTCCGCATCCTTCGCTATGACCGCCGCGGGCATGGCAAGTCCGGCACGCCGACGCCCCCCTACAGCCTGGCCGATCTTGGCAGAGACGTGATCGCGCTGATGGACGCGCTTGGCATTGCGCGGGCGCATATCTGTGGCCTGTCCATCGGCGGACTGACCGCGCAATGGCTGGCCATCCACGCCGGGGATCGGTTTGACCGGGTCGTTGCATGCGCCACGGCGGCCCGGATCGGAACTGCCGAAAGCTGGAACGCCCGCAGGGCCGAAGTGGAAGCGAACGGCCTGAGAGGCCTCGTTGCCGCGACGGGCGAGCGCTGGTTCACTCCGGCTTTTCGTGCGGCCCGCCCCGCCGCCGTGGGTGCGATCCTGGACGGTTTCGCCGCGACGCCGGTCGCTGGCTATGCCGGGTGCTGCGCGGCTCTTGCCGGGGCGGATCTGCGGGAGCGGCTGGCCGAGATAGCGGCTCCGCTTCTTGCGATCTCCGGCGCAGACGATCCGGTCTGTCCCCCCGCCGATCTGGAGGCGATCGCCCGCGCCGTGCAGGACGGACACCATGCCGCGCTGCCGGGCCGACATCTCCTGAACCTCGAATCCGCGGCGGCGTTCAACGCCGTTCTGCGGGATTTCCTCAAGGCCTCCGGCCGTGCCGACCCTGCACCGCACCGCATGGGCCCCGACAGCCCACCACCCGCAAACCACAGCACAAAATCCGAGGGTAAGCCATGAAACCGTGCATCATCTGTGTGGCCATCACCGGGTCGCTTCCGACCAGGGCCAACAACCCGGCCGTTCCGATCACGATCTCCGAGCAGATCGAGTCGACACAGGAAGCCTTCGAGGCGGGGGCCGCCATCGCCCATTGTCATGTGCGAGACGACAAGGGCAGGCCGACCAGCGATCCCGAAAGGTTCGCGCGATTGAAGGAAGGGATCGAGCGGCATTGTCCCGGCATGATCGTGCAGCTTTCCACGGGCGGGCGGTCCGGCGCCGGTCGCGAGCGTGGCGCCATGCTGCCGCTCGGCCCCGACATGGCGTCGCTCTCGGTCGGGTCGAACAATTTCCCGACCCGCGTCTACGAGAACCCGCCCGATCTGGTCGACTGGCTGGCCGCCGAAATGATCAGGTATGACGTGAAGCCCGAGATCGAGGCGTTCGACCTCAGCCATATCTTTCAGGCGGCACGGATGCACGGCGACGGCCGGATCCGGGCAACGCCCTACGTGCAGTTCGTGATGGGCGTGAGGAACGCGATGCCGGTCGACCGCGAGGTCTTCGAGTTCTACGTCCACACGGTCCACCGGCTCTTCGGTCCCGATGCGCCATGGTGTGCGGCCGGTATCGGCGCCCACCAGATCGTCGTCAACGAATGGGCAGTCGCTTCGGGCGGTCATGCCCGCACCGGCCTCGAGGACAACGTGCGCCTCGACAAGGACCGGCTCGCGCCGTCCAATGCGGCGCTGGTCCGCCGTGTGGTGGAGCTTTGCGGGAAGCACGAACGCCCCGTCGCAACCTGGCAGCAGGCACGTGACATCCTCCGGTTGGCGGCCTGACGACCTACGAGACGCATTGGAAGACAGGGGTGAAGGGCTCCCCGGCCGGAAGTCCCGCAGGATAGCCGTGAAATACGACCGGCGGCGCAACCGCATCGAGATCATGTTCGGCCGCCCCAAGGACTGGCGGCGCGTCGCCGCCCGATACGACAGGTGCCCCTAGATCTTCTTCCCGGCCATGGCGCTCGCCGAAGACCGTCCTCTTCCGGCTGTGAAATCCGGGAGTCCGGTGTCTGGGCCAAGGCTCAGGCCTGCGGATCAGAACACCGCGTGCTCCCCGAGATCCACCGAGGCCTCGCCTCGGATCAGGCGGGCGTAGAACTCGTGCAGCGTCTCGCTTCCGGCCGAGGGTGTCGCGTCGGCATCGTAGCGCCCTGTCGCGGGGTCGAGGACCAGCATGGATTCCGTCGCGTAGTAGCGGCCGATCCGCGCCAGCTCCGCCTTGTCCCGCAGCTTCGGCACCACCCGCCCCAGGGTGTCGAGCACCGCGATGATGGTGTCGAGCAGCGCGACCGGCACCTGCCGGAACTTCGGATCGCGGCCGAGGAGACGGAACAGGTCCTCGCCCTGCTGGCGGGGGGTGATCGCTGCGCCCGGACCGCCGATCGGCAGGATCCGGTTCCGGCGGCCCGGAGCGTCGAGGCACTCGGCGATGTATCGGCCAAGGTCGCCGTCGCTGATCGGCTTGCAGGCGGTCAGGGTGCCATCGCCGAACAGAAGGAACGGCTTGCCCTGCCGGACACGCTCCACCTGGCCCGAGAGCGACTTGAAGAAGGCCGTGGGCCGCACGATGGAATACGTGAGGCCCGACTCGATCAGCTCCTTCTCGAAGGCGAGCTTGGCCTGCTGGAAGGCGAGAAGCGGCTTCTGGACGCAGATCGCCGAAAGCAGCACCACCTCGGTGACGCCGGCCCTGCGGGCCGCGGCGAGGGCGTCGCTGTGTGCCCGGTGATCGATCGCCCAGGCGTCGCGCGGCACGCCCGTGCGCGAGGCAAGGCAGGACACCAGCACATCGAAGCGCTCGCCCCGGAAGCCGTCGCGGTCGAGCGAGAGCGGATCGGTCACGTCGCCGTAGCGCAGGATGGCGCCGTCGGGCAGGTTGCTGCGGCTGCCGGCGTTGCGGGGCCGCAGGAAGCAGACGACCTCGTGCCCCTTCCCGAGCAGGGCCGCCACGGTGGCCCGGCCGATCGTGCCGGTCGCCCCCAGCATGAAGACGCGCCGGGGGCGGGGGGAGAGGTCGGAAATGGCCACGTCGCTCATCTGCAGGTTCCTTGCCGGTCTCGACCGCAGCCACGACGCCGGCGCCCTGGGATCATGGCGTCGGCTCCGCGGCGTGCCGAGCTTGTCCGGCGCATCCTACGACGGCGCGGAGCCTGCGCTGAACGGGACGTAGGGTCGCGTCCCGCAACCGCGAAAGGGCAGGCGGGCGCTCACGGCTCCGTCAGGCTGCGGTGACGCGCCAGATCACGTCGCCCACGTCATCGGCCACCAGAAGGGACCTGCGGTCCGGGCCGATGGCGACGCCCACCGGACGACCGAATGCGGTCCTTTCGTCCGTGGACAGGAAGCCCCACAGGATGTCTCGCGGCGGGCCGGCGGGACGCCCGGCCTCGAAGGGCACGAAGATCACCCTGTATCCGCTGAGGATGGAGCGGTTCCACGAGCCGTGCTGTCCGATCACCATCCCGTCCGGGAAGCCCGGCAGCGTGCCCGCAGGCATCCAGCACAGCCCGAGCGAGGCGGTATGCCCGCCAAGCGCATAGTCCGGCGTGATCGCCTGCGCCACGAGGTCGGGATCCTGCCGCACCCGGTCGTCCACGATCCGGTTCCAGTAGCAATAGGGCCAGCCGTAGAAGCCGCCCTCGCGTACCGAGGTCAGGTAGTCGGGCGGGGTCTCATCCCCCAGCCCGTCGCGCTCGTTCACGACGGTCCAGAGGGTCCCGGTCCCGGGCTCCCACGCCATGCCGACGGGATTGCGCAGGCCCGAGGCGAAGATCCTTGCCTTGCCTGTCTCAAGGTCCAGCTCCCAGATCGCCGCGCGGCCTTCCTCGGCCGCCATGCCCTCGTCGCCGATGTTGCTGAGCGAACCCACGCCGGCATAGAGCCTCCTGCGGTCGGGCGACAGCAGCAGGCTGCGTGTCCAGTGCCCGCCGGGCTTGAACTCCACCAGCCTTCGCCCCGGTCCCACCGGCCGCACGGCAGTGGCGTCGAAGTCGAAGGCCACGATGCCGTCAGTGTTGCCGACGTAGAAGGTGCCGTCCGCCAGCACCATTCCGAACGGCTGGTTCTGGCCTTCGAGAAAGACCTCGCGCACCTCTGCCGCGCCGTCGCCGTCGCGGTCGCGCAGCAGGGTGATGCGGTTGGGGCTGGTCCCCAGCGCCTTCGCCCGCCGCATCGTGGCCTGCGTGACGCGGTCGAGCAGGTTCTTCGGCGGCGTCGCCTGCTGCAGCGCCTCGGCCACCAGCACATCGCCGCCCGGCAGGACCTCGATCCAGCGCGGATGGTTCAGGCCCGTGGCGAAGGGCGCAACCCGGAGGCCGGCCGCCGCGCGCGGGACCTGACCCGGCGCCCAGCCCTGCGCCGTCGGCATCTTCAGCGTCATGATGCCCTGCTTTTTCGCGGCCGGGATCTGCGGCGCTTCGCCGACCGCCTGTGTCCCCGGCGCGCCGGTTCTTCTCAGCAGCACCATCGCCCCGCCGACGAGGGCCGTCGCGCGTGCCAGTATGTCCATGATCCGCCTCGCCTCGTGGTCCGGACGAAAGCTTAGCGCGGGGCCGCGGATGGTCAAACCGGGAAGAAGCGGAAGCCCGCTTCCCGGTCCGCCGCAGGCCCGGGCCGCGGATCCGCCAAGCGGGCCCGTGATGCAGATCAACCCCTTGCCCCGCGGACCGGTATAGCCTTGCGCGGATGGCAGGCGGAGGGTGCCCATGGATGTCGTCCCGTTCGTGGATCTCGTGGGAGAGGCGCGCGCCTCGGCCCTGTTCGGACTGCTGACCGGCCTTGTCTTCGGCATCGCCGCGCAGCGCTCGGCCTTCTGCCTGCGCGCCGCCACGGTGGAGTTCGCGCGTGGGGAATTCGGGCAGCGCATGGCGGTGTGGCTTCTGACCTTCTCGACCGCCATGGTCTGGGTGCAGGCCGCGCAGATGCTCGGCTTCTTCCGCGAGGAGGAGGCGCGCATGATGGCGGTGACCGGCTCGTGGTCGGGTGCGATCATCGGCGGCCTGCTGTTCGGCGTGGGCATGGTTCTGGCGCGCGGCTGCTCGGGGCGGCTGCTGGTGCTGGCGGCGACGGGGAACCTGCGCTCGGTGGTGGCGGGGCTCATCTTCGCGGTGGTGGCGCAGATGTCGCTGCATGGCTGGCTGTCGCCGCTGCGCGACCGGCTGGCGCGGCTCTGGGTGACGCCGGACGGCCGCAATGTCGATCTGCTGGAGGCGCTGGGAGTGCCGCAGCAGGCCGGGCTGGTCCTCGGGCTGGGGCTTGCGGCCTTCGCGCTGTGGCTGGCGCGCAGGAACCGGATCGGCGCCTCGACGCTGGTCTTCGCCTCGGGCGTGGGATTTGCGGCGGCACTGGGCTGGGTGCTGACCTACAGCCTCGCGCAGGTCAGCTTCGAGCCGGTGTCGGTCACATCGGCGACCTTCAGCGGGCCTTCGGCCAACACGCTGATGTTCTTCCTCGTGCCGCAGCCCGAGTTCGGCTTCGACATCGGGCTGGTGCCGGGGGTGTTCCTCGGGGCGTTCCTCGCGGCGGCGGCGGCGCGCGAGCTGCAGTTCCAGGGCTTCGACGGTGCACCCGCGATGCGGCGGGCGATGATCGGCGCCGTGCTCATGGGGTTCGGCGCGATGCTGGCGGGGGGCTGCGCCATCGGGGCCGGGGTGTCCGGCACCTCGATCTTCGTCGCCACGGCGTGGCTTGCGCTTCTGTGCATGTGGATCGGGGCGGTCCTGACAGACCTCGTGGTCGATCAGGCGCGGCGTCCGGCGGTGGCGTGATCAGGCAGTCAGGAACCGGTAGCCTCCGGCATGCCGCTCGGTTCGCCCGATGCCGCCCTCGGGCAGGTGGAAGCCGATCAGCACCATCCGGTCGGCCGTGATCTGGTCGAGGAGACCCGCCCGCGTCCTTGCCCCCAGCTCGGGGTCCTGATCGGACGGCACGGGCCAGTCCGGCCGCTCGAACCCGACATGGGCGTTGCCGATCGCATCGCCCGCCAGCATCACCGGATCCGGCGCGTCGATGACGAAGGCCATGTGACCGGGCGTGTGTCCCGCGGTGAGGCGCGCGGTGACGCCGGGCAGCACCGCTGCCCCGTCCTCGAACAGGGCGATGCGGTCGGCCATGGCCTCCAGCCGCCGCTTCGCCCCGGCGGCGAAGCTCTGTCTGGCCTCGCCGATGGTGGATGCGGTGTCCGGGTCCGTCCAGTAGTCGAACTCTGCCCGGCCCATCATGTGCTGCGCCCCGGAGAAGACCGGCTCGTCGAACTCGTCGAGCAGCCCCCAGAGGTGATCGGGATGGCCGTGGGTGAAGACGACGTGGGTGACGTCCTCGGGCGCGACCTCGAGCGCCGAGAGCGCCTCGGACAGCCGGCCGGCGGTCGGCATGAAGTCGGGCCCCGAGCCCACGTCGAACAGGACCGTATGCGTCCCGTCCCGCAGAAGGGTGACGTTGCAGGGCACCTGCTGCGACGGTCCCGAGATGGCGTGGCGCGCGAGGATGGGGCGAAGCTCCTCCTCCGGCAGGCCGCCAAACAGGAAGCTCGACGGCAGCACCAGATGGCCGTCGGACAGCGTGTCGAGCCTGAACGTGCCGGATTCCAGCCGCATCGCGGACCACAGCCGCTGCGGCATCGCAAGGCCCGCGGCAGCCGCGGCAAGGAAGGTTCTGCGGGTAAGGATCATCGCGTCGTTTCCTTTCCGATCCGGGGCGCGGCGGAAGGCGCGGGGGCCTTCGCCGCGGGCGGGGTCAGCCGAACATGTCGGCCGTGATGCCGGCATACCAGCCGAGGCTCTGCTGCCAGGTGGCAAGTCGCGTGGCCCGGTTCTCGCCGGTCTGGCTGACGAACCTGTCCACGCTGGTGATCTTCTCCGGCCGAGGCTCGTAGCTGCCGCCGACCTTCACGCCATCCTCCGGCGCGATCAGCGACCAGCAGGTGTTCGCGTAGCGGACCGGCTCCACGGGCGCGCCGGCCAATTGGCCAAGGAGGATCATCGCCACCACCTTCGCCTGGCTGTTCGCCGAAGAGGCCGACTTCGGCATGTCGCCCTGCGCCGCCGCATCGCCCAGCACGAACACGGCGGGATCGGCAAGCGACGCCATGGACGCCGGGTCGATCGGCACCCAGCCGGTGTCGTCCACCAGCCCCGCCGCGGCCGCGATCCTGCCCGCGACCTGCGCGGGGATCACGTTGCAGACATCCACCGCCTCGGCCTCGCCGTCGATGACGACCTCCATCCGGTCGGGCCGGACCTCGACGGCGCCGCCGCCCATTTCCGGGCCGAGGCGCTCGATCATGTTCGGGTAATGCGCCTGCCAGCCTTCCTCGAACAGCGCCTGCTTGGAATAGCTCTCCTTCGGGTCGAGCAGCAGGATCTTCGCAGTGGGGTTCACCTGCGAAAGCCGGTGCGCGATCATCGAGGCGCGCTCGTAGGGTCCGGGCGGGCAGCGATAGGGGTTGGGCGGGGCCACGATGCAGACGGTTCCGCCCTCGCGCATGGCATCGACCTGCGCCCGCAGCCGTTGCGTCTGCAGCCCCGCCTTGTAGGCATGCGGCATGCGCTCGGCCTCGGCCAGCGTCCAGCCCGGGACGCTGCCCTCGACGAAGTCGATGCCGGGCGACAGGACCAGCCGGTCCCACGACAGGCGCTCGCCGCCGGCAAGCGCAAGGCGACGCTGCGCCCGGTCGACGGCGACCGCGCTGTCTGCCACCACGGTCACCCCGGCGGCCTTCAGCCGGTCGTATCGGTGCGCGAGGCTCTCGAAGGGGCGCAGGCCCCCCAGGTGAAGGTTCGAGAAGAAGCAGGTGTGATAGACCGGGTTCGGCTCGATCAGGGTCACGTCGAGCGTGCCGGCCCCGCCGGCCGCCAGATGACGCGCAACGGTCGCCCCGCCGGCGCCGCCACCCACTACCGCCACGCGCGCCCGCCCCCGCCCGAGCACGGCCGGAGCGGCAAGCGCGGACAGTGCACCAGACAGCAGGACGCGCCGGCTCAGCCGCATGGCCGGCGCTCCTTCCGCAGGGAGCCGAGGGATGCGCGATCGGCCCGCATCAGTCGGTCGCGTCGTCGGGTGTCACGTCCAGCACGGTCGCGTGCATGGTGATCTTCACGTCGGTCTTGCAGTCCGTCATGCAGGGCGGCTTGCTGAAGGCCGGGATCTCGGAAGTGGCCCGGTCGTCGAGGAAGAAGCCGTCGGCATTCGGCATCTGCACCGACAGGAAGTTCTCCCGCGACAGGATGAAGTCCTCGTCCACGAGATCGTTGTTGTAAAGGAGATAGGCCACGATGGCATAGGTTTCGTCCACGGTCAGGCTGCGCGCGTTGCCGAAGGGCATGGCGCGGTGGACATAGTCCCACGCCGTCGACAGGTAGGGCCAGTAGCTGCCGATGGTCTTCTGCGGATCGGCCTGGTCCAGCGTGCCCTGGCCGCCGGCGAGTTTCGGCCAGTTGTCCACCCCTTCGCCGAACTCGCCGTGGCAGACGGCACAGCGTTCCGAGAACAACTCCTCGCCGGTGGCCACGTCGCCCGACCCTTCGGGCAGCCCGAGCCCGTCGGGCCGTATGTCGAGATCCCAGGCGGCCACCTCCTCGGGCAGGGCGAGCCGGCCGAGGCCCGTGCCCTCGGCCGCCGCGACCGGGCCGGCCGCCAGCAGGGCGGCAATCAGAAGCTCAGGAAATCTCGACATTTTCGGCTTCTCCGTTCGGCTTCACCCACCAGGTGTGGATGCCGTTGTTGTGATAGACCGAGTTGACCCCGCGGACGGCACGCAGCTGGTCCTTCGTTGGCTGGACATAGCCCGTGCTGTCCACCGCGCGGGACTGCAGCAGAAGCTCCGATCCGTCCCAGTCGAACTCGTGATAGAAGCGGTGCAGCGCCTTGTCGTGCGAGGCGCCCGACAGGCGCGCCTGCTGCCAGTTCTTCCCGCCATCGAGCGAGACATGCACCTCGCGGATCGAGCCGCGTCCCGACCAGGCGAGGCCCGAGATCACCGTGGGGCCGGGGCCATGGGTGATCGGCGCCTGCGGGCTGGGGCTCGTGATGATCGACTTCGCGTCCATCTCCCAGGTCCAGCGGCGCGAGCGGCCGTTGGCCATCGTGTCGGTGTATTTCGAGGTCTCCTCGCGGTGCTCCCAGGGCTGGTCGCCCACCTCGACGCGGCGCAGCCACTTGACCCACATGTTGCCCTCCCAGCCCGGCACCACCAGCCGGACGGGATAGCCGTGTTCCTTGCGCAGCGCCTCGCCATTGGCCTTGAAGGCCACCAGCACGTCATCGAGCGCCTTCTCGATCGGGATCGACCGGCTCATCGACGAGGCGTCCGCACCCTCCACCAGCACCCATTTGCCTTCCGGCTTCACCCCGGCTTCGGCCAGCAGGGTGCGCAGCGGCACCCCGGTATATTCCATGTTGTGGATCATGCCGTGCGTGAACTGGCAGCCGTTCAGCTGCGCGCCCGCCCATTCCATCCCGCTGTTCGCTGCGCATTCGAGGAAATAGGTGTGGTTCTCGCGCGGGAAGCGGATCAGGTCATCGTAGGTGAAAACGAACGGTCGTTCGACAAGCCCGTGGATCATCAGCCGCCAATCGGGCTTGGCCAGTTCGATGGCGCCCGCGTGGTGGCGCTCGAAGGCGCAGCCCTGCGGAGTGATCGTGCCGTCAAGCTCGTGGATCGGGGTGAAGTTGACCGAGCTGATCGTGTCGGCGGTCAGCCATTCCACGTTGCGCCGCACGACATGGGATTCGAAGTGGATCGGCATCCCGTAGGGCGTGGCATCCACCCCGTCGCCCAGCGACTGCGCCCAGGGCTGCACTTCGGTGATCAGCGGGTCGGGTTCGCCCGCGCGGGCGGCGGTGGCGGCCAGCGCGCCTCCGGCGGCGGCCCCGGCCAGAAAGCCGCGGCGGGTCGTGCCCTTCTTCATCTTGTCGGTCATGGCGGTCCTCTCGTCTCAGGCGCCGGTGATGGTGACGGAGCTGTTCGGCTCCAGCCGCACCGTGCCGATCTTCTTCAGGTGGCTTTCGACCACGTCCCAGATCTGCGGCCCCTCGGTCCCCTCGTTGACCGAGGCCCAGCCGGCGACCGTGTAGCTGCGGGCAGGATCGATCGCCTCGCCGGTGCGCAGCAGCGTCATCTCTGAGATCCGGCTGCCGATCGGCTGCGAGATGTCGATGCGGTAGCCGAGGCCTCCGACGCGAACCATGTCGCCGCCCTGCTGGTAATAGGGATCGGGGTTGAAGATGTTGTCGGCTACGTCCTCGAGCACGGTCTTGAGGAATTCACCCGTCATCTGGTTGCGGTAACAGGCGCCGTAGGTCATCGAGGTGGCCGACATAAGGTCCTCGCGCCGGATCGGCTCGCCGGGCATGACGCTGGGACCCCAGCGGACGCCCGGCGACATGGCGATCTCGGCATCGCGCTCGGAGAGCATCGCCTGGCAGATGAGGTCGTCCCAGGTGCCGTTGAAGTTGCCCCGGCGGTAGAGGAGGCTTTCGGTGCGGGCCAGTTCCTCGGAAAGCTGCGCCTCGAAGGGTGCGCGCTCGCCATCGACAAGGGCCGCCATCTCGGCATCGGGCGCGATCACGTCCGAGAAGATCGGGATCAGCTTGTGACGGAAGCCCATCATCTGCCCGTCGCGCACGTCGAGATCGACCCGGCTCACGAATTTCCCGTGCGAGCCCGAGGCGATCAGGATCGTCTCGCCCACCAGAACGGGCTCGGGCAGCGCGTCGTGGGTGTGCCCGGACAGGATGACGTCGATCCCCTTGACCCGCGAGGCCATCTTGCGGTCCACGTCGAAGCCGTTGTGCGACAGGCAGACGACGAGATCCACGCCCTTCTCGCGCACCTCGTCCACCATCTCCTGCATCCGCTCCTCGCGGACGCCGAACGAATATTCGGGAAACATCCAGCCGGGGTTGGCAATCGGCATGTAGGGGAAGGCCTGCCCGATCACGGCCACCTGCAAACCACCGCGTTCGAAGATCTCGTAGGGCGGGAAGGCGGGCTCGTCCCATTCCTTGTCGAAGATGTTGGCGCCGAGGAAGGGGAAGGGCAGGGCGTCGACGATCTCCTTCACCCGCTCGGTGCCCAGCGTCCATTCCCAGTGCGAGGTCATGGCATCGACCTTGAGCGCGTTCATCGCGTTGACCATGTCCTGCCCCCTGGTGAGCAGCGAGGTCATCGAGCCGTGCCAGGTGTCTCCGCCATCGAGCAGCAGAGCCTCGGGCCGCGCGGCGCGGATCGCCTTCACGACGGTCGCGATCCGGTCCATCCCGCCCATGCGGCCGTAGGTCTTGCCCAGAGCCTCGAAATCCAGATGGGTCAGCGCATAGGCCTCGGGGCTGCCGGGCTTCAGGCCGTAGAGCTTCAGGAAATCCGCCCCCGTGACGTGCGGCGGCCGGCCCTTGGCCTCGCCCACGCCAAGGTTGATCTCGGGTTCGCGGAACCAGATGGGCTTCAGCTGGGCATGGATGTCGGTGATATGGATCAGCGTCAGGTTGCCGAAATCCTCGAACTGCAGCAGCTGGTCCTGGGTCAGCGCCTGCTGCGCGGCCAGGCGCGACCAGCGGCTGATGCCCGAGGCGCCCCAGATCACCGAGGCGGCCATGCTGGCCTGAAGGAACTCGCGGCGCGAAATCATCGTCGGATCGTCCTTTGCGGGCAGCCGCCTTCGGTCGCGTCAGGCGACGCGCCGGGGATCGGCCGGAAGGGGATGGGCGCGCGGGGGCCGCGCGCCGGAAGGACTTACTGGCGGACCGCCAGACCCTCGACGGGCAGCGTCATGCCGCGCGAGGCGACGTAAAGCTCCAATGCGCGGAACTCGGGCGAGCCTGCCTCGAACGGCTCGCCGCGGGTGTCGCGGATGCAGCCCGAGAAGCGCTGGTGGATCGAGACGATCCCGGCATCGGCGAGACGGTAGGTCGGGAAGCCGTTGATCTGGCCCTGGCTCAGGTGGTCGGCGCGGATCATCTTGCCCATGTTCAACTCGTGGCACGAGGCGCAGGCGAGTTCGAGCTGGCCGTAGCGGGTGTAGTAGATCTCCTTGCCCTGCTCCCAGTAGGGCTCCGCGGGTCCGTCGATCTTCACCGAGATCGGCATTCCGCGCGATTGCAGCGAGATGGCCGAGGTCATCTGCTTCATCTCGGACGAGTTCCATTTCCAGGCCTCGGCGCCCATTCGCTCGGTCCGGCAGGTGTTGATGAAGTTCTCGACCGACCACAGGTCATTGCCGGCGGGGTTGACCTTCGGCATCGAGGCGCGCACGCCCTTCATGCTCTCGATCCCCTCGTGGCACGAGGCGCAGGACTTGCCCTCGCTGCCGTCCACGGCGTTCCAGAGATCCACCCCCATGTCGGCGAAGACCATCGCGGGGTTGTCGAAATCGTCCATTTCCAGCGCGCGGGTCTCGTCGGTGCGGAACAGCCAGCCGGAATAGACTGTGTCGAACACCTCCTTCAGGTGGTCGGGCGCCGGGGCGCGGGTCGCAAGCTCGATCTCGCCGTTGATGACAAGCTCGGCGTCGGGGTGCGGGTCCGCCAGCGCCGGCCCGGTGGTGAGGGCAAGGATGGCGGCAAGAAGCGGGCTGCGCAGGCGCAGACTCATGTGGCGGTTCCTCCCTGAGTGGGGCCGCCCGCCTCCCCGCGGACGACCGGGCCTTGGTGTCAGGCGACCTCGATCGGTTTCGTGTCCTCGTAGACCGAGCCGTCGTCGTCGTACCATGTGAACTTGAACTCGCCCGAGGCATCCACCTTCGCGTCGAATTCGAAGTAGGGGTTGGTCGAGACGGCGGGCTCGATCTTCACATCGATCACGTTCACCCCGTTGAAATCGCAGGTGAAGCGGTTGATGATCGAGCGCGGGATCAGGTTGCCGTCGGGGTCCTTGCGCTGGCCGCTCTCCATCTGGTGGCTGATGAGCGTCTTGAGCGTGACGACCTCGCCGGGGCTGGCGGTCTTGGGCACCTTCACGCGGGGTTTTGCATCCTTGGCCATGTCTCTCGTCTCCCTGTCTCAGCCGCCGCAGCCGCCGATGGTGACCTTCACCGTTGCGCTCGTCTGAACGAAGCTGCCGTCGGGCATCCTCGCCACGGCGACCACGTCCTGCGTCTTGGCGAGGCGGATCCGGGTGGCGGCCATCTGCGAGCCGGCGGCCGGCCCGAAGGTGAAGGTCGCGACCGCCGGTTCCGGGTTGCCGGTCGCGACCAGCATGATCGCCGCCGCTCCGGGCGCATCGACCGTGACCGGGACGGTGTTGCCGTTCTCGGCGATCTCGGGCGCGGTCAGCGTGATGCCGCCGGTGCCGATCGTGGCACCGCCGGTGAAGGCGGCAATGGCATCGTCGGCCGCCGCCAATGCCGGCATCGGCAGGGCCATGGCGGCAAGGCCGCCCAGTCCCAGCGCCAGGGTCTCTCGTCTGGAAAGCCTCATGTCCTTTTCCTCCCTCAAGCCTCTCCGGTCACTCTTTCAGCGTCAGGAGATAGGCGACGACATCCTCGATCTGTTGCGCGGTCAGGATCGGCGGCAGCTCCGCGGGGGCGGGCTTGGACGTGTAGCCGTCGCCCGGCCGGATGTAGCCCGCGTTCTTGTAGAAGGCCGGCATGACCGACCCTTCGAAGGTCATCTTGGCGTTCGCCACGATCCCGCGCAGCTGCGCCTCGGTGTAGCGGCTGGCGACCCCGGCAAGCGAGGGGCCGACATCGCCGTGGAACTGCACGTCGACCATGGGCGGGATCTGGTGGCAGGCCACGCAGTTGCCCTGCGGACGGGTGGCCATCACCTTGGCGCCCACCGCCGGGTCACCCGGCGCGCCCGTCAGCGACACGGGCAGCGCGCCGTGCTCGAACGTCACCTCGCCGGGGCCGATCTCGGCCAGCGCCGGCACCGCCAGGCATGCCGTCACAATCCCCAGCAGATACTGGTGCCTCATGCTGTCCTCCCTGAGCTCCTCCGACTCGAACGATACGTCGGGATGTCACGTCGTGCAATAAAGATATTACAATTCTTGCATAGATTTGCGAGTCAGTTGGACGGGTTCATCCGCGAGGCCACGAATTTCTGGAAGTGCTCGCCGCTCTCGTAGCCGTGGTCCCGCACCCACGTAAGCAGCGCCGAGGTCGTGCCGGTGCCGAAGGCGCCCGGCATGGCGGCCACGGCGGCCTTCGCGGCATCCGTGCCTTCGGGAACCGTCTCGGGGAAGAACATCAGCGTGGGGGTGAACATGATGCCCCATTTCCGCGCCGCCTCCTTCTCGGTCAGGGTCGCGCCGTCGAAGTCGGTCACCGCGGTGTCGCCGAACAGGTTCATCTGGACGACGAAGTAATGTGCGCGGATCAGCGCGTCGACCTCCGGGTCGGGAAAGACCTCCTCGTGCATCTTCGTGCAGTAGATGCAGCCGCGCTGCTCGAAGATGACCATGAGGCGCCGGCCCTCGGCATTGGCCTCGGCCAGATCCTCGCGCAGGTCCTTGAAGGTGTCTCGCAGCCAGTCGGGCTTGTGCAGCCCGTCGTCGCCCAGCCCCGCCGCATGGGCGGGCAGGGCCAGCGCAAGCGCCGCGGCCAGTGTCAGGTGTCGCATCTTTCCCTCCCTCAGGTGAGCGTTCGGCTGAAGTCGAAGTGGCGGATCATGAAGTCGGCGATCCGGTTCACGGAGTTGGTGGCGATCAGCACGGCGAAGACGATCAGCATGGCGCCCATCGCCTTTTCCACATGGCCGAGGTGGCGCCGGTGCCGGCCGACCCAGGCGAGGAACGGCCGGGCGAACAGGGCGGCGACCACGAAGGGCAGCGTCATGGCGAGGCCGTAGGTCAAGAGCAGCGACGCCCCGCGCCACAGCTCGCCCATCCCGCCGGCGATCATCAGGATCGCCGCCAGCGCCGGCCCGACGCAGGGCGTCCAGCCGAAACCGAAGGCGAGGCCCATGACATAGGCGCCGATCAGGCTCGATGGCTCGGCCGATGCCTCGAGCCGCGCCTCGCGATACAGGAACGGGATGCGCAGGATGCCCAGGAAGTGCAGCCCGAACATCAGCAGCACCGCCGCGGCGAGCCAGGAGAGCTGTTCGCGCCACTGCACGAAGGCCTGGCCGAGCGCGGTGGCGCCAAGTCCGAGCAGCACGAAGATGGTGGTGACGCCAAGCGCGAAAGCCATGGCAGAGATCACCAGCCGCCGCTGCGCGCCTGGCGCGATCCCGTCCGTTCCGCGCAGCTCGTGCATCGAGATGCCGGCCATGTAGCAGAGATAGAACGGCACCATCGGCAGGATGCAGGGCGACAGGAAGGACAGAAGCCCCGCAAGGGCCGCAGCGCCGTAGCTCATCTCGAACATGCCGTCCCTCCGCTTGTGGCGCACGGTTCCGCATCCGGCCACCCGATGGCATGTGCCACCGGTGGTCGGGCAGGGCGCCTTTCCCGTTCCTGTCGCATCAGGCGATGCGCCGCCTCCCCGCGGGCGCACCGCTTCCCTCCTCCGGGCAGCCGTTTCCGGTGCCTTGGCGCACACCGGCCTTGCAGGGCGCGCCAGATAGATTAGGATATTTCGATATTTCATGTCGGACGTCAATCATGCTGTTTCGCGCCATCCTCCTTCCGGCCGCCCTTGCCGCTTCGCCCGCGGCGGCCGACCTCAGGCTGCACATGTTCGAGCAGCCCGGCTGCATCTGGTGCGAGGCGTGGGACCGCGAGGTCGGCCCGATCTACCCGCGCACCCAGGAAGGGCGCACGGCGCCGCTGGCCCGCCATCCCCTGCACGAGCCCCTGCCCGAGGGGCTGAGGCTCGCGCGTCCGGCGGGCTTCACGCCCACCTTCGTGCTGGCCGAGGACGGGACGGAGGTGGGCCGGATCGAAGGCTATCCGGGTGAGAGCTTCTTCTGGGCTCTGCTGGGCGGCATGATCGCCGCGCGCGTGCCGGAGTGACACGGATGCCGCCCCGTCCGATTGGTGCTGGAAGGCGGGGCGGAAATCGTGGCATCTCTCGACCGGATTGGTGAGGCAGGACAAATGGCGCGGCAGCAGGCAGAGCGGAGGGCGGCGGAGGAGGCGGCAGGGGCCGACCGGCCGGGCGCCGCCGCGCTGATCGACGAGGCCGATGCCGCGACGGGATTTCTCAAGGCGCTCGGCCACGAAGGGCGGCTGACCATCCTGTGCCACCTGATCTCCGGGCCCAAGAGCGTGATGGAACTTGAAACGCTTCTGTCTTCGCGTCAGGCTGCCGTCAGCCAGCAGCTGGCGCGGCTGCGCCTCGAGGGTCTGGTGACCGCCCGGCGGGAGGGCCAGGCGATCTTCTACTCGATCCTCGATCCGAAGGTGGAACGCGTGGTGGGCCTGCTTGCCGAGCTGTTCTGCCGTCAGGACGGAGGCGCGCAGTAGCGGCGCCGGCCGGCGTGCGTCTGGGGAGGAACGCGGATGGAGGAGCTACCGTTTGGCGCGCTGGCCGCGCTGATCGGCCTCGTGGGGGGGATCGTGCTGGGTCTCGCGGCCCGGCTGGGGGACTTCTGCACGCTGGGGGCGCTCGAATC
>NZ_CP023548.1:3100000-3335106 GCF_002407205.1 Rhodobacter sp. CZR27 | reverse complement strand
GTCATTTCCTATGCCCGTTCGCCGTTCATCGCCTGCGGCCTGACCCGTGCCGAGCGGCAGGGCTGCCTTGTTGTCGTTTCACGAAGCAACGTATCGGGAGGACGGCCCTTGCGGGCACGCAGAAAGGCCCCGCACCCTCTGCCTGCGCAGGTGATGCGGCAATACGGTACCGAACGCGACGCGCTACAGCCGGGCAACACCCGGCCATCCGCATCGCGGACCGTGCCCGTCGGGCACTGAAACCATAACCCCAGTGATCGCAGACCATTAAACATCCCTGCCGCCTTATGGCGGCAGAAGGCAGATGACGAATGACAATCCGCGACCAGCCATGTCCCCCCAAGGACGTGTGAATCGCTGCAATGACGCTAGCAAGCCGGGCCGAGCATCTGCAACCGAACTTCGCTGTTGACTAAGTCTTTGTCGCAGCGAATCCCGGACCCTGTGCGGAGCCGCCACAGGCGGCCGGAACGGCCCCGCCGGAAACGCAAAACGCGCCCCGGGGGGCGCGTTTCAAGCCTCTGCCAGAGCAGAGAAAATCAGGCAGCGGCCGGCTGGGCCAGAACCTTAACGCGGTGCGCGAGACGCGACATCTTGCGGGCCACGGTGTTCTTGTGCAGCACACCTTTGGTGATGCCGCGGGCCAGTTCCGGCTGGGCGGTCTTCAGCGCCTCGGCAGCGGAGGACGCGTCACCCGACGCGATCGCTTCCTCGACCTTGCGCAGGAAGGTGCGGATCCGCGACCGGCGGGCCTTGTTCACGGCGGCGCGGGCCTCGGCCTGGCGGGCACGCTTCTTGGACTGGGGCGAGTTGGCCATGTATCAGGGTTTCCGTCTACGTTCGATCTCTATTTGAAGCCGCGTCTTTACGGGCGACTCATCCACAAGTCAACCCGCAAGCGCGCGGATTCCGGGCGCGGCGGGAATTACTTGTCGCGGAACTGCGGCGTCCGCTTCTCGAGGAAGGCCGCCATTCCCTCCTTCTGGTCCTCGGTGGCGAAGAGGGCGTGGAACAGCCGCCGCTCGAACAGCACGCCTTCGCGCAGCGTGGTCTCGTAGCTGCGGTTGACCGCCTCCTTCACCGCCATCGCGGTCAGAAGCGACTTCTCCGAGATCTTGGCTGCGGCCTTCATCACCTCTTCCATGAGGTTCTTGGCCGGCACGACGCGGCTCACGAGGCCGCAGCGCTCGGCTTCCGTCGCGTCCATGAAGCGGCCCGTCAGGTGCATGTCCATCGACTTCGACTTGCCGACGAAGCGCGTCAGGCGCTGCGTCCCGCCCAGCCCCGCGACCACGCCGAGGTTGATCTCGGGCTGGCCGAACTTGGCGGTGTCGGCGGCGATGATGAAGTCGCACATCATCGCCAGCTCGCAGCCGCCGCCGAGGGCATAGCCCGCGACGCCGGCGATGATCGGCTTGCGCACCCGCAGGATCGCCTCGGATTCCGCGGTGAAGAAGTCGTTGCCGAACACGTCGACAAAGCCCTGCCCGGCCATCTCCTTGATGTCGGCCCCCGCGGCGAAAGCCTTGTCGGACCCTGTGATGACGATGCAGCGCACCTTGTCGTTGCGGTCGGCCGAGCCCAGCGCCTCGGCCAGTTCGGACATCATCCTGCTGTTGAGCGCATTGAGCGCATCCGGGCGGTTGAGCCGGATCAGCGCCACGTAATCCTCGATCTCGACGATCAGAGTCTCGTAGGCCATGCGGGTTCCCTCGTCGTGGCAATCCGCGAAGGTCTAGCAGCCCGGCAGCCGGGATCAAGTCATCTCTGGCAGAGCGGGCAGTGGAACGAGGAACGCCCGGACTGCACGATGCGGCCGATGGTTCCGCCGCATCCGGGCGTGACGCAGGGCAGGCCTTCGCGGCCATAGACCCGGAAGGTGTGCTGGAAATAGCCAAGCTCGCCATCGGCCTGACGATAGTCGCGCAAGGAGGACCCGCCCGCCGCGATCGCCTCGGACAGCACCTCGCGGATGATCGGCACAAGGCCGGCAATCCGCGGTTCCGACAGGCTGCCCGCAAGCCGGTCGGGCGCGAGGCCGGCGCGGAACAGCACCTCGCAGACATAGATGTTGCCGAGGCCCGCCACCACGCGCTGGTCGAGCAGCGCCGCCTTCAGCGGCGTCCGCCGGCCCGCCAGCCGGGCGACTAGATAGGCCTCGTCGAAGGCATTGCCGAGGGGTTCCGGCCCCAGCGCTGCCAGTAGCGGATGCGTCTCGGCCGCCTCGGTCGGCATCAGGTCCATCGCGCCGAACCGTCGCGCATCGTTGAAGGTGACCCGCGCGCCCGTCTCCATCGTCAGGACGACATGATCGTGTTTTGCGGGCGCCGGATGGTCGTGGACGAAGCCCCCGATCATCGCCCCCGAGATCAGCATCCGCCCCGACATACCGAGATGGATCAGAAGCGTCTCGCCCCCGCCGAGATCGGCCAGGATATACTTCGACCGCCGGCGCAGGCCCAGCACGCGCTGCCCCGTCAGCCGCTCGGCCATGCGCGGCGGCAGCGGCCAGCGCAGGTCCGGCCGGTTGACCCGCGCCTCGGCGATGAGCTGGCCGGACATCACCGGCTCCAGCCCGCGGCGGACGGTCTCGACCTCTGGCAGTTCGGGCATCGGATCTCCGCGACAGATGGCAGCACGGGTAATAGCGGTTCGGGGGTCCATTGCAGCCCCCGCCGCGGAGCCTATAAAGAGGGCGGAACAGAGGACGGCAAGAGCGCGATGAACGACGACACTTCCAGCACGACGCATTTCGGCTTCCGCACCGTTCCCGAAGGCGAGAAGGCCGGGATGGTCCATGGCGTCTTCACGCGCGTGGCCTCGAAATACGACATCATGAACGACCTGATGTCGGGAGGCGTCCACCGGCTGTGGAAGGACGCCATGATGGACTGGCTGGCGCCGAGGCCGGGGCAGAAGCTGCTCGACGTGGCGGGCGGGACGGGCGACATCTCGTTCCGCTTCCTCAAGCGCGCGCCGGGAGCCCATGCCACCGTCTGCGACATGACCGAATCCATGCTGGTCGAGGGGCGGCAGCGCGCCGACGCCGGCCAGATGGCCGAGCGGCTCGACTGGGTGGTGGGCGACGCCATGGCGCTGCCCTTCGCCTCGAACACCTTCGACGTCTACACGATCAGCTTCGGCATCCGGAACGTGACCCGCGTGCAGGATGCGCTGAACGAGGCCTTCCGCGTGCTGAAGCCCGGCGGCCGGCTGATGGTGCTGGAGTTCAGCCAGCTGCCGAACCCGATGATGCAGTGGGCCTATGACCGCTATTCGTTCAACGTGATCCCGGTGATGGGCCAGATCGTGGCGAACGACCGCGACAGCTATCAATATCTGGTGGAGTCGATCCGAAAGTTCCCGGATCAGGAAACCTTCGTCTCGATGATCCGCAAGGCGGGCTTCGGGCTGGTCAAGTACCGCAACCTCTCGATGGGCATTGCCGCGCTGCACTCCGGCTGGAAGATCTGAGTTGCGCGGTCCACACAACATCTGGCGGCTGATACGCACGGCCGCCACCATGGAACGCACGGGCGCCATCGGCGCCGTGCTCGAGGCGATGGATGCCCCGCCGAACCTGCGCGTCCTGGCGCGGGTGCTCGGCTGGCCCTTCAAGTGGCTCGGGCTGCCGGGCGATCCGGCACTGCCGCCGGCGACCCGGGCCCTGACGGCGCTCGGCCCGGCCTACATCAAGTTCGGCCAGATCCTCTCGACCCGCCCCGACGTGGTGGGCCCCGAGATGGCGCTGCAACTGCAATATCTGCAGGACAAGCTGCCCCCCTTCCCGACCGAGGTCGCCAAGACCCTGATCGAGGAGGAACTGCACGTCGCCGTCGACAAGGTCTTCTCGGAGTTTTCCGAGCCGGTCGCCGCCGCCTCGATCGCCCAGGTCCACCGTGCCCGGCTGGCCGATACCGGCGTCGAGGTCGCGGTGAAGGTCCTGCGCCCGGGGATCGAGCGCGCCTTCCGTACCGACATCGACGCCTTCTACCTGGCCGCCCGGATCATCGAGATCCTCTCGCCCTCCTCGCGCCGCCTGCGCCCGACCGAGGTCATCAGCCATTTTGAGGGCGTGGTGAACGGCGAACTGGACCTGCGGCTCGAATCGGCCTCGGCCGGAGAGTTCGCCGCGAATACCGAGGCCGATGCCGGCTTCCAGGTGCCGAAGCCGGTCTGGAACCTCTCGGCGCGGCAGGTGATGACCATCGGCTGGGCCGAGGGGATCTCGCTTTCCGACAATGCCGCGCTGGATGCGGCGGGGCACGACCGGACGGCGCTCGGGACGCGGGTGCTGGCGCTCTTCCTCAGCCATGCGCTGCGCGACGGCTTCTTCCATGCCGACATGCACCAGGGCAACCTGAAGGTGGCGGCGAACGGCGACATCATCGCCTATGATTTCGGCATCATGGGTCGGCTCGACGAATATACGCGCCGGGTCTATGCCGAGATCCTGTTCGGCTTCATCCAGCGCGACTACCGCCGGGTGGCCGAGGTGCATTTCGAAGCCGGCTATGTGCCCGCCGACCGCGACATCGACGAATTCGCGCGGGCGCTTCGCGCGGTGGGCGAGCCGATCTTCGGCATGGATGCCTCGCGGATCTCGATGGCCCGGCTGCTCGCCTATCTCTTCGAGGTGACCGAGCGGTTCGGGATGCAGACCCGGACCGAGCTGATCCTGCTGCAGCGCACCATGGTGGTGGTCGAGGGGGTGGCGCGCTCGCTCGATTCGCACATCAACATCTGGCAGGTCGCGCGGCCCATCGTCGAGGACTACATCCGCGACAACGTCGGGCCCCGCGCCATTGCGCGCGATCTCGTCCGCACGGCCCGCATCCTCGGCCGGTTCGGCCCGCGGCTCCCGCGGCTGGTCGAGGCGCAGCTGATCCGGCAGGGCCAGCCGGTGGTGGTGGTGCCACCCCGCCGCGAGACGCGTCCGGTGTTCTGGATGCTGGCGGGATCGGCGGCCACCGCTTTCGGCGTGTGGATCGGCAGCCTGCTATGACCGAGAGGCATCGCGAAGCGCGGTGACGGAAGAGGCGGCGACTTCGATGCCGCCCCTCAGCACCAGGATGGTTCCGTTCGAACCTCCCCTCGCCTCGACGACCTCGGAATAGACCTCCACATCCGTGGTGCCCAGCAGTTCGTCGCCCGTATAGCTTTCGATCGAGAAGCTGTAGGCGCCTTCGGGCAGGGGGTTCCCCTCGGCGTCGGTCCCCGCCCAGTCGATCGGGCCCGCCTCCGCTTCGATCGCCTCCTGCGCCACGATTTCGCCATCCGCATCCCGGACCACGAGGTTGGCCCTGTCCGCGCCAAGCACGGGATTGGGCGAGATGGTGATCGGCGCCCCGTCGAACCAGGCCGGCGCGGCGACGCGCGCCTCGCGCCCGATCCAGCCGGCCAGTTCCGACAGGCCCATCACGCCGAGCGACCCACTCATCGTCGTCAGGAGGTCATTGGTCTTCACCTGCTGCTCGACGCCCGAGAAGGTGGCCAGTTGCAGGGCGAACTCCTTGGAGTCCATCGGATCCATCGGGTCCTGGTTCTGCAGCTCGGTGGTGAGCATGCGCAGGAACGTCTGGTAGTCCGAGGTCGTGGCCGGCGGAGAGGTCGCCCCCTGCGTGCCGGTGCTGGCGGTGGTGGGTGTGATGTCCAAGTCAGTCTCCTAGATGCGAAGGTCGAGCCCGGCGGTCGGGACGGGCGCCGGCGGGCCTGCGGTAACCGGCTCCGTCCTTTCCCCGCCGGCGACCGGACGGCCGCGCGGCTGGGGCTGGCCGTCCCGGCCGCCGAAGCTGAAGGAGGCACCGGCAAAGCCGGCGTGACGCAGTTCCGCGCCCAGCTGATCCGAGTGTCGCCGCATGAGTTCGAGCGTCTCCGGGCGGTCCGCCTGAACCGTCACCCGAAGCATGTCGCCATCCTGCGCCATGGTCAGCTTCACACGCCCCAGATCCTCGGGCCGAAGCACCACCTCGACCGCATCCTCGGCAGCCTCCGGAGTATCGACCTGCTCCGCCGGCGGAGCATCGGCATGAGGACCCGCACCGACCATGGCGAGCATGGGCCGCGAGGGTTCCGCCGGCCGCGCCGGCTCGGAAAGACCCATGGCCGGAAGCGGAGACTCCGGAGCAGCGTCCTTCGTCGGGCTCGTCCCGGCCCCTCGACCTGCCTCCTCCGCGAGCCGAGGCTCCGCTTCAATCGGCTGCATCGCTTGCTCCGCCGCAGGCTCGCCTGCAGCCCTCGTCGGCGCCTCCGTGACCCGCAGGTGCCGTGCATCGTCCGGCGCGGCCGGGTCCGGCATCGGGTCCGCGGCTGTGGCGGACAGGCCAGTGCGCAACTCCCCGATCCGCGCAGGCGGCGACCCTGCAACGGCGACGGGCTCGCGGACCGCTGGCGCCTTCGGCAGCGGCGCGTTTCCCGCCCCGGATCCGCCTGGAACAGCCGCCGTCATCGCTCCCGCCCCTGATGTCCGCGGAGACCCTGCCCCACCGGCATCCGCCGGGACTTCAGGGACCGGCTTCAAGGCCGGAACCGGAGCCTGGGGTCCGAGGGACGACCCGTCGAGCATGGCCCGCTGCCCCGTCGGCGCAGCCGAAGGAACCTGTTGCGCTGCCGGCTCCCCGGTCCGCCCCCGCACCGCCGGCGGGTCGTCGGGCGCGCGCGGGATCCCCGGCGAGTCAGCCACTTCCTGCATCGGCCGCGCCCGTCCGGACCAGACCGTCCGCCCGGACAGATACGCATGTCGCCCTGCCTCGGCGGCCACGCCCGTCACCGAGACAATCATCGACTGCGACCGGGCATCGACCGGAAGACGCTCCGCCTGCGCCGATCCAGACGCTTCCGTCCTGGTCGCCGAAGGATCGGGAACCATGTCGGAGCGCGGGGCCGTATTGCGGGCACGCGCAACAGCCGCACGGTCAGGCACTTCGATCACGCTTCCCCGGCTAGCCGAAGGCAGGGTCTCCGCCAAGGCTCGACCATCCGTCTGCCGCGCTGTCGGAAGCGGATCGTCACCGATCCCTCCCTCTGCCGGCGCTGTGGAAGGGGCGGCGGATAGCGGCAGCATGGCGTCGGTCGCGGGACCTCCGCCCGGCTTCGGCCGGCTGACGCGATCGAGCGAGCGAGGGTCCACATGCTCCCCGTCTCGATCCACGCCGCTGGCAGAAACAATCCCGGCCGGCGCCGCACCGATCGCGGCAGCCGGTGCCGGAGGAACCGCTGCAGGTGGAACCGCCACCGGGGAGTCGTTCATCCCGCCCACCAGAGGGCCGTTGACACGGGGTTGCCCGGTGTCAACGGCCGGAGGGGTGCCCGGCATGCCCGGAACCGGCGGATCAGGGACGTGGAGCCGATCCGAAAGGGTCGGCAAAATCTCCCGTTGCGGCGTGCCGGTCGACATACCGTCCGGCGCATCGACCAGCTTCGGACTGCCGGATGCGGCGCCAGCCCCTGCCTCCGGCGCTGAAGAGCCGATGACCGAGAACGCGGCCGTCGAGAGGGGTTCCAGGCAACCTCCATTCGCTGGCGAGGAAACCCGCGCATCGTGCGGGAGAAGTCCCGCACCATTCTCTTCCGGCACCACTTCATGCGATGGGGCAGGCCCTTCGGGGGATTTCAGCCCGCCCGCGTGGACTTCAGGCGGCACCGCGGGCTCGGGCCAGGGCAGCCCTTCCGACTCCGGCATGTCGCCCTGATCCAGCGCAGTCGCCTCGACCGGGGCCGCTTCCGACTCGTGTGCCGGGAGCCGCGTGCCCAGGTGGACCCCAGGCGCAATCGTCATCGGCACTTCCGCTTGCAGACCGAGGCAGGACCCATCGACCGCCGGGCGATCCACCTGATCCCCGGGGTCCTGTCCCGGAACCTCGGCCATCCTTCTCACCTCCGCTTCGAAAGCCGCGCCGGATTCGTCGCCGGCCGGCGGTCTTGCCAGCGCTTCCGGAACCGGGACGGACTGCGGAATCGGACCAATCATGGGCTTCAGGACCTTCTGTCACTTCATCCCCTTGTTCCGGAAACTGATTACCGAACGTTTACGCGTTTCCCCCATGATCGAAAAAATCCGAACAAAGGGAGCACGGAAATGTCTGTGACCATCACATCGCTTGCCGCGCCGCCGCCCGACCCGAAGGTGCTGTTGCGCAGGAAGGCGGAAGAGCTTGAGGCCGCCTTCCTGTCCGAAATGCTCGGCCATACCGGCATGGGCGCGACCTCGGAGGCCTTCGGTGGCGGAATCGGCGAATCGCAGTTCGCCTCGCTGCTGCGGCACGAACAGGCAACGGGGATGGTGAGGGCCGGGGGCATCGGTCTCGCCGAGCAGTTCTATCGCAGCCTTGCCGGGGAGAGCGACAGTGAGCTCTGACGGGGTCTCCGGATCGGTGGAGCGGCTGCTCGACGACATGCGGCGCGTGGTGACCGCGGGCGATCTCGCAGCCCTTCCCGGGCTGAGCGCCGCACTGGCGGAAGAGATCGAGGCGCTCGAGCCTCTGACAGCCGAACGCGCACAGCAGATCAGGACGAAGGCGACGCGCAATCTTGCCTGCCTCGAGGCCGCCTCGCGCGGCGTGCGGGCCGCACGGCGTCGGCTGGAGGAGATCCGGCACGCCACATCCGGGATGATGGTCGTCTATGATGACCGTGGCCGACGCGCCGAGACCGCGCCGGAACGCCCGCCGCGTCAACGGCTTTGAACTGCCGCCTGCATGGGGCCGCGACCTACAGCGTGTCCCCGTGGTTCCATGGCGCCCCGGAAGGCTGACGGCCTCCGGGATTCCCGGCAGCGATGCCTGAGGGATCGCTCCTCCGCTGCGCCGGAACGGGGCAAGGGCATGCCGCGTTCCGGTGCGATCAGATCGCGAGACAGGCCGCGAGGCGACGGAAGCTCGCCTCCACGCCCTCGGGCGAGTCCTCGGCCAGGAAGGCGTCGAGGGCGGGCCAGACCCTGATGGCGGCATCGACCTGCGGATCCGATCCCTTGGCGTAGAGGCCCGCCTGAATCATCATCTCGGCACGGTCCCATGCCCCCAGCAGCCGGCGCGCCTCGCCGATCAGGGCGTTCTCGGCCGCGGAAGCCGCCTCCGGCAGGCTGCGCGAGACCGATCGCAGAAGGTCGATCGCGGGAAAGCGGCCGCGCTCGGCGATCTTGCGATCCATCACCACATGGCCGTCGAGCACGCCGCGCAGGATGTCGGCCACAGGCTCCTCCATGTCCGAGCCGGCAACGAGCACCGAGAACACCGCCGTGATGTCGCCGGAGCCCTCGGGGCCGGGCCCCGCACGCTCCGCAAGCGACATGATCGTATGCGCCGTCGAGGGGGGAAAGCCGCGCATGCTCGCCTCTTCCCCGCCGGCCAGCGCCACCTCGCGATGCGCCTCGGCGAAGCGGGTGATCGAATCGGCGAGAAGCAGGACGTGCAGTCCCTGGTCACGGAAATGCTCGGCTACCGCCATCGCCGCCCAGCCGCAACGGCGGCGGATCAGCGGCGATTGGTCCGAGGTGGCGGTCACGATCACCGAACGCGCCATGCCCTCCGGTCCCAGCACCCGATCCGTGAAGTCCCGCAGCTCCCGCCCGCGCTCGCCCACCAGCCCGATCACCACGACATCTGCGGAGACTCCGCGGGCGAACTTCGCCAGAAGCGACGATTTTCCCACGCCGGACCCCGCGAACAGCCCGATCCGCTGCCCCTGAACCAGGGGCAGCAGCGTGTCGAACACCGCCGTCCCGGTCTGCAGCCGGGGTCCCAGCCCGCGACGCGAGGCAGCCGCAGGCGCCGGCGACCGCAGCGACCTTGCCACCGGGCCGCGGAACAGCGGGCGACCGTCCAGAGGTCGGCCCAAGGGGTCGACGATGCGCCCTATCCAGCTGTCGCTGGGTGCGATCTCGGCCGGGCCGACAAGCTCGACAGGGTCGCCGATGGTCAGGCCCTCGACACTGCCATCGGGCAACACGATGGTCTCCTCGCGCGAAAGGCGCAGCACCTCGCCGCCAACGGGGCCGTTCGCCCCCTGGATCATGACCCGGTCGCCCAGACCCGTGCCCGCCGTCAGGCCCGACACGCCGATCGTTCCCCGCGCGATCTCCGTCACGCGGCCGAAGCGCCGGCTGAGCGGGACACCGGCGATCTCCGAAAGAAGCCCGTCAAATTCGCACGACATCCGATTCCCCGTTTGTTCACGCTTACCGGTTTTAAAGGAATCGACCTTAAGCCTTGGTGAAACCGATCGAGGGAGAAGCCCCGGTGTTCGAGAAACTCGATATCGTCAGAACGGCGCAGGCGATGGCTCGCCACGCAGGCATCAGGACGGAAGTCATCGCGCGGAACGTCGCGAATGCCGACACTCCGGGATACCGCGCCCGGGATCTGCCGGACTTCGCGACCTATGCCGAAGGTGAGGGCGGGCTGAGGACGACGAGGGCGGGACACCTGCGGTCGCCCGAGGCCGCGGCGGCAGAGCCGGTCGAAACCCCGCTGCAGGGCGCCGCATCTCCGAACGGAAACTCGGTTTCGCTCGAGGAGGAGATGGTGAAGTCCGTCTCGGCCAAGCAGCAGCACGACATGGCGCTCGCGATCTACCAGAGCAGCTCGCGCCTGCTGCGCACCAGCCTCGGACGGGGGAGCTGACCATGAGCGACCTCCTCCAGTCCCTCGGTCTCTCGGCTTCCGGCATGCGGTCGCAGGCGCTGCGGCTCCGCCACGTGTCGGAGAACATCGCCAACGCCGACACGCCGGGCTACCACCGCAAGACGGTAAGCTTTCACGAGGACATGGACAGCGGCGCCGTCTCCACCGGACCCGTTCGGCTCGACCGGAGCGACCTTCAGAAGATCTACGACCCCGGCCATCCTCTGGCCGATGACACCGGTCACTACGACGGCTCGAATGTCGATCTGGTGATCGAGATCGCTGACGCGCGCGAAGCGCAGCGCAGCTACGAGGCGAACCTCAGGATGTTCGACCAGGCGCGGCAGATGACGCAGGGCCTGTTCGATCTCCTGCGCCGCTAGAAGGAGTGCCAGAATGGACATCAGAACCTCTATCGCAACCGAGAGCTACGCGAAGGCTCGCACGGCCGCGGCGCCCCAGCCGCAGCCAGGCGCGGCCGGCGCGGCGCTCTCCCGCGCGGCTGAAAGCTTCGCGGAAACGCTGGCCCAGGGCGAGGATACCGCCCGGGCCGCCATGACGGGCAAGGCCGATCCGCATGCCCTGGTCGAAGCCCTGGCTGCGTCCCAGACAGCGGTCGAGACGGCCGTCACCCTGCGCGACAAGGTGGTAGAGGCCTATCAGGAAATCCTGAGGATGCCGGTCTGATGGGCGAACTCGCGCTGTATGACGCGCTTCGGCAGGCGCTCTGGATCGCGGTAGTGATCTCGGCGCCCCTGCTCGCGGTGGCGCTCGTCACAGGGGTCGTGATCGGGCTGTTCCAGGCGCTCACCTCGGTTCAGGAGATGACGCTGACCTTCGTTCCGAAGGTCGGCGCCATGCTCCTCGTGTTCTGGGCGTCGATGAGCTTCATGACGACCTCGCTCGTTGCCTTCTTCACCGATCAGATCATCCCGCAGATCGAGGGGCGCTGAGATGGATGCCGCCGGCTACACGACGCTCACCCGCCAGGCGGGCCTCATGCGCGAGATGCAGAGCGTGGCGAACAACATCGCCAACCTGTCCACCACCGGCTTCCGCCGCGAGGGTGTCGTCTTCACCGAACATGTGGCACGTCTCGACGCCGAACCCTCGCTGTCGATGGCAAGCGCCAGCGCGCGCCATGTGGACCTTTCGGCCGGCGGGCTGGCGCACACCGGGGGGACCTTCGATTTCGCCATCCAGGGCGAGGGCTTCTTCCTGATCGAGACGCCTGCCGGCCAGCGTCTGTCGCGCGCGGGCAGCTTCACCCCCTCGGCCGAGGGCGAACTGGTGAACGCACAGGGCGACCGCCTTCTCGACGAAGGCGCCGCCCCGATTTTCGTTCCGCCCGACGCGACGGGGATCACCCTGGCCGCCGACGGGACGCTCTCGGCCGGCGGGCAGCCGATCGGGCGCGTGGGGCTCTGGCAGGCGTCCGACCCGCTCGACCTGCGCCACGAGGGCGGCACGCTCTTCTCCGCAGAAGGCGGAGTGGAGCCGGCCGAAGGTGCCACGCTCGTCCAGGGCGCGCTGGAGGAGTCAAACGTCGATCCGGTCTCCGAAGTCTCGCGCATGATCGAGGTGCAGAGGGCCTACGAACTGGGCCAGAGCTTCCTCGACCGCGAGGACGACCGGATCCGCACCACCGTCAGGATACTCGGGGAGTAAGCGATGAAAGCGCTTCAGATCGCGGCCACCGGCATGAGCGCGCAGCAGATGCGCGTGGATGTCATCTCGAACAACCTCGCGAACATGTCGACCACCGGCTACAACGCTCGGCGCGCGGATTTCGCCGACCTTCACTACCAGCAGGTGGCACGCCCCGGCACCGTCAGCGCCGAGGATGGCCGGATGCTGCCGACGGGCGTCCAGCTTGGCATGGGAGTCAGGCCCTCATCCGTCTCGGTGGTGCTGGCGCAGGGGGCGCTGAGCCAGACCCGGGGCGATCTTGATATCGCCATCGACGGCCGCGGCTATCTGCAGGTCACGCTGCCGTCGGGCCAGGCCGCCTATACCCGCGACGGTGCCCTCAAGCGGACGGGCGACGGGCTGATCGTCACGTCCGACGGACATGAGGTGGCGCCCGGCATCACCATTCCCGAAGACGCGGCGAGCATCTCGGTCGATGGATCGGGCGAGGTCTGGGCCTATTTCACCGGCCAGGTGCAGCCCCAGTTGCTTGGACAGCTGATGCTGACCAGCTTCACGAACGAGAAGGGCCTGGAAGCGATCGGCTCCAACCTCTTCACCGAAACGGCCGCGTCCGGCCCGCCGATCGAGGGCACACCGGGCGAGGACGGCCTGGGAACGATGCGGCAGGGCTATCTGGAGGAAAGCTCCGTCGACTCGGTGCAGGAGATCACGGAACTGATCAAGGCCCAGCGCGGCTATGAACTGAACGCCAAGGTCATCACGGCGGCGGACCAGATGCTCGCAGCCACGGCGCAGGTGAAGTGATGCGCGCCGCGGTCATTCTCCTGCTGCTTGCCGGCGCGGCCCAGGCGGACTCCGTCGTCGCGGCGCGCACCGTCCGGGCGCTTTCGGTGCTCGGGCCCGAGGATCTCGCGATGCAGCCGGATGACATTCCCGGCGCCCTCACCGACATGCTGCAGGCAGTCGGCCAGGAGGCGCGGGTTGCGCTGTATGCCGGCCGGCCCGTTCGCGCGGCCGACATCGGGCCTCCCGCCATCGTCGATCGCAACCAGATCGTGCCGCTCGCCTATGCGCTCGGCGCGCTCGACATCCGCGCCGAGGGTCGCGCGCTGGCGCGCGGCGGCGTCGGTGACGTGATCCGCGTGATGAACCTCTCGTCCCGCACCACCGTCTCGGGCCGCATTGCCGAAGACGGGTCGGTACGCGTCGGACCTGGCTCCTGAAGGACATCCCATGCGTCGTCTGATCCTGCTTCTGCTCGTCATCCCGGCCTGTTCCCGACTGGAGGAGGTCGGCAAGGCGCCGTCCTTCACTCCGGTCGAGGGCAGCTTCCAGCATCATGCCATGTACGCCCTGCCGATCCCCCAGGATGTCGGCAACCCCGGCCCGACCGGGACCTCGTCCCTCTGGAACGCGAACCGGACCTCGCTTCTGGGTGACCGGCGCGCCGGGCAACGGGGCGACATCCTCACGGTCGTGATCGAGATCGATGACCGGGCCGAGATTTCCAACACCACCGGGCGCAGCCGGTCCGGCGACGAAAGTCTCGGCATCCCCTCGTTCTTCGGGCTGCCCCAGCGGATCGACAAGCATCTGCCTGATGGGGCATCGATGGCGGATGCCGTCTCGACGAGTTCCTCGTCGAGCTACGAGGGCGACGGCTCCGTGCGGCGGAAGGAAAAGCTCACGCTGCGGATCGCGGCGACCGTGGTTGAGGAACTGCCGAACGGCGTCCTTCGCATCGAAGGCCAGCAGGAGGTCCGGGTCAACTACGAGCTGCGCGAGTTGATCGTCACCGGCTACGTCCGCCCCGAGGATATCTCGCGGCTGAACGAGATCACGTATGACAAGATCGCGGGCGCACGGATCGCCTACGGAGGGCGCGGCCAGATCACCGACGTTCAGCAGCCGCGCTATGGCCAGCAGGTGGCCGACATCATCCTGCCGTTCTGACCATGCTGCGGCTTCTCCTTCCCCTCCTGCTGGCAGCCGTGGGCCTCGCGGCGGGCACGGGCGCAGGCATCCTGCTGCGGCCGGCGCCGGAACCTCCGGAACCGGCGGCTGCGGCAGCCGAAGAGAAACCCCACGAGGTCGCGCCGGCCGACGGTCACGCGAGCGCGGAAGATCCGGAGGACCGTCCCGAATATGCCAAGCTGAACAATCAGTTCATCGTCCCGGTCCTTGAAGGGGGCCGGGTGGCCGCGATGGTGATCCTGTCCCTGAGCCTCGAAGTGCCGCATGGCGGGACCGAGGACGTCTATGCGGTGGAGCCCAAGCTGCGCGATGGCATGCTCCGCGTGCTGTTCGATCACGCCAATGCAGGCGGCTTCGAGGGGTCCTTCACCGAGGCGGCCAATCTTGTCGTCCTTCGTCGGGCGCTGCTGGAGGTCGCACAGTCCGTTCTCGGCCCCCGCGTCAAGGACGTGCTGATCGTCGACATCATGCGGCAGGACAGCTGAGCCCCGGCTCAGCCGAGCCTCGCCTTCAGAAGCCTCAGGGCCTCGGAACGGGCGAATGCGGTCCCGGCCGAGGCCTTCTTCGTTGCCCAGTCCGCCGTCTGCCGTGCGAGGACGAGGTTGATCTCCGCCCGCCGCCGATCGGCCCAAGCCTGATAGCGCAAGCTCGCCCTGGCAGCCAAGAGGGGATCCAAATCGTCGGCCGGGGCGCACTCCAGCGCCTGAAGCCGATCCAGACTCTCCTGCCGAAGACTGGCGGCACGCTGCAACTCGGCCAGTCGGACGTCGAGGATCATCTGTGCAAGCCCTTCGAGCCGCGCGATTTCCTTCTGGTGTTTCATGGTCTGCGTCCCCTTGCCTTGCGCCGGATGGTCTCGGCGAACCGGATCGCGGCCGCGACGGCGCGATAGTGCTCCGGCCGGATCTCCTCGCCGATGCGGACCGAGGCGTGAAGCGCCCGCGCGGTCGGCGGATCGCGATGGATGGGAACGCCTGCCTCTGCAGCGCGCTCCCGAATGCGGGCCGCCACCTCGTCCACGCCCTTGGCAAGGCAGACAGGCGCGCGACGGCTGCCGCGCTTCCACTGCAGTGCCACGGCGTAGTGGGTGGGGTTCACCACGATCACATCCGCTTTCGAGACGTCCTGCAACATCCGGTTCGTGGCCACGTCGATGGCCTGTCGCCGCCGCTGCGCCTTCACATGAGGGTCGCCCTCGGAGTCCTTCATCTCGTCCGCCAGCTCCTGCCTGGACATCCGGTGGCGCCGGAGATGCTCTGCCCGCTGCCACAGATAGTCGCCCGCCCCGATGGCTGCCGAAAGAAGCACCACCAGAAGCAGGAAATCCAGCAGCAGGTCGAGCATGACGGCCGTTGCGATCCGCGGCTCCATGCGGAGCAGGCCCAGGATCTCCTCGGAGCGCTGCACGACGCAGACCCCGAACAGCAGGCCGACGGCGAGCAGCTTGACGAAGCTCTTTGCGAACTCGAACAGGCCATTGCGCCCGAAGCGGTTGCGCCATCCCGCCAGCGGCGAGATCCGCTCGAGCTTCGGCTGCAGCTTCTCGGGGGCCACGACGATCGAGCGCTGGACCGCCATCGCCCCGATCGCCGCGGCGGCCGGCAGCAGAAGGATCGGGCCGACGGGGATCAGGACGCTGAGAAGAAAATCTCCGGTCGGCGCGGTCCCGGCACCCAGGAACTGCCGCGACAGACCGTCCGCCTGGCCGAGAAGGATCGCCCCGACCGTACCCAGCTCCGTCATGGTCCGGCTGCCAAGCCACAGGCCGGCCAAAAGAAAGCCCGCATAGGCTGATGCCGTGGCAAGATCCTGCGACTTCGGGATCTCTCCCTTCCGCCGCGCCTCATCCAGCCGCCTTTGCGATGGCTCGTGCGGCTTTTCCTCATGGTCGGACTCGCTCATGGGGCCTGCCCGAAGGGCGAGGCGAGGAACCTCGCCAGCGCCTCCAGCCAGAGCGCGAGTGCGGCCGGTGCCGACAGGAGAAGCAGGGCAAGTCCGCCGAAGGTCAGGGCGGGGGCGCCGACAAAGGACACCATCAGCTGAGGCATGGCGCGGTTGATGATGCCCAGCGCGACGTTGAACACGAAGGACGCCGCCACGAAGGGCATGGCCAGGCTGAAGCCCAGCGTGAAGGTCCGGGCGATCAGGTCAAGCCCCCAGGCCGAGGCATCCACCGCATCCGGCAGGCGCCCGGCCGGCAGGAGGTCGTAGGAAAGAATGAACAGCTCCGCCACCTGCACGTGAAGACCGCTTGCCACCGCGAGGGCGAGCCCCCCCATGGTCAGGAGGTTGCCGATGACCGGCTGCGGCTCGCCTGCGGTGCCGCCGAACAGTTGGGCCAGGGATGTGGCCTGAGCCGCGATCGATCCTGCCGTCTGGAGGGCAAGGACGAACAGCCTCAGGCCCATTCCAAGCATGAGCCCTGCCACGGTCTCGGTCAGAAGAAGCGTGATCGAGCCATCGAAGTCTGGCACACGCTCGCCCACCGCGGGGAACACCACGGCGGTGAAGGCCAGGGCCAACGCAAGACGCACCCTCTGGGGAACCGCCATCTCTCCGAATGCAGGCAGGATCGCCATTGCGGCGCCCACCCGCAGGAACACGAGAAAGCCGGACCGGAACAGCGCCTGGGCCATCTCCGCGAGCTCGGTCAGGCTTTCGATCAGCGGCGTCATGCCGGCACGGTGCCCACCATCGAGGCGCGGGCTTCCGTGCCGATCTCGTCGTAGGACAGCACGGGCACGCCCAGACCCTTCGCCGCGGCCACCGCCCTCAGGAAGCGGCGACGCAGCGTCGAGGTGACGAGCGCCGGCTGGATCCCGTGATCTGCGGCCCGCGCCAGCCGCTCTGCCAGCCCGTTCGCCAGGCGACTGAAGGCCTCGGGGGGCAGCGCCACATCGCGGAGGCCGCGGTCCGCCTCGATCTGATGGGCCAGGAAGGTCTTCTCCCATTCCGGTGCGAGCTGGATCAGGGGTATCGTTCCATCCTCGCGCTTCAGCTCGGCCACGATCTGGAAACCCAGCCGCTGGCGGACGTGTTCGCAGATCGCCTCGGGCGAGTTGAGCGTCCGGACCTCGGCGATCGCCTCGAGGATCAGCGGCAGGTTGCGGATCGACACCCGCTCCTCGAGCAGGAGTCGCAGCACGTTGAGAAGCAGATCCATCGGGACGCGATCCGGAACGAGCTCGTCGAGGAGGCGGCGGTTTGCCTCGGCGCGGACGCGATCCGTCAGGTTGACGAATTCGTCGAGCAACCGCCGCAGGCCCTTCAAAGTCAGAAGACGTGCGAGATTGCCCTTCATGATCTCCAGCAGATGCGTTGCCAGCACTTCGGCGGGCGTGACGACGGTCAGCCCTGCCAGCGCCGCCTCCTCCTGATGGTCGGGCAGGATCCAGCGTGCGGGCGCGCCGTAGACGGGCTCGCGCACGTCCACGCCTTCCGGCGCATCGACTCCCTCCATCAGCAGGACGAGCGCACGGTCCGGCATCAGCCGGTCGCGCACGCGCTCGACCCCCTGCAGGCGGATGCGATAGGTCCCGGGGGGCAGCATCACCTCATCGGTCACCCGGATCTCGGGAAGGATGAGGCCGAACGCGCTCGCGATGTGATTGCGCATGTTGGTGATGCGCGCGTCGAGTCCGGTCGCGGGATCGAGCACCATGCCGACAAGATTCGGCGCGAACTCGATGTGGATGTCGTCGAAGTCGAGGACATCCCCCATCGGACGCTGGAGCGGCTTCTCGGCTTCGTGCACTGTCTCCGCGGGAGTCTCGACCCTCCGCGATCCCATGTAGGCCAGGGCCGCCAATGCCACGGCGGCGATCATGAACGGGACGAAGGGCAATCCCGGCACCAGTGCGAACAGAGCCATCAGGAGAGCCACGGTTCCCAGGGCGCCCGGGTAGCGACCGAGTTGCTGAAAGAACGAGACGTCGGCAGATCCGGAACCGCCACCGCGGGCGAGGAGGAGCGCCGCGGCGATGGAAATGATCACGGCGGGGATCTGGCTCACCAGACCGTCGCCGATCGTCAGGATCGCATAGGTCTCGAACGCCCGGCCGACTGGCATGTCATGCATGAACACGCCGACGATAAGGCCGACGACGATGTTGAGCGCGGTGATGAGCAGGCCGGCAACGGCATCACCCTTCACGAACTTCGACGCGCCGTCCAGCGAGCCGAAGAAGTTGGTCTCCGCCAGCTCCTTCTCGCGCCGGCGCTTGGCCTCGGCATGGTCGATCGCGCCGGCGGACATGTCGCTGTCGATCGCGAGCTGCTTGCCGGGCATGCCGTCCAGCGCGAACCGTGCCCCGACCTCGGCCATTCGACCCGCGCCCTTCGTGATGACCACGAAGTTCACGATGAGCAGGACACAGAAGATCACGACGCCCATCATGACGCTGCCGTTCATGATGAAACTGGCAAAACCCTCGATGACATGTCCCGCCGCGTCGGTTCCCGTGTGCCCGTTGCCGATGATGAGCTTGGTCGACGAGATGTTGAGCGACAGCCTCAGCATCAGCGACGCGAGAAGGATGGTCGGGAAGGCAGAGAAGTCCAGCGGACGCTCGATGAAGAGCGTCACGGTGAACATGAGGATGGCGAGTGCGAAGGAAAGTGCCAGGCCGACGTCAAGCATCCAGGCCGGAATTGGAAGGACCATCATGACGATGACGGCCATCAGCGCCAGCGCGAGCAGGACGGTTGGCTGGAACAGGTCGCGGGGCGAGAACGATCCGGGCATTGCGTCAATTCCCGAAGAGGGGTCTGGGCGCGCCATCGAGCGGAACCAGCGAGCCCACCGCTCCGACACCGCCTGCCCGGAGCAGCGGATAGCCGTTTACGCGAACGGCTCCCGGCTCCGGTGCCGCGGTCTCCGGCAACCCCGCATAGAGCCGGTCGAAGCGGTCGCGGTAGCGCGCGGCAAGATCCGGTGTCGCCGAGTGATATGCTCCGGCAGCCATTGACCAGTCACCCGATTTCGCCTGCAGGTCCTTGAGATACCGCGCGGCGTAAACCGCATTCGCCCGGGGGTCGAACATCTCGCGGGTCGAGGCGAACGCTCCGGCATGCCAGCGGTGGTTCAACTGGAAGCACCCGACATCGAAGTTGCTTCGGCCGGACTGGATGGTCGCCTCGACGAAGTGCTCCGCCTCAGCGCGGCTGGGGAACCAGTGCCCCTCGCCGGCGACGTTGACCGCCCAGGGCCAGGGCTTCAGCTTTCCATCCTCCAGCGAGCGCCCCGTCTCTGTCAGGGTGATGGCCATAAGCACATCGCGCGGCACGCCGGTTTCCCGCGCGGCCAGCGCGGCCGCATCCTCGCAAAGCCCCGCATCGCGGGCACTCGACCCGGCGCTGTGGGAGAACGCAGCTGACAGAAGGACGACCGCGACGGCACATATTCTCATGGCCGTTCGCGCAGAGCCGACATCGCTCATCAGGGTTTCACCCTTTGTTCCGGTTTGCTTCCGCAGTATCGGCGAGGAGTACTAGGAAATCGTTACGTTCATTGGCCCGGCTGACCCAGCAGCGCCTCGATCCGCGAGCGGTCCGACGCGCTCTCCTCGACCAGTGCACGACTTCTCGCGAGCGGGCCTGCGAGTTCCCCGTCGATCGACGTCGCGGCCGGAGCCGGTCCCTGCGTCTGAAGCGGCGCGGGCGATTCGGGAACCGCAGTGGGCACGGGCAGTGCGGGTGGAACCCTCCCGGCGGGTGTGGCAGGGAGCCGGCTCCTCGCGGTGTCGCGCAGCCTGTTCGCCTCCTCGCCCTCCAGCCCGGCGAGCGTTCCCAGCGCCTTCGCGGCGTCACGCTCCTGCAGCGCGATCCTCGAGAGAAGGAGGCGATCCTCCGGCTCCGTAGCGGGGGCCGCATCCAGCCAGCGTTCTGCCGCGGCTGCGAGGCCAAGACCGAGCAGACGATCAGCCAGTTTCCGCCGCGTGGCCACGGGAAGATCGGGAACCTTGTCCTCCCTTGCAAGGACGGCTTGGGCCAGGAGCTCGCTGTCGGGTCCGGCATCCGCGAGAAGCCTCCAGACGTCCGCATCCGCCTCCGGCGCAAGATCGCGACGCGCGAAGGCCGTCTCGAAATCACCGGTCGCAGCCAGAGCGAGGCGGTAGGCGCGGCCCAGCCGCCTGCCGATCTCCGACCCCGGATTCTCGTGAAGCATGGCGGCGAGCGCGATCACGTCCTCGGCGGTCGGCGTCTTGCCAGCGGCGACCTGCCGCTCGACAAGCAGGGCGAGCGCCTCCGCGCCCGTCGGCCCGCTCTGTCCACTGACGGAGGCGAGCTGCTCCAGCGGCTCTGGCCTGCCCTCGGCCACGGCCAGGCGCGCCTCGGTCAGGACGGCGGCCTGACCGGCATCCCCTGGCGCGCGTAATACGGCATCCTGCACGGCACGGGCGCCGGCGGGATCGCCGCGCGCCATGTAGTCTTCGGCCAGGCGCGGCCCGAGGTGGCGGCGGAGGTGAGTCGGAAGCGCGGAGAAGGTCCTCAGCACGGCGGGGCTGTTGACGGAACGGGTGCCGGAGGGGGGATCCGAGAGGACCGACCACAGCGCCGCCGCCGTGTCGCAGGTTGCCATGCCGGCGAACGCACCTTCCGGCACCCGTTCACCGTCAAGGATCCGCGCCAAGGCATCCCAGACCGGCCTGTCGCTCTCAACTCCCGGGAATGTGGCGAGCAGCTGCCGCGCTTCCGCACCGAAGCCCAGACTGAGGTAGAAGCGGACCGCCTTCCCCAGCGCTTCCGGCTGGATGTCGTCGAATTCCCCGGTCAGCCCCGCGAGCGCGGTAGCCATCTGCCGTGCGACAGGTTCCTCGGTGCTCCAGGACGTGACGTCGATCCTGTCGTCGGCGATGCAGTCCGACCCTGCGGCAGTGAGATGCTCCTGCGGCCGATCCGCGGCGGCGGGTTCGAAGCCGGGCTCGCGCAGCACCTGCATGTGAGGCGTAGGCGCATCATCCTCGGGGCGGGTCGGCGCGGGTGGCACCTCCGTCGCGAAGTCGACGGCTCCGGCCGCGGCGCCGCGGCTCAGCTGTTCGACGAGCGATTGCCGCATGGCGTCCACGGCAGGCTGGTTCATTCCGACCTGCAACTCGACGGTCGGTTGGGGCGCATCGGCCTTCCGCCAATCATATGCCTGCGTCGGAGCAGCGGGACGCGAGCGCGGTCGCACCTGTGCCAGCGCCGGCGTGCCTGGCGGCGGCAGCGGTCGCTCGTACGTCGATTCCGGGGGAGCCGCCCCATCATGGATGTCGAGGACGATCACGCCGGGCCGGACCTCGACAGGCTCCACGTGACAGGAGCAGCCGATGCCGAGATGCAGGTCGCTTTCGGACGCCGCGCGCAGAGAGGCGAGGCGCTTCCGGTTGATCAGCCGGAAGGCCTTGGAAAGATCGAAGCTGCGTTGCCCGGGAGAGAGGCGCAGCGCGTAGCCCTCTGGGGTCCGTCCAAGCTGCCAGTGCCGGATCGACGGATCCTCGACCACCACGCGGGTGAAGCCGGGGTGCTCTCCCGTCCGGATCGCCACCTCGGAGGCGAGCGCTCCCTGACAGAGGGCGGCAACCGCGGCCGACAGTGCCGCCGCGCGGGACAGGCGGGCCATCAGGCGGCCTCCTGCTTCAGCGCCCTCAAGGCTTCTTCCAGATCGGTGAAGCTGGGGCGCACGTGATGCGGGGTGTTCTGCCGCCCCACCTCGATGCACATGTTGGCAGGATGGTTGTGCAGGTTGGCGATCAGCACCTCGCGGATGAGGTTGTAGAAGTGATCATCCTCCTCGACCACCGCCCGCATCCGCACCGAGAACGGGCCGACGATGCCGTAGGCGAGGAAGACGCCCAGAAACGTCCCGACCAGGGCGCCGCCGATCATCTTGCCCAGGATCTCCGGAGGCTGGTCGATGGAGCCCATGGTCTTGATGACGCCGAGCACTGCCGCGACGATCCCCAGCGCGGGAAGCGCGTCGGCCATCGACTGCAGCGCATGGCTGGAATGAAGGGCGTGTGCCCGCGCCTTCTCCATGCGCTTGTCGAGAACCTCCTCGACCTGGTGCGGGTCATCGTAGTTCATCGATGCCGCTCGAAGCGTATCGCAGATCAGCTCGATCGCCTCATGGTCGTGCTGGATCCTCGGATACCGTCCGAAGACCGAGGAATCCTCGGGGTTCTCGATGTGCTCCTCGAGTCCGACGGGGTTCACCTTCGCGATCCGCACCAGCTCGAACAGAAGGCAGAGCAGGTCGCGATAGTCGGACGGCTTCCACTTCGGCCCCTTGAACACCTTGCCGATGTCCTTGAGCGTCTGCTTGACGGCGGACATGTCGTTGGAAAGCAGGAAGGCGCCAACGGCAGCCCCGCCGATCATGATCATCTCGAACGGCACCGCCTTGAGGATGATCCCGAGCTTGCCGCCGGCAAGCATGTAGCCGCCGAACACCATCACGAAGATCACAACGATGCCGACGATCCCGAACATTCCGATACTCCCGCTTCTGTTGCCCGCGAGGTTCGCAGGGCGCAGTTAAGAAAGCCTCACTCCGTGGGAGCGAGTGCGTTCCTGCCGGCAAGAAGGACGCTGACGCTGTAGGCCGCCTCGGCCGACATGCCCGACAGGATCGCGGCCGCCGGTTCGGGCCGCATCCGACCGATGAAGCCGGCCGCGAACTCGGGCGCCATGGCCTCGAAGAGCGCGGCCGCCTCCTTCGGCTTCATGGTCTCGTAGACGGAGGTGAGCCGGGAGAGATCGCCCTCCGCGGCGCCGTCGGCACGCGCCAGCGTCTCCGACAGTTCCGCCTCAGCCGCGGCAAGTTCATCGAGCCGCTTCCGGATCGTCCGGTCGGCACGGTCGAGTGCGGCCTTGCGCTCCTTCATGGAATCCTCCTGCGCACGGACCTGGGCTTCGCGCTCGCGAAGGGCCTCGGCCAACGCCAGGGGCGGCTCGGGGCAGGTGAGCGGTGCGCCATCGACAGGCTTCTCCGGCGCCCGCGCCATGGCGGCCCCGATACCGGAGCCCAGCCGCATCGCGCCCGACGAGGCCAGCAGGAGCGCAAGCAGCACGAGGGCGCCTCGCGCCCGATGTCGGCTCCGGTCGCTCATGAGCCGATCTCCGCATCCTCGCGCAGGCTGCGGCGGCGGACGAAGCGCAGGCGGCGTTCCGCCTCGGCATCGGCGTCCGCCCGCGGCTCTGGCGGCTTGTCGGGCAGGTCATGCATGGACGCGAGGAGCAGTTCCAGCCGAACGGCCACGCCCTCTGCCCGCTCGGTCAGGGTTTCGAGCGAGCTGGCCGAGACCACGGCCGCCCCACGCGCCTTCTCGAGCGCCCGCGTCATCTCGTCGACCTGCGCCGAGAGCACGGCAATCGCGCTGCCCATGCCGCCCTCGAGCGTCGAGAACCGCTTCAGCCGCTGCGACAGGACGTAACAGTAGAGCGCCGCGCCAAACGCGCCGCCGGCCATCAGGATATCCGCGATGAATTCCACTCCCACCTCCTAGTTCAGCACGAATTCGGTCACGAGAAGGTCCCTCACGCGACCTTCCCCGGTGACGATCTGGATGCGACGCAGCATCTGCGCCCGCAGTTCGACCAGTGCGGCGGGATCCTCCAGCCGGGACACCTCCACGGCCCGCAGATAGCCGTTCAGCACGTCGAGGATCCTCGGCAGCAGCAGCGTCACCTCGGGAGCCGCCGTCTTCGACACTTCAAGCTGCGCCGTGAAGCGCAGGTGGGACATCGACGAGCCGCGACCGAGGCTGATCACGATCGGCTCGATCGGCACGAAGGCGAGATCCGGCAGCGCGGCGGGTTCCGGTTCCGCCGCATGATCCGCACCCTCGGCCGGGGGGGCCAGGATCAGGCCCGACCAGGTGGCGTAGAACCCGCCCGCGCCCAGCGCAAGCGCAAGCACGAACCCAAGGACAAGCGGCAGCTTCGACCGCTTCCTCGGCACCTCGCCCTGGGAATCCCCCACGTCCGTCATGATCGACTCCGTCCTCTCGACGGGCCGATCTATAAGCCTGATCCTCCTAACCGATTGTTAAGCCACATCCGTCATTCCTGAGCCGGCGAGGCAGAAGCCAGCCAGTTTCGGAGACCGAAGTGCAGAACCTGATTTCAATCTGGAGCAGCCTCGACGGTCGTCGGCGCGCGATCATCGCGGGGACGACGATCGCCATGTTTCTCGCGATATTCGGGCTGTCCCGCATGTCCGGCCAGCCGCAGATGGCCCTGCTCTACGCGGGTCTCGAAGGGTCGGCCGCGGGCGAGGTGATCTCGGCGCTGGAGGCGCAGGGCGTCGCCTACGAGGTGCGGGGCGATTCGATCCACGTGGATGCCGCGCAGCGGGACCAGGTCAGGATGACCCTTGCCGCGGAGGGTCTGCCGGCAACGGGCGCCGCGGGCTACGAGCTGCTGGACGGGCTGTCGGGTTTCGGCACGACCTCGCAGATGTTCGACGCCGCTTACCTCCGCGCGAAGGAGGGCGAGCTTGCCCGCACCATCCTTGCGACGCCCCAGGTGAAGGCCGCCCGCGTGCACATCGCGCAGAACCCCTCGCAGCCGTTCCGCCGGGACGCGCGCTCGACGGCGAGCGTGACCGTCACGACGTCTGGCGGGACCCTGGCGGCAGAACAGGCACGGGCCTTCAAGCATCTGGTCGCCTCGGCCGTCGCGGGCATGCAGCCGGAGGACGTGTCGGTGATCGACAGCGTCGGCGGGCTGATTCTCTCGGGCAACGAGAAGGACGCGGCGGCGGCCGCCGGCGAGGGTCGCGCGACCGAGATGCGGCGGAATGTCGAGCGGCTTCTGGAGGCCCGCGTCGGTCCGGGACGGGCCGTCGTCGAGGTGAGCGTTGATGTCGAGACCGCCAGCGAATCGATTGTCGAGAAGAGCTTCGACCCTCAGGGCCGCGTGCCGATCTCGTCGGAGACGCAGGAGAGGACAAGCTCCTCTACCCAGCCCTCGCCTGACGTCACCGTGGCGTCGAACCTGCCCGAAGGGGATGCCGCGGGCGGCCAGGGCGGCAAGACGAACTCCAGCGAGACGCGGGAGACGGTGAACTTCGAGGTCTCGCAGAGGCAGCGCGAACTGCTGCGCCAGCCCGGCGCCGTGAAGCGGATCACGGTGGCCGTGCTCGTCGATGGCATGAAGACCGTCGGGCCGGATGGTACCGTCACATGGCAGCCGCGCCCCGAGGAGGAACTCGAGGTGCTGCGCGAACTGGTCGGCTCCGCCGTAGGCCTGGACGAGCAGCGCGGCGACCGGCTGACGCTTCGGTCCCTGGCGTTCGAGACGCCGCCCGAACTCGGGACGCTCGCCGAGGCCGGACTGCTGTCGTCGATGGAGAACTTCGATCTCATGAGCGCGATCCAGATCGGGGTTCTTGGGCTGGTGGCGCTTGTGCTCGGATTGTTCGTGGTCCGGCCGATCCTCACCACGCCGCCGCGCCTGCCGGAACCCCTTGCCCCGCTGGCCCTTCCGGCTGTCGATGACGGCAGCGCGCTGACCGGCGAGATTGACGACGGCAACGACCTGCCCAACTTCGCGATGGTCACCTCCGATCCTCTCGATCTCGATGAGGATACCGATCCGGTCGCCAGGCTCCGCCGGCTGATCGAGGAGCGCCAGGCCGAATCCGTCGAGATCCTGCGCGGCTGGATGGAACCACAGCGGGAGGGCTCGTGATGGCCCTGCGACTGGAGGTCTTCGAGACCGACCTGCCCGAAGCTGCCGAGGTCATCGTGACCGACGCCGCCACCCTGGAAGAGGGCCGCCTTGCCTCCTACGAGGAGGGCTACAGCGCCGGCTGGGAGGATGCCACCACTGCCCAGGCCGAGGATCAGGCGCGGATGCGAAGCGACCTTGCCCGCACCATGCAGGCTCTCGGTTTCACCTACCACGAGGCCCGGATGCACGTCCTGCGCGCGGTTGAGCCGCTGCTTGCCGCCGTGATCAGTCGCATCCTGCCGGATGTGGCGCGCGAGGCGCTCGCGCCGATCGTGCTCGAAACACTGATGCCGCTTGCCGAACAGATGGCGGAGGCACCGGTAACGCTGATGCTGAATCCGGCCTCGCGGCCGGCGGTGGAGGCGCTGCTGGAAGAGGCGACGGGGCTGCCCCTCACGCTGGTGGACGAGCCGACGCTGGGCGAAGGTCAGGTCTCCCTGCGTCTGGGCGCGGCCGAGACGCAGGTGGATCTCGATCGCGCCGTCGCCGAGATCGCCCTCGCCGTGCGCAACTTCTTTGACCTCAGCGAGCAGGAGATCCGCCATGGATGAGTCCGATCAGAATCCCTTCAGCCAGGTCCCGATCGAGATCTGCATTTCCGTCGGGCGCGCCCGGCCGCAGGTGCGCGAACTCCTTCGCCTGCAGCGCGATGCGGTGCTGCCGCTTGACCGGCGCGTGGACGATCCGGTTGAGCTCTATGTCGGCGACCGGCTGATCGGCCGGGGCGAGCTTACGGAACTGGAGGGCGAGCAGGCCGGCCAGCTTGCGGTGCGCCTGACGGAAGTCGCCAACCTGCGGGGTGGTCTCTGATGAGGCTGCTGCCGGCCGTCCTTCTGCTGATCGTGGCAGCCCTGCCCGCGGCCGCGCAGGATCTTCCGGTCGATTTCGGCGACGGCGGGTCTCTGACCACCCGCAGCATCCAGTTGATCGCGCTCATCACGCTGCTCAGCCTCGTGCCGGCGCTGGCGATGATGATCACCTGCTTTCCGTTCATCGTGACGGTGCTTTCGATCCTTCGCCAGGCGATCGGGCTGCAGCAGGCCCCGCCCAACATGCTGATCATCAGCCTGGCGCTGTTCCTGACGTGGTATGTGATGGACCCGGTCTTCACCGAGGCCTGGGTCAAGGGGGTCGAACCCCTGACTCGGAACGAGATCGACCTGAGGGAGGCGCTGACCGCCGGCCTCGCCCCGTTCCGCGGCTTCATGGCGGGACGCATCGACGGCGACACGTTCGCGGCACTTCAGGCATTGCGGCCGGACAGCACGGGAGAGCCGATCGACTCGCCCCTGTCGCTGCTCGTCCCGTCCTTCCTGCTCTCCGAGATCCAGCGCGCCTTCGAGATCGGCTTCCTGATCTACCTGCCCTTCCTGATCATCGACCTCGTCGTCTCCGCGGTCCTGATGTCGATGGGCATGATGATGGTGCCGCCGGCGGTCGTCTCCATGCCGTTCAAGCTGGCCTTCTTCGTGGTCGCCGACGGCTGGAGCCTGATTTCCGGCGCGCTCGTCCGCAGCTATTTCTGAAGGCGAGCGGTCCAGAGCCTGAAGCGCTCCTGTCCGGTGACCTCGCGGATGAGGCCGAGGGCCGCGAGCCGGTCGATGTTGCGCTGGACGGCCGCGCGGGAGGATCCCGTTTCAGCCTCGGCGACGGGCGCCGAGAGCAGCGGCCAGCGGGCGAAGGCGTCGAGCAGCCGCGAGGGCGTGCGCCCGGAGAGGCCCGAGATCTCGTCCGCGGCCCTGTCGCGCCACTCCTCAAGTTGATCGAGCAGCCGGAGAGCCGCCAGCGAGGCCTGTTCCGCCCCTGCATACCAGCGGGCCAGCCGCTCCTCGGGGGTGCCACCGGGACGCAGGGCGGCACTGCCGCCGGAGGCAAGCGGCAGGAAGCTGCCGGATCGTCCGTCCGCCGCGGCCAGCCGCGCCGCCACGACCGCAGCCTCGATGGGCGCGGTACCGGCATCGCCGATGATCAGGTTCCAGGAGTGGAACACCAGCGCCGCCCGGGTGATCGGGTGCATCCCGGTCGAGGCCGCATCCACCGCCTCCCAGTCCAGCGCCCGATCAAGCGCCGGCCCCCGGCCAAGGAAGGCCGAAATCCCGGTCGCCGGGCCGGGACCGGAGACCAGCCGGCGGGCCGCCCAACCGGCACGGGTGAGCGCCAGACTGTCCTCCTGCGGACCGCTGAGGCGGAGCGCGATCCACAGCGAGAGCCGGTCCGGCGTGACGCGGTCTCCCGCCCACCAGCTGAATTCTGCCGCTTCCACCACGCCCAGGCGCTCGCGCAGGCCGACCGGTGCCCGGCGCACCCTCTCGTCCAGCGCCCCGAGACGCTGGGCGACCCGGCCAAGGTCGGCCGCAAGAGATGCCTCGGCCCGCCGCCATTCGGCCGCCCGCAGCAGATCCCGCCGATCGGATCGCGGCAGGGGCGGTCCGACCTCCTCCTGAAAGGGATCGGCTGGCACGAACCAAAGATCCTCCTCCGCCGGGACCCCGTCATAGAGGGAGGGCGGGTCAGGCTCGGTGTCACGAAGGGGCGGCTTCATCGTTCGACCATAGCATCGCCTGCCGGCCGAAGGGAGGCTGCGGCTTGTCGCCGCACTTCGGATCTTTACCCTTGTCCGGAACATCGTCATCCTGCCCCAACCCTGGCTGCAGGGTTCCAACGGAGAGCCCTGATGCTCGTCGCCCTCGACAAGATTTTTGCCGACGACCCTTCACCTTACGTCCTGCTCGACCGCAACCTGGTCATGATCTGGGCCAATGCGGCCTATCTGCGCGCCACCGGCCGCACGCGGGAAGAAATCGTCGGGCACATGATGACGGACGTGTTTCCCGCGGATCCCGATTCGATCCCGCATCAGATGCTGCGCTCGTCCTTCCGTCGGGTTCTGGATGAGGGGCGCCCGGACCACCTTCCGCTGATCCCCTATCCGATCCCCGGACGCGACAGCCAGTTGGAGGACCGGTTCTGGAGCGCGACGAACACCCCCATCAAGGATGCGGACGGCCGGGTCGAGTTCATCCTTCAGAACACCAACGACATCACGGCCATCTACCGCGCCGAGCGGATCGCGACCCAGCCGAGCGACCAGGCGCGGATGATCCAGCGCGCCGAGGCGGTGGCGCGCGAGAACCTCGAACTCGGCAGCGCGGTGGACTTCTTCCGCAGCGTGTTCGACCAGGCGCCGAGCTTCATGGTCGTGCTGGAGGGTCCCGAGCATATCTTCCGGATGGTGAACCAGGCCTATGTCCAGCTGGTCGGGAAGCGCGACCTGCTGAACCGCACCGTTCGCGAGACACTTCCCGAACTGGAGGGGCAGGGGTTTCACGAACTGCTGGACGAGGTCTACCAGACCGGAACCGCCTTCACCCGGCGGGAGGCCCCGGTGCTGCTGCGAAGGCCCGACGGGGTCCAGCGCCGATATGTCGATTTCATCATGTGTCCGCTGCGCGGGCCCGATGGCTCGATGCGGGGCATCTTCGTGGAAGGCCACGACGTCACCGGGCAGAAGCTCGCAGAGGCGGAGGTGATCGAGACGCGGGAACGCTTCCGGCTCATGGCCCAGACCGTGCCGAACCATGTCTGGACGGCAACTCCCGAGGGCGATCTCGACTGGCTCAACGATCGGCTTCGCGACTACGCCGGCCTTCCGGCCGAGCGGCTGATCGGTGACGGGCTGATGGCGGTGGTGCATCCGGACGACCGCCCGCGGGCCGAGGACGTCTGGAGGGACGCCATCGCGACCGGCCGCCCGTTCGAGCAGGAGCTGCGCATCCGCAGGCACGACGGTGCGCACCGGTGGCATATCTCCCGCGCGCTGCCCATCCGCTCGGACGAGGGGCGGATCGTGCGCTGGGTCGGCACGAATACCGACATCGAGGACCGCAAGCTGGCCGAGGAGGCGATCGCCGACCTGAACGCGACACTCGAAGAGCGGGTGCAGCAGCGCAACCGCGAGCTCGAGGCGCTGAACGACACGCTCCGCCAGAGCCAGAAGATGGAGGCGATCGGGAACCTGGCGGGCGGAATTGCGCACGATTTCAACAACCTGCTGCAGACGGTCAGCGGAAGCGTGCAACTGGCCATGCGGGCGCTGCCGGTTGGCTCCGAAGCGCGGCCGAGGCTTGATCAGGCGCTGCGCGCGGTGGAGCGGGGCGCCACGCTCGCCTCGCAGCTCCTGTCCTTCGGCCGGCGCCAGCCGCTGGCGCCCCAGGTGATCCACCTCGGCAGGCTCCTCCATGACGCGAATCACATCGTGCGGAGCGCCGTGGGGGAAGGCGTCGAGATAGAGGTGCTCGTTGCCGCCGATCTCTGGAACACCTGTGTCGATCCGTCGAACGTCGAGACCGCGCTCCTCAATCTCGCGCTGAACGCCCGGGATGCGATGGAGGGGCGGGGCAGGCTGACCATCGAGATCGGCAACGGCTGCCTCGACCGCAGCTATGCCCGTGCCCATCCCGATGTGGAGCCCGGAGAATATGTGACGCTGACCGTCACCGACACCGGCTGCGGCATGGCCCCCGAGGTGATCGACCGCGTCTACGAGCCCTTCTTCACCACCAAGGCCGAGGGGCGCGGCACCGGCCTCGGGATGTCCATGGTATATGGGTTCGTCAAGCAGTCGGGCGGCCACATCAGGATCTGCAGCGAGCCGGGGGCCGGAACCTCGATCACCCTCTATCTTCCGCGATCGCTCGAAGCCGAGGATGTGGCAAGGTCCCTCGCGACCGGACCGATGACCGGAGGGTCCGAGACGATCCTGCTGGTGGAGGACGATAAACAGGTCCGGGCAACCGCCGCCGGCCTGCTGCGGGACCTCGGCTACCGGGTGCTCGAGGCGCCGGACGCAGACCGCGCCCTTGCGCTGCTCGAGAGCGGCGCACGCATTGACCTGCTTTTCACCGACGTCATCATGCCCGGCAGGCTCAACAGCCGGCAGCTTGCAGACCGGGCGCAGGCGTTCCATCGGAACCTGCCTGTCCTGTTCACCTCGGGATACACCCAGGACTCCATTGTCCATGGAGGGCGTCTCGACAGCGGCATCCACCTGCTGAGCAAGCCCTACACGCAGGAAGCGCTGGCTCGGAAGGTCAGGGAGGTCCTCTCAACGGGCCGGACCAACGGCAAGGATGAGCCCGAAGGGCTTGCCGGCTTGCGCATCCTCGTCTGCGAAGACGATGTCATCATCCGCATGAACCTGGTCGAAGGCCTCCGCGAGGCCGGCTGCGAGGTGGCCGAGGCGGGCGCGGGTTCCGAAGCGCTTTCTCTGCTGGCGGCTCAGGGGGCGGACGTGATGCTGGTGGACCTTGGCCTGCCCGACATGTCGGGCATCGACCTCGCCATGACCGCGCGCGCCGGGCACCCGGATCTTCCGATCCTGTTCGCCACGGGCGATGCCTTCGTGACCGAAGCGGAGAGCATGGCGCACACCGCCGTGCTGACCAAGCCCTTCGGCGACGACGCGCTTCTCGATTCGGTCGCGCGCCTGACCGGTCGCCGGCTTCATCTGACGATGAATTCGGCGTGAAGCGCGCCAGCCGCGTGGATGCTCTTGAGGATGTCGATCATGTCGTTGGGTGCCACCCCAAGCGCGTTGAGCCCCGCCACGACTCGCGACAGCGTGGTTTCGCCCTGGATCTCCGCCAGCCCGCTGCCCGGGTTCTCCTCGATCGAGGCGGACGTGCGGGGGACCACGATCGTCTCGCCCTGGCTGAACGGATTGGGCTGAACCACCATCGGCTGCTCTTCCACCCGCAGCGTCAGACCGCCCTGCGCGACGGCGACCCGGCTGATGCGGACATCCTCGCCCATCACGATCGTTCCCGATCGCTGATCGACCACGACGCGCGCAACCGTCTCGGGTTCGACGGTCAGGTTCTCGACCTGCTGCAGCACATGCGCGGGCGATCGCGCCCGCGCTGCCCCGAGGTCGAGGGCCACCGTCCCCGCGTCGAGCATCAGGGCGACCCCTCGACCGAGTTCCCGGTTGATCACCCCCTCGATCCGCCCCGCCGTCGTGAAATCGGGTGTGCGAAGGGCAAGCCGCATGTTCGTGAGGCCGGCGAAGTCGAACTCGACCTCGCGCTCCACCCGGGCTCCCTCCGGGATGGTTCCCGACGTGGGGACGCCCTGCACGACGCGCGCCGCCTGCCCCTCGGCCGAGATCCCGCCGGCAATGATCGCGCCCTGCGCCACCGCGTAGATCTGTCCGTCCGCCCCGTTGAGCGGGGTCATGACCAGCATTCCGCCGAGCAGGCTCTTGGCATCGCCCATTGCGGAGACCGTCACGTCGATCTGGGTTCCGGCACGGGCGAAGGGCGGCAGCGTCGCCGTCACGAAGACGGCGGCGACGTTCTTCGGCCGGTATTCCTCACCGGTCACGTTGACGCCCAGCCGCTCGAGCAGGTTGGACATGATGTCCTCGGTGAAGGGCGAGTTTCGCAAGCCATCCCCGGTTCCGTTGAGGCCGACCACGAGGCCGTAGCCGACCAGATCATTGCCGCGCACGCCGTCGAACCGCACGAGGTCCTTGATCCGGATCGGGGCCGCGGCCACAGGCAGGGCAAGGCAGAGGAAAACGAGGATGAGCCGGATCAGCATCACAGGTAATCCACCAGACTCATACGGCTGAGCCGCGTCGTCAGCTTGTAGAGCGTCTCGATCTGCGTCTGCGTCGCCTCGAGCTGGGTCGCCGTCTCATAGCTGTCCACGCCGAGCAATTCGATCCGCGCGATCTGGAGGGAGGTGGTCTCGGCGGCATTCGCCGTGGCGGCGGCCTCGATCCGCTCCTCGACCATACCGATGCGGGCGGCGAGGTCGATCCGGTCCGTCTGCCCCTGCAGGAGCCGCGCGCCCGCCGACTCCGCCAGGCTGGTCCGGCCGGCATCCGAGCCGGACAGCGCCCCGCGGTTCAGCATGGCGGCCAGCGCGAGGCCCTTCAGCGTCTCCTTGATCACGGAGTGCTGCGCCGTCACCTGCAGTTTCACGTTTTCAGTCGCAGAGACCGCGATCGGCGCCAGCGATGCGGCCTGGCAACTCATCGCCGCATATCCGCCCGCATTGTTGAACCAGGCGAAAACCGCCTGTTCGACATCCGCCGCCGAGGCGGCGCCCGCGATTGCGGTTTCCAGCGACGCGAGGATTACATCGGCATCCGCGACCGCAGCGGACTGCGGTTCGTTTCCCGCAAAGATCGAGCGATCGCCGATCCGGGTGTTCAGTGCCGAGATGGCCGACCGGAATGCGTCCTCCGCTGCGGTGCCAAGCTGATCGGTGGTCATCTTCATGCCGTTGGGAGAGAGGCTCGTCAGATCGAGTGCAAGATCCGACGCCGACTTGTTCATCGCGGACAGCACATTCTGCATGCCACTCGCGAGCAGGGTCGCCTCGCTGGTCACGGACTTCCTCGCGGCGAGAAGGGCGAGGCTGCTGTCGATGCCGTTGATCGACCCCAGGTCGCCCTTGACCTTCTTGCGGACGTCGGCGGTCAGCCCCGTCACGGTCTCCGTGGACAGCCGCTGAGCCTGGGATTTCAGAGCCACGTTCTGGCGCCGCAACATGAAGGTTCGGGCGAGATCGCCCAGAGAGACCGCGGTCATCTACATCTCCAGAAGGTGGTTGATCAGCTGGTCGCAGGCGGTGATCACCTTGGCATTGGCGGCATAGGCCTGTTCCAGCCGAAGCAGACGCTCGAGCTCCTGGTCGGTATCCACGCCGTCGCCCAGTTCGAGCGCATGAAGCTCATCGCGCCGGGCAGCAACGAAGCTGGCCTCTTCATCGGCCGAAAGAAAGGCCGAGGAGACGAGCGAGACCGTTTCGGTCGCAAAGCCGGCAAGGCTGTAGGCGCCCTCAATGCCGCCGGTAGACGCGCTCAGGCGCGCATCGAGGGCGGCTCCAATCGCATTCAGCAGCGTGGCGTTCCCGCTGGGTCCGGCGCTGGTGGCGTTCAGGCCGTCGCGCAGACACCAGAGATCACCGCCCCGGGACGGGTCGACCAAGACATTGACGCTCAGCCGGCCGGCAAGACCGGCTTCGTCGGCGGGGTCGAGGGCACCGCCTGCGTCGGTAAACAGTCCGGCATCGCCAACTCCGAGCGTGGGGTCGACGCTGGGGCTTGCCAGACGGTCGACAAGGCTGCGGGCCAGCGCGTCGAGCCGCGCCTGTTCCTGCGGGGCCAATTCGTCCCGGATGGCGAAGGCCGCGGCCAGCGACCCGCCGGCCATCAGCCCGGTTTCACCGGAGACGCGCACCGGCCGGCCGTTCAGCGTGAGACCCCCGAGCGCGCCATCGGCCAACCGATCCGTGGCGTCGATCCCCGGCTTGGCCGTGAAGCCGAACTCGGCAGCCCTTCCATCGAGAAGCGCGGCGCCCCCGGCGGTGAACAGGGCAATCTGTCCGTTCTCGCGCTGAACCTCGCGCAGCGGAACGATGCGTGCGATGCTGTCGACGAGCGTCTGGCGCTGATCCTCGAGCGCCGAGGCATCCCGGCCGACGCTGCGGACCTCGGTGATCTTCGCGTTGAGGTCCTTGACGCGGGCCAGGGTGGTGTTCAGCTGGTCGACCTGGGACGCGATCGAGGAGTCGGCGTCCTGGCGTGCCGTCTGCACCGCATCGGAGGCCTGGTTCAGGCCTCTCGCCAGTGCAGAGGCGGCATCCAGCACGTTCTGGAGACGCGCCGTCGACTCGGGCCGGCTCGCCGCGGCCACCAGAGAGGAAGACAGGGACGAGATCCGGGCCAGCAGCGAGCCATCCCCTGTATCACCGAGCGTGTCCGCCAGGCCCTGGTAGAAGGCGGCGCGGGTATCCCGATTGCCGGTACCGGCATCGGCCAGCCGCCGGTCGCCGACCAGCGTCATGTCGATCATCCGCCGGACGCCCACCACGCGGACGCCCTGCCCCTCGCTGCCCAGGTTTCGTGCGGCAACCTCCAGCTCTCGCCGCGCATACCCCTCGGTCAGGGCGTTGGCGACGTTGTTCGAGGTTGTTTCCACGCCGCGCGCCGTGGCGGTCAGGCCCGAGAGCGCGTTGGACAGGGCGCCGGTGATGCTCATCGCTCAGCCCCTTCAGCGCTTGATGTTGGTGGTTTCCTGCAGCATCTCGTCCACGGTCTGGATGATCTTGGCGTTGGACGAGTAAGCACGCTGGGTCTGGATCAGGTTCGTGAGCTCCTCCGCGACGTCGGTCGTGGAGCCTTCGCGGGCGTAACCGACCACGTCGCCCGTCGGGCCGTCCCCTGCGTTCCAGAGGTAGAAGGACCCCGAGTCGGGCGATATCGCGAAGGTCTGGTTGTTCAGCGCCGTCAGGCCGTTGTAGTTCGGCACGTCCACCAGCGGCACCTGGTAGATGACCCGGGTGAAGCCCGTGTCGTAGGTCGCCCGAATGTAGCCGCCATCGTCGATCTCGACGCTGGTCAGGTTGCCCACCGGGGAGCCGTCCTTGGTGATCCCGGTCTGGGCGAAGTCGCCGGAAACCTGGGTCATGGCGTTGGCGCTGCCGGGCTTGCCGAGCGTAAGTTCGACCGTGTTGCTCGCCTTGCCCGCCACCGCGAGCGTCACCGTGCCCGTCGCGCTGCTGTAGGTGGGAGACGCAATTGTCCCCGTGCCGTAGGGGTCCACGTTGAAGACGTTGCCGTCCGCGTCGGTGAAGGTGCTCAGCGGGTTGACCGCCGGGGCGCCGGGAGGTGTCGCGCCCGACAGGTCGAGCAGCGTCCCGCCGCCACTGCGGGCGTCGCTGAACTGCATCTCGTAGATCCCCACCACGCGATTGGCGCTGGCGGAATCCTTGATGACCATCGTCCAGTTGTTCGTGGGGGAGCCGCCGCTTGCCGGCATTTCCGGATAGTAGCTGACCGTGAGCGTCTCGGAGGTCCCGAGGTTGCCGAAATACTCCACCGAGACGGTCAGCGCGTCGCCCGAGGCACCGTCCCGGGTTTCTTCCGCGGGCAGGTTCACGCCCAGGCTGATGCGGGTCGTGGGATCGGCCGCCGTCTGGTTCGCGGCGATGACCACGGGTTCGAGCTGGGCGATCGAATCGCGCGACATCGTCGGGATGGTGCCATCGGCAGTTGCGGGCCAACCGAGAAGCACAAGGCCGGTGTCCGTCTTTAGGACGCCGCTGGGGTCGGTCTTGAACGAGCCGGTGCGCGTCATCAGCAGCGCGTCGTTGCCCGTCGTGCTCCCGATCGAGGTTTCCTGGATCACCGGCAGCATCCCGCGGCCGGAGATCGCCATGTCCATCGCGTTCGAGGTCGAGACGAGCGCGCCCCGCTCCTCGATCAGCCGCAGGGTATTGGCACGGACTCCGCCCGCCGAATAGGTGCCGGAATTCGCCGACTGGGTGATCACCATGCTTTCGAAGTCGGCATCGGCGCGCTTGTAGCCGTAGGTTCCGGAGTTCGCGATGTTGTCGGCGATCGTCGCAAGCCTCGTGGCATTGGCATTGAGCCCCGCCACCCCGGCGTTGAGCGAAGAGGAGATCGTCATGAGGAAAGCGCCTTTCTGCTGCTTCGGGCCTTGGTGACCCGAAACTGCGCGCGGCGACTTAATACGGGGCTAACGCAACCCCTCCCGACGGTCGATCATCGGTCCCTGCGGAGCAGAATTACTTCAAGTCGATTGTTTCGCACCACGGTCGGATCCGGCGTGGCCGGTTTCCGGTCGGCGAAGCCCGACACACGTTGCAGCCGCTCGGCCGGAAGCCCGGCCGATTCGATCAGCCCGCGCATCCCCTGCGCCCGCGCCGCGGACAGGTCCCAGACGGGATTGCGGATCAGCGTGATCGGATAGCTGCGGACATGCCCGTTCACCGCGATCCGGTTCGTGGTGATCGGCAGGATCTCGGCCAGAAGCCGCGCGATGTCGTTCAGCACCGGCTCCGGCTCGGCGGTGTCGCCGAAGAACAGCGGCACGGCCGGAAGGTCGAAGATCTCGATCACCAGGCCCTCGTCGGTGATGCGCGTCACGACGTGGCGCAGCAGGCGCTGCATCGTCATGCTCTCGCCAGCCCGGGCGCGGAGCATCTTGTCGACCTCTTCCAGCCGGGCCTGCTCCTCGGCGGCCTCGCCGGACTCTCCCAGCTCGCCGCGCGCCTTCTCCTCGACGGTCGCACGGTCGTTCACGGCGCCGGTGCCCGTCTGGGTCATGGTCTGGTCGTGAAACACCGAGTTGCCACCGAAGGCGCCATCGCCCCCGCCCGAGACCCGGTTCATCGGAATCGTCGGATTGAAGTAATCCGCCAGCCCCTTGCGCTGTTTCTCGGTCGTTGCGTTCAGCAGCCACATCAGCATGAAGAAGGCCATCATGGCCGTCACGAAATCGGCATAGGCAACCTTCCAGGCACCGCCATGGTGCCCGCCGCCCTGCACGACCTTCTTCCGCTTTATGACGACTGGCGCGGCATTCGACTGCCCTGCCATCCCGTACACCCGTTCATACACACCCGGCGCCAGTGTTACCGAAGGCGCGTGAACGGCACCTTAACCTGCGGCATTTTAGGGGTCGGAGGAGGTCGGGGTGGCCACGAGCGCAATGCGGGTTTCCAGCCCGATCGCCGTATAGTCCGCGTGGAACCGCCGCGCCGCCGCGCGGGTCAGACCGGCCTCGAGCCGAACGCCCTGAGCGCCGCCCGGCGCCAGCAGCCGCTCGCGCCGGATGCGGCTTCGGGTGGCGACGAAATCCGCGAGGTCGGGGCGGCCGAGGTCGTGGCCGGCCGCAAGGAACAGATCGAACCGCTGGAAATCCCGGTTCAGCGCATCGACCAGATCGCCGTGGCGCTCCATCACCACCTGCGCGGTGCGGGCGTCGAGGCCGGCCCCCACGGCGCCGCTGAAGTCGCAGCGCGACAGGCCCAGCCGGCGCAGCAGGGTCGCAAGCTCGGGCGTGAGGGTGCAGCCCCGCCTCAGGAACAGGTCGTAGCGCGCGGCGGGAGCGCGCGAGATCGCGACCCTCAGGCCACTGTCGCGGCGCAAGGCCCGACGCAGGGCATCCGCCTCGCGGGCGCTGAGGGAAAGGACCATCCCGTTGAGCCCGTGGAGTCCCGCCCGGACGGCATCGGGCGGGATCCGCAGATGCGAGGACAACCGGCCGATGGTCGCCTCGGTCGGGACGCGCACGGGCTGGATCGCCACCTCGACCATGACGGCGGTCTCGGGGCTTCCCGCCGGTTCGATCCGGATCGTCACGCCCATCGCCGACAGCAGCGGCGCGAGATGCCGGGCCGCTTCCTCCGGAACCGCCTCGCCAAGCACGGCAGGCTGCCGGACGAAGTTGCGGATCACGGCGAGCCGGTCCAGACCGAGGTGCGATGCGATCACATCCGCGGCGACGCCGGATTGCTCGGCCGCCGAGACGAGGGTCACGCGCACCTGACCGGAAGTTTTCCGTTTGGCAGACATGGCTTGCTCCCTGTTTCCCTTCGGTCAGCTTGTCGCTCAAGGTGTGACGTCACCGTAATCGAGCCGTCAAACATCCGTCAAATCGCCAAGATGAGATTTTCATGCACGTTTTCCATGACGCAGGTCATCGGTTTCCGAACGCGTCGGACCAGTCTGGGCCTGCACCGGAACGGGGTGGGCCTGCGCGGCCTCCACCAGGGCTGCGGCATCCGGCAGCCCCGCGCCGAAGAAGGTGGCGGGACCCAGCAGCGGCTCGTCATCGGCATTCATCGTGTCCGGCGTCAGCGGCCGGAAGCCCGGCGCAACGGTTGCCGTGACCGAGGACGCCCGCGTGAGGAGCCGCTTGGCCGTCCGGCCGTCCAGCGCATCCTTGCCCGCCGCGCGACGCGCACGCTGCATCAGGGCGACCAGACCTCCGACCAGGGAGGCGGCGCCGGACGTTCCGCCAAAGGCGGTGTAATACCCCCCGCCTAGCCCCGGATTGCCCTGCGCCGGCACGACGGAGGACCAGGGAGCGGCCCCACTGTCATAGCCGAAGACGCCCGGAAGGTCCGTCGTGACCAGCTCCAGGGGGCAGTAGACATGCTCCTTCCCGGCGCCGACCGAGTGGTCGTGCATGCCGATCAGCGGGTCATGGCGGTTCAGCCGCATCTGGTGGCGGGTATAGACCGGATAGTCGTCCGAGGGCGCCACCAGCGTCAGCCCCTCGCCATAGTTGGAGTAGCCGGCCCGCAGCCCTTCGGCCGTCACGGCGCCCACCGCGATGATCCCGTTGCCATCGTCGGCGAGGTTCGCCGGATAGATCAGCTGGCTCTCGCCGTCATTGCCGGCCGCACAGACGATCGGGATATGGCGCGAGATCGCCTGGATCAGGTGGCAGAGGATCTTCCACGGCCGGTCGGGCTGGAAGCCCTGCTGCGCGCCGTAAGGGTCGGACGCAGCCGCTCCCGGTGCCTGCAGGCGCTGGAACAGGTCGGCCGCGTCGCGGCTCTTCCAGGTCTCCAGATCGGCCTTCAGGTCGTCCTTCGGCTGCAACCGCCCGCGCACCGGGTCGGGCAGGCCGCGCGGCAGCACGATCACGTCCACCCGATGCTGCCAGGCATAGAGGAAGGCCGAGATGAACTGCAGCGGATCGCTCTCGAACGAGGTGCGGATCGAGATCAGGCGCGAAAACGGGTCCACGCCGAAATAGGGCAGGAGGTTTGCGTCCGGGTTGATCTCGCCATGCGGGAAGGCCCGTTCCGGGGCAAGCCGCGCGCCGCTGTGGGGCGCGACGGCGGCGGGCTCGCCGACGATCAGCCCGGCGCAGGCGGTGCCATGGGCGGCGAAGGTCTCGTCGGGCTCGAACAGCCGCCGCGTCACGCCCTGCGAGCCGCGCAGGTCCTCGACCATGGCCTCGAGGAAGTCCGTCTCGTGCGAGGACAGCTGCAGCGGGTGAAGCCCCTCGAGGTCGAGGGTGGCGAAGAACGCCTGTCGCTCCTCGCGGGTCCAGGGTGTCGCATCGTCCACGGGCAGGGCCCGCGCGCCGTAGCGATGGCTGGTCAGGTCGATGGACCGATCCGAATCCACCCGGCTGGCAAGGTTCGGATGCATCCGGCTGACGCCGGTGTCGATCAGCGCGACGGTGGCGGTGCCGCCGTCGATCCGGTCCCAGACCGTCGAGCGGATCCGCGGTGCGGGCACCTGCCGAAGCGCGCTGTCCGAGACCGGCGGGACGTCGGACGGAACCGGGCCGAAATCCGCATCGAGCACCCCGAGCGCCGCGAGATGCCAGAGCCAGTAGTAGCGCGGGGGAACCGGGCGGGTCATCCTCACTCTCTCCATGTCAGTGCCACTCCGCCTGTGCCGCAAGGAAGGCGGCGCCGAACGCGTCGCGCAGGTAGGGCGCGAACCGCCGCGCCAGCTCCTTCCCCGCAATGGTGTCCGAAGGGAAATGCAGGCCCGCCCATTCGCGGTTCTCCGCCACGTTCTGCGCGATGCGCTGCAACTCCTCGGTTGCCGGATGTTCGGGCAGGATGGCGTTGAAGGCGAAGACGATGGAATGGGCCTGGAAGGAATGGTTCGACGGGAAGCTCTGGTGCGCGGGCACGGCCAGCAGCGGGCGCAGCCGCGGCTCCACCACGCTCGGCCGGTCGCGATCGATCCGCGCCTTGTAGAGCAGCCCGACATATTCAGTCGCCTGCAGGATGTTCAGGAACAGCCCCTCGGTCGCCTCGTAGCCCGAGAACCCCTCGATCCCCAGCGGGCGCAGGAACTCGTCGACCGAGAACGCCGCTTGCGCCTCGATCTCCGGCAGGCGCCGCATCCGCTCGGCGTCGCGGGACTGCATGGCAAGCAGCACCGCCGTCTCCAGCCGGGTGAAGTCCGGCCCCGGCGGCAGGCAGATGTCGAGGCACTCCCAGACGAAGCGCCGGGCGACGGTGAAGGGATCGGCCGCCGGAAGCTGGTGAAGCCGGCGCAGCTCCAGCGCCGGCATTAGCGTGGCCGCGCCCGCCGCAACCCCGCCACCCGCCAGCTTGTTCTTGTTCTTGTTCTTGTTCTTGTTTTTATTCTTGTTCTTGTTCTTGTTGAGCGACGACTTGTTCTGCACCGACTTGTTCAGCGCCGACAGCGCGCCGGTGCCGGCAGCCACGTCCGCAGCGGCCGATCCGTCGCTGCCGATGTCATGGGCTGCGTGGGCCGGGCCCTCGACGGGCAACACGCGATCGGCGTTGACCTCGAAGACATAGCGATTGAGAAACGCCGCGACCGCGGCGGCATGGGGGTTCGACATCCCTGTCCTCCTGGCCGGTTCAGTGCCTGCGCACGCCGGCCTTTACCAATCCATCCAGAAAATGCCGACCGCCCTCGGTATCAAGGCCGGGATAGCCCGACTCCCTGAGCGAGGCGATCGAGAAGTTCGGCTCGACCTGCAGCAGCCGGTCGAGGAACAGCCGCGCCTCGTCCGGCCGGTCGAGGTGGGCGTTGGACGACACCAGCACCCGCAGGAGCGAGTTGAAATCCGGCCGCTCGGCCAGCGCCGCCTGCCCGGCGTCCAGCGCCGTGCGGTGATCGCCCGAGAAGTTGCCGGTGATGGCGCGGGTCGTCTCGAAATAGTAGCGGTGCGGGCTGAAGGCGCCGAGGTGCCGCGCCCAGCGCGCCATGGCGAGCGCGCGCTTCGGCTGCCCGGCATAGGCATGCAGCATGGCATAGAGGTCCCAGGCCAGCGTCTGCGCCGGATTCACGCGCAGCGACCGCTCGAACAGCGCCGCGGCATGGTCGAATTCGCCGAAGAGATAGGAGTGGATATGGCCGACCAGCGCCGAGACCAGCGCGTTGTTCGGCTCCAGCCCCAGCGCGCGATGGGCGAGGTGCTGCGTCTCCTCGATCAGCGGGGCATCGGCCGGGTTGAAGCGCTGGCCCACGCGGAACGTGTTGAGGAAGGCAAGCCACGCGTAGCCCTGCGCCGTGGGGGTGGTATCGACGTGGCGGCGCAGGATCTCTTCCGACCGGTCGAGATCGCCCCGCGCCAGCCGGAACATCGAGGCGACGGCGGCGGCGATGCGTCCGTCGGCCTCGGCGGCCTCGGTGCCGTGGCGGCGCAGGAAGTGCATCATCGCCTCTTCCGTCGCGCGCACGATCAGCGGCATGGCAAAGGTCGCCTCGGCCGCCTCTCGCCGGGGCGCCGCCATCTCGTCGGCCCAGACCAGCGTGTTGTCGGCGGGATTCTGCAGCACGATCCCCAGCCGCAGCGAGGTCGGATCGGCCAGCACGCGGACCTGAATGCTCAGATGAACCTGCTCGGGCAGGCGCGAGAACAGCGGCGGTCCCACGTCGCCGAAACCGACCGGCGCCATCTCCACGAGGCGCAGGTCGCCGGTCTCGATCAGGGCCCGCCGCAGGGCGCGCTGCACATCGGCATGAAGCACCGCCGCGGCCGGGTCGCCGCCAAGGATCACCGGCGGCATCAGCGCGACGCGCCAGCCCGGCTCGCTGTCCGAGGGCGGCGCCCCGGTCGGAGGCCGCAGGGGCATGGAGGGCGGCGGCGCGGTGCGCGGAACAGCGGGCGAAGCCTCGCGCCGCGCCTCGGAAAGCACGGCCTTCGGCGCCAGATCGGCCTCGAAACCGGCCTCCTCCAGACGGGCGAACCAGCTTTGCCGCTCCAGCGTCAGCCATTCCTCGAACTCGGGATCGCGCACGTCGATCCCTTCAAGGAAATGCTCGGTCGTCACCGGCTCCTCGCCCCGCCTCTCGCGCTGTGCGAGTTCCAGCGCATCGACCGATACCATTCCCAGATCGAGCGAGACCGTGTTCTTGTCCGCCGTCAGCAGCTGCGCGCCGCGCGCCCCCAGCGACTTGCGGATGTCGAGCAGCGCCTGCCGCAGGCTGGCCGAGGCCTGATCCTCGCCCCGGTCGCTCCACAGCTTGTCGCGCAGCCACACGCGCGAGCGCGACCCGCGAGGTGCCACCGCAAGCATGGCAAGGATGGCGCGCGACTTCCTCGACTTCGGCGTCAGATCCTCGCCGCCGGGCCCCAACAGGGTGAAGGGCCCGAACAGATACATCTGGAAGGCAGGACGGCTTGCCGCCATCGAATAGGTCACCGACTGAGGGGGCGGAGCCCCGGAGTCCGCCCGATGGCGCCACAGTGACCGACGCGCGACGTCGGGTAAAGCGGGAACGATGGCAGGCGACATGCCAGCCATGCTGATGACCGCATGGGCGACGCAGGCCAAGATGCTTCCCTCCTTGACGGTTCAGGTCTAGCGGCTTAGCCCGTCCGCGTGATCCGAGCGTCAAGCGAGCGTCAAAGTCCGCGGTCGGCGGCCGGAAAATCGATCATCCCGCACCCGCCCCTGCCGAAAGAGCCTGCCATGCCGCGGATCCTGATCGGAGCCACCCTGTTCGACGGCCAGCACTTCCGGTCCGGCGAGGCGCTGCTGATCCGCGACGGCCGGATCGAGGCCATCGCCGCGCCCGAGGCGCTGCCCCCCGCCCCTGTCGAGCGAATCGCGGGGATCCTCGCGCCGGGACTGGTCGATCTGCAGGTGAACGGCGGCGGCGGCGTCATGCTGGATGGTGGCGCAACGGCGGACACCCTGCGCACCATCTGCGCGGCGCAGGCGTCGCTGGGGGTGCTCCACGTCCTGCCGACCCTGATCACCGACACGCCGGAAGCCACGCGCCGCGTGATCGAGACGGCGATGTCGGCGGGGGACATCCCGGGCTTCCTCGGGCTGCATCTGGAAGGGCCGCATCTCGACCCGCGCCGGAAGGGGGCGCATGACGCCGCCCTGATCCGGCCGATGACCGACGAGGACCTGTCGCTCTACCTGAGGGCCGCCGCCGCCCTTCCGAAGCTGATGCTGACCCTCGCCCCGTCCGCGGCCACGGCCGGGCAGATCGCGGCGCTGGCACGGGCCGGCGTGACGGTCAGCCTCGGCCACACGGATTGCACTCTGGCCGAGGCACGCGCCGCCTTCGCGGCCGGCGCCGCCTGCGTGACCCACCTGTTCAACGCCATGAGCCCGCTCGGCCATCGCGAACCCGGCCTGCCCGGCGCGGCGCTGACCTCGGACGTGCCCGCGGGGCTGATCGCCGACAGCCTGCACGTCGCGCCCGAGGTCCTGCGCATCGCACTGGCGGCAAAACCGCAGGGGTTGTTCCTCGTCTCGGACTGCATGGCGGTGGCCGGCACCGACCTCACCGGCTTCACGCTGCACGGCCGCCGCATCCTGCGCCGCGACGGGCGCCTGACGCTCGAAGACGGAACGCTTGCCGGCGCCGACCTAACGCTGCCGCAGGCGGTCCGCAACCTCGTGGCGCTGGGGGTTCCGGCCGCGCGTGCGCTGGCAATGGCGACCTCGGCCCCGGCCGCGGCGATCCGCCGGCCCGGCCTTGGCCGGCTGTCGCCGGGGGACCCCGCCGATCTGGTGCTGCTGGACGAGGGCCTGCATCCGGTGGCCATCTGGCGCGCGGGCGTCAGGACAGACCTGCCGTCTCGGCCCTGAGCCAGTCGCGGAAGGCCGCCAGCGGCGGATGCTCGCCCCGGCCCTCGGGCCAGACCAGCCAATAGGCATGGCGGCCGTCCACCGGCCCGCCGAACGCCGGCGACAGCGTGCCCTCGGCCAGCGCCGGTGTCGCCAGGAACTCGGGCAGCAGCGCCACCCCGATGCCGTGGATCGCCGCCTGCATCATCGTGGCGAACTGGTCGAACACCATGCCCCGCGGCACCGGCGCACTCACCCCGTGATGGGCAAACCAGTTGGCCCATCCCCGCGGCCGCGTCTCGAGCGTCAGAAGCGGCAGCGACAGCAGGTCCGCCGCCCCCCGCACCGGATGCGCGGCAAGGAACTCGGGCGATCCGACTGCCACCACCCCCTCGCCGAACAGCCGCATGTGGCCCGCCCGGGGCCAGGTCGGGCTGCCGAAGTGGATCGCCGCGTCGAACTCCTCGCCCTCGAAGTCGAAGGGCTTCAGCCGGGTCGCGAGGTTGATCGTGACGCCGGGATGCACCTTCAGGAAGCCCGGCAGGCGCGGCGCCAGCCAGTGCGTCCCGAAGGTGGGCAGGATCGCCAGCGCCAGCACCCCGCCATCCGGGTCGGAGGCCAGCCGCAGCGAGGCCCGGCCGATGATGTCGAGCGCGCGCCGCACCTCCTCGGCATAGGCGAGCGCCGCCTGCGTGGGCTTCAGCCGCTTGCGCTGGCGCTGGAAGAGCGCGACGCCCAGCTGCGCCTCCAGCGCCTGCACCAGCCGGCTTACGGTGCCCTGCGTCAGGTCCAGCTCGCGCGCGGCCGCGGCGGTTGAGCCGGTCCGTGCCACGGCCTCGAAGGCCGAGAGCTGGCCCACCGGGGGCAGATACCGTCGCGCAACCGCCACTTGATGCGTTTCCTGCATGAACTTCGGCAAAAATAGCGTTTTCCGAGCCGCTCATGAAGCGGTATCTGCCGGGAAACTCGCCCGGAGGACACCATGAAAGACCTGAAAGCCAAGGATGCCCCCGATCTCGGCCGCTTCGACTGGGAAGACCCCTTCCGGATGGAGCTTCAGCTGTCCGAGGAGGAGCGGATGCTGCGCGACGGCGCCCGCGCCTACGCCCAGGAACGGCTGCTGCCGCGCGTGACCGCCGCCTGCCGCGAGGAGCAGACCGATCCCGCGATCTTCCGCGAGATGGGCGAGATGGGCCTTCTGGGCGCCACGATCCCCGAGGCCTACGGCGGGCTCGGCGCCTCCTACGTCGCTTACGGCTTGATCGCGCGCGAGATCGAGCGGGTGGATTCCGGCTATCGCTCGATGATGTCGGTGCAGTCCTCGCTGGTGATGTATCCGATCTACGCCTACGGGACCGAGGAGCAGCGGCAGAGATACCTGCCCGGCCTTGCCAGGGGCCAGTTCATCGGCTGCTTCGGCCTGACCGAGCCTGATGCCGGGTCGGACCCAGCCGGCATGAAGACCGTCGCCCGGAAGACCGCCGGCGGCTATGTGCTGAACGGCTCGAAGATGTGGATCTCGAACGCGCCGATCGCGGATATCTTCGTGGTCTGGGCGAAATCCGAGGCGCATGGCGGCAAGATCCGCGGCTTCGTGCTGGAGAAGGGCCTGAAGGGGCTCAGCGCCCCGAAGATCGCCGGCAAGCTCAGCTTGCGCGCCTCGATCACCGGCGAGATCGTGATGGATGGCGTCGAGGTCCCCGAGGACGCCCTGCTGCCCGACGTGGAAGGGCTGAAGGGTCCGTTCGGCTGCCTCAACCGCGCGCGCTACGGCATCAGCTGGGGCGTGCTGGGCGCGGCCGAGGCCTGCCTGCACGCCGCGCGCCAGTATGGCCTCGACCGCAGGCAGTTCGGCCGTCCGCTGGCGCAGACCCAGCTTTACCAGCTGAAGCTTGCCAACATGATGACCGACATCGCGCTGGGGGCGCAGGCCAGCCTGCGCGTCGGGCGGCTGCTGGACGAGGCCAATGCCGCGCCCGAGATGATCTCGATCGTCAAGCGCAACAACTGCGGCAAGGCGCTCGAGGCCGCGCGGCACGCCCGCGACATGCACGGCGGCAACGGCATCCAGGAGGATTTCCACGTCATGCGCCACATGGTGAACCTGGAGACCGTGAACACCTATGAGGGCACGCATGACGTCCATGCGCTGATCCTCGGTCGCGCGATCACCGGGCTGCAGGCCTTCTTCTGACTTTCTCACGATCAACCCGCGGGGCGCCCCGCGGGGGAAGGAACCGATGCCGCGCTCGCTGATCGTCCATGAGAATTTCCTTGCCCGAGTGAAGGCGCGCGACCTGCCGCCGGGCAAGGCGCCGACGCCGGGACTTGCCCCGCACGAGATGGTCTCGCTGTTCCGCAGCCAGTGCCTGTCGCGCGCACTGGACCGCACCAGCCGGGCGATGCAGAAGGCGGGGCAGGGCTTCTATACCATCGGCTCGTCGGGGCATGAGGGCATGGCCGCGGTGGCCCATGCCCTGCGCCTGACCGACATGGCCTTCCTGCATTACCGCGATGCCGCCTTCCAGATCGCGCGGGCGGCGCAGCTGGGGCAGTCGATCACTTGGGACATGCTCCTGTCCTTCGCCTCGTCCTCCGAGGATCCGATCTCGGGCGGGCGGCACAAGGTCCTGGGATCGAAGGCGCTGGCGATTCCGCCGCAGACCTCGACCATCGCGAGCCACCTGCCCAAGGCGGTGGGCGCGGCCTATTCGCTGGGCCTCGCGCGCCGCCGCCCGCCCGAGCACCGCGCGATGCCCGAGGATGCCATCGTCATGGCCAGCTTCGGCGACGCCTCGGCCAACCATTCCACCGCGCAGGGCGCCTTCAACACCGCAGGCTGGACGGCATTCCAGTCGGTGCCGCTGCCGATCCTCTTCGTCTGCGAGGACAACGGCATCGGCATCTCGACCAAGACGCCCCGCGGCTGGATCGAGGCGAGCTTTTCGCATCGGCCGGGTATGCGCTATTTCAGGGCCGATGGTCTCGACATTTCAGAGGCTTGGGCCGTGGCGCGCGAGGCCGCCGACTTCGTCCGCAGCCGCCGCAAGCCCGCCTTCCTGCATCTCTCCACCGTCCGTCTCTATGGTCATGCCGGGGCGGACCTGCCCACCACCTACATGAGCCGGAAGGAGGTCGAGGCCGAGGAGGCCAACGACCCGCTGCTCCACTCGGTCCGGCTGCTCGACCAGTCTGGCGCGCTCTCGCCCGACGAGGCGCTGGCGATCTATCTGGAAACGCAGGAGCGGGTGGAGCGTGTCGCGGCCGAGGCGGTGACGCGGCCGCGCCTGCGGACGGCGCCCGAGGTGATGGCGAGCCTGATCCCGCCGCCCCGCGCCTGCGCCCCGGCGAACGGCCCCTCCGAGGAGGCCCGCGCGGCGGCCTTCGGCGCCGATCTCAAGGCAATGGACGAGCCGCAGCCGATGAGCCGGCTGATCAACTGGGCGCTAACCGACCTGATGCTGGCCCATCCCGAAGTGGCGCTGATGGGCGAGGACATCGGCCGCAAGGGCGGCGTCTATGGCGTCACGCAGAAGCTGCAGGCGCGGTTCGGCGCTGACCGGGTGATCGACACGCTGCTGGATGAGCAGTCCATCCTGGGCCTCGGGATCGGGCTGGCGCACAACGGCTTCCTGCCGGTGCCCGAGATCCAGTTCCTCGCCTATCTGCACAACGCCGAGGACCAGATCCGCGGCGAGGCGGCCACCCTGCCCTTCTTCTCGAACGGCCAATATACGAACCCGATGGTGGTGCGGATCGCGGGTCTGGGCTACCAGAAGGGCTTTGGCGGACATTTCCACAACGACAATTCCATCGCCGTGCTGCGCGACATTCCCGGGCTGATCCTCGCCTGCCCGTCCCATGGCGCCGATGCGGTGATGATGCTGCGCGAATGCATCCGCCTTGCGCGCGAGGAGCAGCGGCTGGTGGTATTCCTGGAACCCATCGCGCTTTATCCCATGCGCGACCTGCTGGCCGAAAAGGACGGGCAGTGGATGCAAACCTATCCCGAGCCGTCGCGGCGGATCGGCTTCGGCGAGATCGCCGTCTCCGGCGACGGCAAGGATCTGGCCATCGTGACCTATGGCAACGGCAATTACCTGTCGCATCAGGCGAATTTCGCGCTTCGTGAAAATGGTGTGGCCGCACGGATCATCGACCTGCGCTGGCTGGCCCCCCTGCCCATCGAGGCGATGCTGGCGGCCGTCGCCGGTTGCGACGCCGTTCTGGTCGTGGACGAATGCCGCCGCTCGGCCGGCCCGGCCGAGGCGCTGATGACGGCTCTGGCCGAGGCCGGGCACCGCCGCATCGCGCGCGTGACGGCCGAGGACAGCTTCATCGCCACCGGCCCGGCCTATGCCGCGACCCTCCCCTCGCGCGAGGGAATCCTCGCGGCCGCCCTCGATCTGGTGCGGTCATGAGGGTGGTCGTCGTCTGCCCGGGCCGGGGCACCTATACGAAGGCCGAACTCGGCTCGCTCGGCCGGCTCCATCCCGACAAGACCGCGCTTTTCGCCGGCTTCGACGCCCTGCGCCGCGCCGAGGGGCAGGAGACGCTGGCCGATCTGGACGGCGCGGCGGACTATTCCGTTGCGCGCCATACGCGCGGCGACAATGCCTCGGCGCTGATATATGCCGCGAGCCTTGCCGACTTCCTGTCGCTTCGGGATGTCGAGATCGCCGCCATCACCGGCAATTCGATGGGCTGGTATACGGCACTGGCCTGCGCCGGCGCGCTCACGTCCGACGACGGCTTCCGGGTGGTGAACACGATGGGCACGCTGATGCAGCAGGCGCTGATCGGCGGGCAGATCGTGCACCCCTTCATGGCCGAGGACTGGCGGCCCGACCTGGCGCGCAAGGCCGGGCTTCTGGCGCTGGTGGCGCGCATCGCCGCGCGTCCGGGCCGGGTTCTGGCGCTGTCGATCGACCTGGGCGGGATGCTGGTCCTTGCCGGCAATGCCGAGGCTCTGGCCGAGTTCGAGGCCGAGGTTCCGCCGGAGCAGGGCCGCTTTCCCCTGCGCCTGGCGAACCACGCGGCCTTCCACACCGCCCTTCAGGCGCCCGTGGCCGAGCGGGGGGGCTCCCTGCTGCCGGAAAGCCTGTTCGGCCAGCCGAAGATCCCGCTGATCGACGGCAGGGGCGCGCTCTGGTGGCCAAAGGCCACCGACACCCGGGCGCTGCGCGACTACACGCTCGGCCATCAGGTGACCGAGCCCTACGACTTCACCCGCGCCATCACGGTCGCCGCGCACGAATTCGCGCCGGATGCCTTTGTCGTCCTCGGCCCGGGAACGACCCTTGGCGGCGCGGTGGCGCAGAGCTTGATCCTCGCCGACTGGCGCGGGATGAAGGACAAGGCCGATTTTCAGGCCCGGCAGGCCGAAGGCCCGCTGCTGATCTCGATGGGACGCGAGGATCAGCGCGGGCTCGTGACAGGAGGAAGGCGATGACGAAGCTGTTCGATGCCCTGGGGCTGGACGGGGCCGAGATCACGAGCGGCGCGCTGGCCGTGCATTCGCCCATCGATGGCGCACGGCTCGCGGCGGTTCATCCCACCGATCCCGCCGCAATGCCCGCCATCATCGCGAAGGCGCAGGCGGCCTTCCGCATCTGGCGGGACGTGCCCGCGCCGCGGCGAGGCGAACTCGTCCGCCTGTTGGGCGAGGAACTGCGTGCCGCCAAGGCCGATCTGGGCGCGCTGGTGACGCTGGAAGCGGGCAAGATCACCTCGGAGGGGCTCGGCGAGGTGCAGGAGATGATCGACATCTGCGACTTCGCCGTCGGTCTCTCGCGCCAGCTTCATGGCCTGACCATCGCCTCGGAGCGGCCGGGCCACCGGATGATGGAGACCTGGCACCCGATGGGGCCTTGCGCCGTCATCTCGGCCTTCAACTTCCCCGTGGCGGTCTGGTCGTGGAACGCGGCGCTGGCGCTGGTCTGCGGCGATCCGGTGATCTGGAAGCCGTCCGAGAAGACGCCGCTGACCGCGATGGCCTCGATGAAGATCCTCGGCCGGGCGCTCGCGCGGTTCGGCGACGCGCCCGAGGGGCTGGCGCAGCTGGTGATCGGCGGCCCCGAAATCGGCGAGGCGCTGGTGGCGTCGAAGGATGTGCCCATCGTCTCGGCCACCGGCTCGACCCGGATGGGGCGGATCGTCGGCCCGAAGGTGGCCGAGCGTTTCGGGCGCTCGATCCTGGAGCTTGGCGGCAACAATGCCATGATCGTGGCGCCCTCGGCCGATCTCGACATGGCGGTGCGGGCCATCGTCTTCTCGGCCGTGGGCACGGCGGGCCAGCGCTGCACCTCGCTCCGGCGGCTGATCGTGCACCGGTCGATCCGCGAGGATCTGGTGGCGCGGCTGGCGACAGCCTACGCCTCGCTGCCGATCGGCGATCCGCGCGCCGAGGGCACGCTGGTCGGGCCCCTGGTTGATGCGGCGGCGCGCGACCGGATGCTTGCGGCGCTGGAGCGGGCGCGCGCCGAGGGCGGCACCGTCCACGGCGGCCGGCCCGTGCCGGGTGTCGAGGGCGGGGCCTATGTCGAGCCTGCCGTCGTCGAGATGCCGGCCCAGACAGCGGTGGTGCGCGAGGAGACCTTCGCCCCCATCCTCTATGTCATGGGCTACGAGACGCTCGACGAGGCGATCGCCCTGCAGAACGACGTGCCGCAAGGCCTGTCGTCCTGCATCTTCACGCTGAACCTGCGCGAGGCCGAGACCTTCCTGTCGGCCGCCGGGTCGGATTGCGGCATCGCCAACGTGAACATCGGCCCATCGGGTGCCGAGATCGGCGGAGCCTTCGGCGGCGAGAAGGAGACCGGGGGCGGACGCGAAAGCGGCTCGGATGCCTGGAAGGGCTACATGCGGCGGCAGACGAACACGGTGAACTATTCCGCGAAGCTGCCGCTGGCGCAGGGCGTGAGGTTCGACTTCTGAGACCGGCGGCAGGCGGTGCGGCACCAGTCCAGCACCGCCCCCCGATCAAGGGGAAGCTCCTCGGCCAGCCCTCCGGTGAAATCGTCCCACGCCGGGCGGCTGTCCTGCCGGACCGCGACCAGCACCGGGATCTGCCGTTCGCAGGCGCGCTCGATGACGGCGCGCAGCCCGTGGCCCTCGGCCTCGGCCTTGCCGAAGCGCGGGATCACCAGCAGGTCCGGGTCGGCGCCGAGCGTGGCCAGCGCACCCGCCGCCGCCCCGGCCAAGGCCTGCGGATCAAGCTTGCAGCCGCGCGAGCCCGGCCCGAGCCGCTGCGTGATGCCCTGTGCGCCCCCGGTCGCCAGATCCCTGATCCGCACCTCGCCATCAGGCTGCCGCTCCTGCAGGAAGCCGGCGAGGATCAGACCCTCGGCCCGCAGCACCGCGACCACCTCGTCGAGGAGCGCATCCACCCTCGGCGCGCCCAGCGGGATCGCCGCGAGGATCAGCCGCTCGGTTTCGTCATGCATCGGCCATCTCCCGTCCGCCGCCCCCTCCCTCGCCCGACGTGGCGTCGCGAGCCTTGATCTCGCGCAAGCGGGGCTCGTTCAGGGCCACAGGACATGGCACCATCCCTGCGGGAGGACCCGCCATGACCACATCGCCGATCAGCCGGTTTCCGGTGCCGGACCTTGCAACCCTGCCGCCGGACATCTCCGAGCGCATCCAGGCCGTCCAGGAGAAGTCGGGCTTCGTGCCCAACGTCTTCCTTGTCCTCGCGCACCGGCCGGACGAGTTCCGCGCCTTCTTCGCCTATCACGACGCGCTGATGGAAAAGCCCGGCACCCTGACCAAGGCCGAGCGCGAGATGATCGTGGTGGCGACCTCGAACGCCAACTCCTGCCAGTATTGCGTGATCGCCCACGGCGCGATCCTGCGCATCCGGGCAAAGGACCCGCTGGTGGCGGATCAGGTCGCGGTCAACTACCGCAAGGCGGACATCACGCCCCAGCAGAAGGCCATGCTCGACTTCGCGATGAAGGTCTCGCAGGCGTCGCATCTGGTGGGGCCGGCGGATTACGAGGCGCTGGCGGTGCATGGCTTCGACGCCGAGGATGCCTGGGACATCGCCGCCATCTCGGCCTTCTTCGGCATGTCGAACCGGATGGCCAATGCCACGGACATGCGGCCCAATGCGGAGTTCTACGCGATGGGGCGGTAGGCGGGGCGCCCCCGGCGCCTGTTCCACGCGGCAGAGCGACCATCGCTGCACCACCCGGCAGCGCAGGCGCATGGATATTACGCTGTCCGGGGAATCGTCGGCAGTGCGTGGGCGGCATCGTGGGACGCCCGGTAACATTATTTCTTGAAAAAACCGGCGCGCCGGTGTTTTGCGTTGCAGCAACGTGAACCACGGGTCCAGTACAAGCGGAGGTTGCCCATGCGCGCGACGACGTTCCACCCTTCCCGCCGGTCGGTGCTTGCCGGAGGCGCGGCCCTCGCGGCCACGGCGGCGCTGCCCCGCTTCGTGCAGGCCCAGACCTCGGAGCCGATCCGGCTCGGCTTCCAGTTGCACCGCACCGGCATCGGCGCCGCCTACGGCCGCTGGTACGAGCGCACGGCGCTTGCCGCGCTGAAGGTGGTGAACGAGGCCGGCGGCATCGCGGGCCGGCCGGTCGAGATCCTGTTCGAGGATGACGCGACCGACCCGCGCCGCGGCGCCGAGGTGGTCGAGAAGCTGGCGACGCAGGCCAATGTCGACCTGATCTTCGGGCCGCTGTTCAGCCATGTGGTGATCGGTTCGGCCCCGCGGGCGGGCGAACTGAAGATCCCCTACCTCGTCTGCTCGGAAGGCTACCACGTCGCCTCGGGCAAGCTGAACCGTTGGGTGCTGCAGCCGGGGATCACCGACGTGCGGGCGCAGGTGACGGCGATGGCGCCCTTCGTGACCTCGACCCTCGGCAAGAAGGTCACGATGATCTTCCCCGACTACGCCTTCGGCCACGACCACCGCGACTTCTTCTCGGCCGCGGTCGAGGCGCAGGGCGGCGAGGTGGTGGCGAAGATCGCGATCCCGCCGACCGAGACCAGCTTCACCCGCTACTTCCCTCGCATCCCCTCGGAGACCGAGGTGCTCTATCACGTCATGGTCGGGCCGTCGGTCCTGACCTTCGTGAAGGAGCTGGGCGAGTTCTACGGATCGGGCGCGAAGCCGCAGATCTTCGGCTTCATCGACTCGCTCGAAGCGGTGGACATCGGCAGCCCGGGCCTCGAGTTCCTCGAGGGCTCGCACTTCTGGGAAGGCCAGTGCCGGATGCTCCAGCCCGACGCGTCCGAGGCCGAGACCTTCTATCGCGCCGCCGTGGGCGTGGATGCGAACGGCGCGGCCATCGAGGATCCGAAGAACGTGTCCTGCTACGGCCACATGTTCTCGGTCTGGGAGACGCTCTTTGCGATCAAGCAGGGCATGGAGGCCTGCGGCTGGCGCGGGCCGCAGGACCGGCAGGCCTTCGTCGAGGCGATCGAGGCGATCACCGACATGCCCGCGGGGCGCGAGCGTCCGCAGGGCGCCAAGGTCTTCAACGCGAAGCTTCACCAGGCCTTCGGACACCAGTTCATCACCAAGCTGGAAGGCGGGAAGCTCGTGAAGGTCCACGAGACCTCGATCGAGGACGGCCATTACGAGAGCGACGTGGACTACACGGCCATGTCCTTCTGAGGATGGACTTCGGACCCTACCTGCTTCTCGCCGTGATGGAGGGGCTGGTCGGCGCGGCGGTGCTGGCGCTGACCGCCTCGGGGCTGAGCCTCGTCTTCGGGGTGATGCGGGTGGTGAACGTGGCGCATGGCGAGTTCTTCATGCTCGGCGCCGTCGCCGCGTGGTTCGTCAGCCAGTGGGTTCCGGGCCCGCCCGCCGCCGCCTTCGCGGTGGCGCTTGTGGCCTGCCCGCTGATCGTGGCCGCGCTCGCCGCACTGGCGGACATGGCCGTGCTCAAGCGGCTGGGCTACGAACCCGAGGCGACCATCGTCGCGACCATCGGCCTGCTCTACATCCTGCAGCAGGCGGCGCTGACGCTCTACGGCCCCGAGGCGCGGCCGGTGCCCCCGCCGTTCGAGGCGCGGCTGCAACTGCCGTGGTTCGGCTGGTCCGGCTACAAGCTCTTCGTGATCGGGGCCGCCGCGGCGGTGCTGACAGGCCTGTGGCTTCTGCTGACGCGCACGCGGGCGGGCCTCGTCATGCGCGCGACGCAGGTGGACCGCGAGACCGCGACGGCCTTCGGCATCGACGTGGGCCGGGTTTATGCCGGCGTCTTCGCGCTGGGTGCCGCGCTTGCGGCCGTGGCGGCCGTGCTGATCGTGCCGATCCAGCAGGCGCACTATCTGATGGGGGGCGACCCGCTGCTTTTGTCCTTCATCGTGGTCATCATCGGGGGGTTGGGCAGCCTTCGCGGCACACTGGTCGCGGCACTCGTGATCGGGATTTCGGACGGCGTGATCTCGACCTTCTTCGAGCCGACGCTGGCGAAGATCCTTGCCACGCTGCTGGTCGCGCTGGTGCTGGTGTTCCGCCCGCAGGGCCTGTTCGGAGAGCGCGCATGAGGGCGCTGGCCCTGCATCTCGGGGTTCTGGCAGCGCTTTTCGCGTTGCAGTTCGCCCTGCCCGCCTATCACCACACCAACGCGGCCCGGATCATGGTGCTGGCGGTCTATGCCATGGGCTACAACATCGCCTTCGGCTACACCGGCCTTCTGTCGCTGGGCCACGCGCTGTTCTTCGCGGCCGGCATGTATGCCACCGGCCTTCTGGTGGATCGCGGCGGCTGGGAGGCATGGGCCGCGCTGCCCGCCGGCCTGATTGCCGGAGGCGCGGCGGCGGGGCTCCTCGGCCTGCTGGCGCTGCGCACCACGGGTCCGGCCTTCATGATCGTGACGCTGATGGCGGCGCAGGCCTTCCATCTGTCCATCCTCTACTGGGGCGGCTTCACCGGCGGGGACGAAGGGTTCACCCTGTCCGGGGCAGCCCGGATCGTCGGGCCGTTCGATCTCGCCCAGCCCGCGACGCGCTATGCCGCGGCCTTCGCCCTCTTTGCCGCCGGGATGCTCGTCACGCTCGCGCTGGTGCGCTCGCGCCTCGGCCGGGTGCTGGTCGCGGTGCGCGAGAACGAGGCGCGGACGCGGATGCTCGGCTATGACACCTTCCGGGCGCGACTGGCGGCGATGACCCTCTCGGGACTGTTCGCCGGCGCGGCGGGGGCGGTCTACGGGCTGATGTTCGGCTATGTCGGCGGCAGCTTTGCCTCGATTCAGTATTCGATCCTGCCGCTGATCTGGGTGTTGCTGGGCGGGGCGGGCACCGTGCTCGGGCCGCTGCTGGGCACGGCGCTGATGTTCTACCTGATCGACCTGTCGTCCTCGGTCACCACCGCCCCGCAGTTCGTCGTGGGTGCCGCGCTGATCGGGCTGGTGCTGTTCGCCCCCCGTGGCATCCTTGGCACCCTGCGCGAGCGCGGCTGGAGGCTGCCATGAGCCTTCTGGAAGCGCGCGGCCTCGTCTGCCACTTCGGCGGGGTGAAGGCGATCGACGGGGTGGACTTCGATCTGGAGGCCGGCGAGATCCACGCGCTGATCGGCCCGAACGGCGCCGGCAAGTCGACGCTGGTCGGGCTGCTGTCGGGCCGGGTGCCGGTGCAGGAGGGCACGATCCGCTTCGACGGCCGCGACATCACCCGCCTGCCCGCCCACGCCCGCGTGGGCTGCGGCATCGCCTATGCGTTCCAGATCACCTCGGTCTATCCCCGCCTGCCGGTCTTCGACAACGTGGCGTTGGCGGTGCAGCGTAAGGGCGTGCGCGACCTGAAGGCCGCAACCCTTGCCGCGCTGGACCGCGTCGGCCTCGCGGACGAGGCTGACCGGCTGGCCGGCACGCTGTCCTACGGACACCAGCGGCTGCTGGAGATCGCGATGGGGCTGGCGCTTTCGCCGCGGCTCCTGATCCTCGACGAGCCGACTCAAGGACTGGCGGCGGGCGAGATCGAGGGGTTCAAGGCGCTGGTGCGTTCGGTGGTGCCGCAGATGACGGTGCTGCTGATCGAGCACAACATGGAGGTGGTGATGGACCTTGCCCGGCGCATCACGGTGCTGAACAACGGCCGGGTGCTGGCGCGCGGCACGCCCGCCGGGATCCGGGCCGACACGGCGGTGCAGGCCGCCTATCTGGGGCATTGAGATGCTGCGGGTCGAGGCCATCGACGCGGGCTATGGCCGGGTGCAGGTTCTGCGCGGCCTGTCCTTCGAGGCGCGCGCCGGCGAGGTCACCTGCGTCATGGGCCGGAACGGCGCCGGAAAGACAACGCTGCTGCGCGCCGTCATGGGGCAGGTCCCGCTGACCGCCGGCAGCATCGCGCTGGACGGGCAGCACATCGACGGGCTTCCGGCACACAGGATCCCGAGGCTCGGGATCGGCTACGTGCCGCAGGGGCGGCGGCTGTTCGGGCCGCTGACCGTCGCCGAGAACCTGGAGATCGGCCTGATGACCCGCGGCCGGGGCCCGAGGGTGCGCGAGCGGGTGCTGGACCTCTTTCCGCGGCTGCGCGAGCGGCTGTCGCAGACCGCCTCGACCCTCTCGGGGGGCGAACAGCAGATGCTGGCCATCGGCCGCGCGCTCTGCCTTGAACCGAAGGTGATGCTGCTGGACGAACCGACCGAGGGCCTGCAGCCCTCGATGATCGCCCTGATCCGCGACACGGTGCGCGCGCTGCGGGGCATGGGGGTCGCGGTCATTCTGGTGGAACAGCGGATCGAGGCGGTGCTGGACCTTGCCGACCGGGTGGCCTTCGTCGAGACCGGGCAGGTCGCCGAGAGCGTCGCCGCCGCGGCCCTGGCTCCGGATGCGCCGCAGTTCGCGCGCTATGTCGGCGTCTGACCCGCCACTGCGGGCAGGTAGGAGCCCTTCAGCTTCACGATCTCCTCCTGCAGCCTGAGTGCCGAGGGCGAGAGCATCCGGTCCACGGGATGAACGAGGAACCAGTGACGCTCGATGGGAAGACCCGGGGCGGCAAGCTGCACGAGCTGGCCGAAGCGCAACTCGTCCATCACCACATGCAGCGACAGGAAGGCGATGCCGAGACCGGCGATCACCGACTGCTTGATGGTCTCGTTCGAGTCCATCTCGATCAGGTCCACCACCTGCCCCTCGCCCAGCCGGTCGAGATAGCGCGACATCAGAAGCCGCGTACCGGAGCCTTCCTCGCGCGCGAGGAAGGTCTGCGCCAGAAGCTCGGGCACCGGCACCTCCGCCAGACCCGCCAGCGGATGATCCGGCGGCGCGACAATGCCGTGCGGATGCGGGCCCAGCGCGACCGAGGCGACCTCGGGCAGACGCGGCGGACGGCCCATCACGGCGAGGTCCACCATGTGACGGGCGAGGTCGTCGATCACCTGCTCGCGGTTGCCCACCCGCAGCGCGATTCGGATGTCGGGACAGGCGGTGCTCAGGACCTTCACCAGCCGGGGGGCGAAGTAGCGCCCGGTCGAGACCACGCCCAGCGTGACCTGCCCGGTCCGCCCCTGGCTGACCGCCATCACTTGGTATGAGCACTGCGACAGAATGACTTCGATGCGGCGAGCGGCCTCAAGGACCGCTGCGCCCGCAAGCGTCGGCGTGAACGGCACCGCCTCGGGTGAGCGGTGCAGGAGAGGCACACCGAACACATCCTCCAAGTTCTTGATCTGACTGTGAATTGCGGGCGGGGTCAGGCCCAGCCGCGCCGCGCCACCGGTCAGCGAGGCGGTCTCGGCCACCGCCGTCAGGGTACGCAACTGCTTCAGGGTGACCGCATCCAGCCGGATCATTTCAGTTTTTCCGAAGCAAAATTCACTCTTATTAAATTCCACAAAATCACAGGATCGGCAAGGTGGGGATCGTGAAGTGGAGGAGATGAGAGTGAAGCCGTTTTCCACCAATCCCGATGCCATCCCGGCCGACCTGCAGGACGTGATGGATCGCGTCGGCTCGGTCGCGATCGAGGTCGCGAACCGGATCGCCCGGGGCGGCATTGACGAGGACCTTGCCGGCCTCTGCGGCACCAACACCGACGGCGACGGACAGAAGGCACTCGACGTCATCGCCGACGATGCCTTCCGCGATGCGCTCGCCGGTTCCGCCGTGAAATTCTACGCCTCCGAAGAGCAGGAGGATGCCGTCACGGTGAACGAGGCGGGGACGCTGGCGCTGGCCATCGACCCGCTCGACGGCTCGTCGAACATCGACACCAACCTTTCGGTCGGCACGATCTTCGCGATCTGGCCTGCCGAGGCCACCGCCGAGGCGAGCTTCCTGCGCCCCGGCTCCGAGCTGCTGGCAGGCGGCTACGTGATCTACGGCCCGCAGTGCTGCATGATGGTCAGCTTCGGCAAGGGCGTGCAGAAATACGTGCTCGACCCCGGCACCCGCAGCTTCGTGCTGGTGAACGGCGACGTGAAGGTCCCGCCGACCTCGACCGAGTTCGCGATCAACGCCTCGAACTACCGGCACTGGCCGAAGCCGATCCGCGCCTACATCGACGACTGCGTGGCCGGCACCGAAGGCCCGCGCGGGCGCAACTTCAACATGCGGTGGCTCGCCTCGCTGGTGGCCGAGACGCACCGCATCCTCGCGCGAGGGGGCGTGTTCCTCTACCCCCGCGACAGCCGCAAGGGCTATGAGCACGGCCGGCTGCGCTACCTTTACGAATGCGCGCCCATCGCCTTCGTCATCACCCAGGCGGGCGGCGGCGCCACGGACGGCGAGAACCCGATCCTGAGCCAGACGCCCTCGCGCCTGCACGCGCGCACGCCCTTCGTCTTCGGGTCCGCCGAGAAGGTGGCCCGCATCACGGCCTACCACGACCTGCCGGAGCAGGAGACGTCGGCCCTTTTCGGCAATCGCGGACTGTTCCGGAGCTGAGTTCCCATCATGAGCAAGAAACACCCGATCATCTCGGTCACGGGCTCGTCTGGCGCGGGCACATCCACGGTCAAGCACACCTTCGACCAGATCTTCCGCCGCGAGGGCGTGAAGGCCGTGTCGATCGAGGGCGACGCCTTCCACCGCTTCAACCGCGCCGACATGAAGGCCGAGCTTGACCGCCGCTATGCCGCGGGCGACGCGACCTTCTCGCACTTCTCCTATGAGGCCAACGAACTCGAGGAACTGGAGCGGGTCTTCCGCGAATACGGCGAGACCGGCAAGGGCCGCACCCGGACCTATGTCCATGACGCGGCCGAAGCCGAGAAGACCGGTGTGCCGCCCGGGCATTTCACCGACTGGCGCGAATTCGACTCGGACAGCCACCTGCTGTTCTACGAAGGCCTGCACGGCGCCGTGGTGAACGACAAGGTGAACCTCGCGGCCCTGGCCGACCTGAAGATCGGCGTGGTGCCGGTGATCAACCTCGAATGGATCCAGAAGATCCACCGCGACCGCGCCACCCGCGGCTACACGACCGAGGCCGTCACCGACGTGATCCTGCGCCGGATGCACGCCTATGTGCACTGCATCACGCCGCAGTTCACCCAGACCGACATCAACTTCCAGCGCGTCCCGGTGGTGGACACCTCGAACCCATTCGTGGCGCGCTGGATCCCGACCGCCGACGAGAGCCTCGTCGTCATCCGCTTCCGCAATCCGCGCGGCATCGACTTCCCCTACCTCACCTCGATGATCCACGGCTCGTGGATGAGCCGCGCCAACTCTATCGTGATCCCGGGCAACAAGCTCGACCTCGCGATGCAACTGATCCTGACGCCGCTGATCGAGCGCCTCGTGCGCGAGAGCCGGCTGGCCTGACCCACACCCGGAGGAGATACATGGCCCTTATCACCCTCAGACAGCTGCTCGACCATGCCGCAGAGCACGGCTATGGCGTGCCCGCGTTCAACATCAACAACATGGAACAGGGGCTCGCCATCATGGCGGCCGCCAAGGCCTGCGACGCGCCGGTGATCCTTCAGGCCTCGCGCGGCGCCCGCAGCTATGCCGGCGACATCATGCTGCGCCACATGGTCGAGGCGCTGGCCGAGATGAACCCGACGATCCCGGTCTGCCTGCACCAGGATCACGGCAACAACGAGGCTACCTGTCTGTCGGCGATCCGCCACGGCTTCACCTCGGTGATGATGGACGGCTCGCTGAAGGCCGACATGAAGACCGTCGCCTCCTACGAGTACAACGTCGACATCACCCGCCGCGTCTCGGACTGCGCGCACTGGGTCGGCGCCTCGGTCGAGGGCGAACTGGGCGTGCTGGGCAGCCTCGAAAAGGGCGAAGCCGAGGCCGAGGACGGCTCGGGCGCAGAGGGCAAACTCGATCACAGCCAGATGCTGACCGATCCCGACCAGGCGGTCGATTTCGTGATGGCCACGAAGGTCGACGCGCTGGCGATCGCGATGGGCACCAGCCATGGCGCCTACAAGTTCAGCCGCAAGCCCGATGGCGAGATCCTCGCGATGAGCGTCATCGAGGAGATCCACAAGCGCCTGCCCTCGACGCACCTCGTGATGCACGGCTCGTCCTCGGTGCCGCAGGAGCTGCAGGACCTGATCAACAAGTACGGCGGGCAGATGCCGCAGACCTACGGCGTGCCGGTCGAGGAAATCGAACGCGGCATCAAGCATGGCGTGCGCAAGGTGAACATCGACACCGACTGCCGCATGGCGCTGACCGGCCAGTTCCGCAAGGTCGCGATGGAGAACCCGAAGGAGTTCGACCCGCGCAAGTTCCTCATCCCCGCGATGAAGGAGATGGAAACCCTCGTCCGCGACCGCTTCGAGCGGTTCGGCACCGCGGGGCACGCCTCGAAGATCACCGTCATCCCGCTGGATGACATGGCCAAGCGCTACGCGAGCGGCGCGCTTGATCCGGCGGTCGCCACCGCCAAAGCCGCCTGACAGGGAGGAACGGACATGGACAACAAGTCGACCGAGATCAAGGGCAAGGAACGCTACAAGGCGGGCGTGCTGAAATACGCCCAGATGGGCTACTGGGATGGCGACTACGAGCCGAAGGACACCGACGTCCTCGCGCTGTTCCGCATCACCCCGCAGGAGGGCGTGGACCCGGTCGAGGCCGCCGCGGCCGTCGCGGGCGAAAGCTCGACCGCGACCTGGACCGTGGTATGGACCGACCGCCTGACCGCCTGCGACAGCTACCGCGCCAAGGCCTACAAGGTGGAACCCGTGCCGGGCACGCCGGGGCAGTATTTCTGCTGGGTGGCCTATGACCTGATCCTGTTCGAGGAAGGCTCGATCGCCAACCTGACGGCTTCGATCATCGGCAACGTGTTCTCGTTCAAGCCGCTGAAGGCCGCGCGTCTGGAAGACATGCGCTTCCCGGTCGCCTACGTGAAGACCTACAAGGGTCCGCCGACCGGCATCATCGTCGAGCGCGAACGTCTGGACAAGTTCGGCAAGCCCCTTCTGGGCGCAACGACCAAGCCGAAGCTGGGCCTGTCCGGCAAGAACTATGGCCGGGTGGTCTATGAGGGCCTGAAGGGCGGGCTCGACTTCATGAAGGATGACGAGAACATCAACTCGCAGCCCTTCATGCACTGGCGCGACCGGTTCCTCTACGTGATGGAGGCCGTGAACCTTGCCGCCGCCCAGACGGGCGAGGTGAAGGGCCACTACCTCAACATCACCGCCGGCACGATGGAAGAGATGTATCGTCGGGCGGAGTTCGCCAAGCAGCTCGGCTCGGTCATCGTCATGGTCGACCTGATCGTCGGCTGGACCGCGATCCAGTCGATCAGCGAGTGGTGCCGCCAGAACGACATGCTGCTGCACATGCACCGCGCAGGCCACGGCACCTATACCCGCCAGAAGAACCACGGCGTCAGCTTCCGCGTCATCGCGAAGTGGCTGCGTCTCGCCGGCGTCGACCACCTGCACGCGGGCACTGCGGTCGGCAAGCTGGAAGGCGACCCGATGACGGTGCAGGGCTATTACAACGTCCTGCGCGAGTCGAAGAACGAGGTCGACCTGCAGCGCGGCATCTTCTTCGAGCAGGACTGGGCGGACATGCGCAAGGTCATGCCGGTCGCCTCGGGCGGCATCCACGCCGGCCAGATGCACCAGCTGCTGAGCCTGTTCGGCGATGACGTGGTGCTGCAGTTCGGCGGCGGCACCATCGGCCACCCGATGGGTATCCAGGCGGGCGCGACCGCGAACCGCGTGGCGCTGGAAGCCATGGTTCTGGCGCGCAACGAGGGCCGCAACATCGACGTGGAAGGGCCGGAGATCCTCCGCGCCGCCGCCAAGTGGTGCAAGCCGCTGGAAGCTGCCCTCGATACCTGGGGCAACATCACCTTCAACTACACCTCCACCGACACGTCGGACTTCGTGCCGACCGCCTCGGTCGCGATGTAAGGAGCAACGGACATGCGCATCACCCAAGGCTGCTTCTCGTTCCTGCCCGACCTCACGGACGCGCAGATCACGGCGCAGGTGGAATACTGCCTCGGCCGCGGCTGGGCCGTGAGCCTCGAATACACCGACAACCCGCATCCCCGGAACACCTACTGGGAGATGTGGGGCATGCCGATGTTCGACCTCCGCGACGCGAAGGGCGTGATGATGGAACTCGACGAATGCCGGAAGGCTTTCCCCGAGCACTACATCCGCATCAACGCCTTCGACTCGACCCGCGGCTTCGAGACCGTGACGATGAGCTTCATCGTCAACCGTCCGAAGGAAGAGCCGCGGATCGCCATGCAGCGCACCGAGGTGGACGGACGCTCGATCCGTTACACCCACACCGTCGTCCGCTGATCCTATCCTCCCTGCGGATCGGTGGACGGAGTCCGGGGGGCCGATTGCCCCCCGGGTTCCATACAAGCGCGGCGCTCCGGGAATGCCTGCGACAAAAGGTTTGCCTCGTCCCTGCCGCCCCGCGTTCTAATTCGGAATGAAACAGACAGTCCGGGGTTCGAGATGAACGACGAAGTGGCCGCTCCCACCAGCATCGACCTTCGCGCGGAATACGAAGGCTCGGGTGCCAAGGAGGTCCTGGAGGAACTCGACCGCGAACTGATCGGCCTGAAGCCCGTGAAGGACCGGATCCGCGAGACGGCGGCACTGCTGCTGGTCGAACGCGCGCGGCAGAAGCTTGGCCTCGCCCACGAGACGCCGACGCTGCACATGAGCTTTACCGGCAATCCCGGGACCGGCAAGACCACCGTGGCGCTGAAGATGGCGGGGCTGCTGCACCGGCTGGGCTATGTGCGAAAGGGCCATCTGGTCTCGGTCACCCGTGACGACCTGGTGGGGCAATACATCGGCCACACTGCGCCCAAGACCAAGGAAGTCCTGAAGCGCGCCATGGGGGGCGTCCTCTTCATCGACGAGGCCTATTACCTCTATCGCCCCGACAACGAGCGTGACTATGGCCAGGAGGCCATCGAGATCCTGCTGCAGGTGATGGAGAACAACCGCGACGACCTGGTGGTGATCCTTGCCGGCTACGCCGACCGGATGGAGAATTTCTTCCAGTCGAACCCGGGTTTCCGCTCGCGCATCGCGCATCACATCGAATTCCCCGATTATTCCGACGAGGAACTGTTCCGGATCGCGGACCACATGCTGTCCGACCAGAGCTATCGGCTGACCGATGCGGCGAAGGCCGCGCTGCAGGAATACATCGGGCTGCGCCGGCTTCAGCCGCATTTCGCCAATGCCCGCTCGATCCGCAACGCGCTCGATCGCGCGCGGCTGCGGCAGGCGAACCGGCTGTTCACATCCTCGAGCGGCCCGCTCGACGCAGCCGCCCTGTCCACCATCGACGAGGAGGACATCCGCGCCAGCCGCGTGTTCAAGGGCGGGCTCGATAGCGAGCGGCGGGCGGCGGCGGGCGCCAAATGATCAAGGCCATCATCTTCGACGTGGACGGCACGCTGGCGGAGACCGAGGAACTGCACCGCCGGGCCTTCAACGAGACCTTCGCCGCCATCGGCGTGGACTGGTACTGGGACCGCGACGACTATCGCGACCTGCTGACCACGACCGGCGGCAAGGAGCGGATCGCCCGCTTCCTGCGCCACCAGAAGGGCGATCCCGCGCCCATGCCCGTGGCCGATATCCACCGCGCCAAGACCGAGCGCTTCGTGGCCCTGATGGCCGAGGGCGAGATTGGCCTTCGCCCGGGCATTGGCGCCCTGATCGACGAGGCCCGCCGGGCCAGCGTCCGGCTTGCCATCGCCACCACGACCAGCCTGCCGAATGTCGAGGCGCTCTGCCGGGCGTGCTTCGGTGCGGCGGCCTCGGACATCTTCGAGGTCATTGCCGCCGGCGACATGGTGGCCGAGAAGAAGCCTTCGCCGCAGGTCTACCACCTTGCGCTGCGCGAGCTTGGCCTTTCGCCGGATCGTGCGGTGGCGCTGGAGGATTCGCTGAACGGGCTTCGCGCTGCAAAGGCGGCGGGGCTGCGCTGCATCGTCTCGCCGGGCTTCTACACCCGGCGCGAGGAATTCGCAGGCGCCGACCGGCTGGTCGGCTGCTTCTCGCAGCTGGGCGGTCTGGCCGGGCTCGAGGATCTGGTGGCGGTGGACTGATGCCCGGTGTGGTGTTCGACCTCGACGGTACGCTGATCCATTCGGCGCCCGACATTCACGCGGCGGTCAACAGGACGCTGGCGGAAGAGGGGGCCGAGCCACTGTCGCTGGCGCAGGTCACGGGCTTCATCGGCAATGGTGTGGGCGTGCTGATCCAGCGCGTGATGGCAGCGCGCGGCGAGGCGCCCGACGGGCATCGGCACGCCGACCTGCAGGCCCGCTTCATGCGGCACTACGAGACGGACCCGGCCAGCCTGACCACGGTTTATCCCGGAGCGGAGGCCGCCCTGCGCCACCTGCACGCCGACGGTTGGCGGATCGCGCTCTGCACCAACAAGCCGGTCGCTGCCTCGCGGCAGATCCTGCGGCACTTCGACGTGCTGGACCTGTTCGACGAGGTGATCGGGGGCGACAGTCTCCCCCAGCGGAAGCCCGACCCGGCGCCGCTTCGCGCCGCAGCGGCGGCACTTGGCGAGGCGGTGACGCTCTATGTCGGCGACAGCGAAGTGGACGCCGCCACCGCCGAGGCAGCCGGCCTGCGCTTTGCCCTGTTCACCGAGGGCTATCGCCACGCCCCCGTGCACGACCTGCCGCACCACGGGCTGTTCAGCCACCACGACGAGTTGCCGGACCTGCTGCGCCATCTGCTCGCCTGACAGGCGTCACGGCCGGCCCGAGAGGCTCGGCGGCGCGTCCGGACGCATGGCCTGCGGCCGCCCGAGCAGTGGCGCCATCCGCTGGCCTGATCCCCTGCCCCGGCCTATCTTCCTTCCAGGAAAAGGGAGGAGATCATGGGCTGGATCGCAAGCGGCGGGCCGGACTGGGTGCAGCGGCCGGTGCATCGGATGTGGCTTCTGGATCAGACGCGCGGGCTGTTCGACTTCTTCCGCCCCGCCCTGAACCCCGAAGGCGGGTTTCACGCGCTGGATCTGCAGGGTCGCCCCCTGGGCGGAAAGGCCGGGGCGCTGCGGCAGATCCACGACACCGCCCGCATGGTCCATTGCTACGGGCTGGCACAGGAACTCGGCCTGCCCGGGGCCGACCGGATGATCGACCACGGGATGCAGACGCTGTGGTCCCGCCACCGCGACCCGCGGCACGGCGGCTACATCTGGAGCTTCGACGACGACGGCCCGGTCAATGCGACGAAACAGGCCTATGGCCATGCCTTCGTGCTGCTCGCCGCCGCCTCGGCCAGGGTCGCGGGCCACCCCGACGCAGACCGCCTGCTGGCCGACGTGACCGAGGTGCTGCACACGCGCTTCTGGGATGCCGCGGCCGGCGCCTCGCGCGAGGAATTCACCGAGGACTGGAAGCCGCTCGGCCCCTATCGGGGGCAGAATTCCAACATGCACCTGACCGAGGCGCTGATGGCGGCCTACGAGGCGACGGGCGACATGACCTGCCTCACCATGGCCGAGCGGATCGCCAGCCTGATCATCGACCGCCACGCCCGGGCCGAGGGCTGGCGCGTGCCCGAGCATTTTCATGACGACTGGCAGGTGGATCGCGACCATGCGGGCGATCCGATGTTCCGCCCCTCGGGCACCACGCCCGGCCATGCGCTGGAATGGAGCCGGCTTCTGGTGCAGTTGTGGCAGCTGGGCGGGCAGACGCAGGTCTGGATGCAGGAGGCTGCCGAGGCGCTGTTCCTGCACACCGTCGCCATCGGGTGGGACCAGCGGCGCGGCGGTTTCTACTACACCCTGCACTGGAGCGACCGGCCGGACCGCGAGGACCGGTTCTGGTGGCCCTGCGCCGAAGGGATCGCCGCCGCCTATGTCCTGCGGCAGATGGGCGGAGACCAGCGCTTCGAAGACTGGTATCGGCGGATCTGGGACTTCGTCGCCCTCCGCTTCATCGATCCGGTGCATGGCGGCTGGTTCGCCGAACTCGACCCCGAGCTTCGGCCGGTGGAACGCGTCTTCCGCGGCAAGCCCGACCTCTACCATGCCGTGCAGGCCTGCCTCATCCCGCTGGTCCCGGCGAACGGCAGCGTGACGCGCGGGCTGCGCGGTGGCCTGACGCTGCCGAGCACCTGAGCGGGCGGAGCGAAATTTTCTGCGGGGGCGGGGGAACTTCGGCCGGCCCGGCAGGTTTATCCGGCAATCCCGTGGCTGGCGCTTTTCCCCGACGCCTTGCCCTGAACGGCCGCGGGCCGAGCGCCGCCAGCAGGGCCATCCCTCCCCTGCCGGCGGCGCGCCTTTTTCCCGATCCCTCCCGACACCGCCGCTCGCGCAGCCCTTTCCCGGGCAACGCATGCGCAATGCCGCAGGTGTCCCATGGAAAAAGGCGGCGCCGGAGCACCGCCTTCCCGAAGGTAACCGGTGCAGCGCCGTCAGTTGTCGATGCGCTCGACCACCGCGGTGGCGAAGGTGGCGACCATGGCCGAATAGACTTCGGCACTGGTGGGCGGGATCACCGTGATGTCGACGCCCGGCGGCAGCAGCGGCAGCGCCTGGTTCATCGTGACCGTCAGCTCGAAGGTCTTGAAGTTGGTGTTGTCCGTCAGGTCCACCACATTCACCGTGCCGGCCATGGTGCTCTCGGCCGTGCCCACCTGCGACTGGAAGTAGTTGGCCAGCGCGACCTCGCTCATGTCCACCTTGATGTCCATGCCCTCGTCGCCCAGCCGCCCCACGAGCTGCGCCGCGATGGCGGTCTCGAGGTCGGTATCGAGCGATTTCCAGTAGGCCGCCGCCTCGGGATTGGCGAGATCGGTCAGCGAGGTCTGCACGTCGATCGACTTGATCGTCGGCTCGGCCGCCAGCGCAAGCGCAGGCATGGTCAGGGCAGCGCCCAGCAGGGCGGCCACGAAAGTCTTGCCAGACATGGGTGTTAACTCCGCGATTTAAGGAGGGAGCCGCGCGGCTGGGGCCGCCGGTCCTGTGCAGGCAGAACGCCGCCCGGCATGAGTGGTTCCGCGAGGGACTCAGATCAGGGGACGAGGCCGCGGGCTGTCGCGGTCCACCAGCGCGACTTCCGCAAGGGCATCGGCGTCAAGCGACATCTGGCCGCCGCGCCAGTCGATCAGGCCGGCCCTGCCCAGCCGTCGAATCGTCTTGTTGGTATGGACGAGCGACAGGCCCAGCGCATCCGCAAGGTCCTGCTGGCGCCAGGGCATCGGCACGCGCCCGCGGTCCGCCATTCCCACGGCCGCCAGCCGATCGTGGATGCGAAGCAGGGCCCAGGCGATGCGCTGGGTCGCGTCGCGCTGGCCGAGCGAGGCGATCGTCTCGCCCAGGAAATGCTCCTGAACGGCCGCGATCCAGGTCAGGTCATAGGCCCGCTGGGGCTGCTCGCGGAACAGCAGCCACAGGTCCGACCGGTTGAAGACGCACAGCACCATGGCCGTGGTCGTTTCCACCGAATGGCGCATCTCGCCCACAAGCCCTGCCTGCAGACCGATGAAATCGCCCGGGAACAGGAAGTTGATCACCTGGCGCCGGCCATTCTCCAGCGAGGTGGTCCGCATGCCCAGTCCGCTGAGCACGGTGAACAGATGCGCGCTGCCCTGCCCCTCCTCAAGCAGGGCGACGCCGGGGCCGACGCTCAGCTCGCCGGTCTTGAAGCGCTCCATGAAGGCCAGCTCGCACGCGTCGAACGGCATGAACAGCGGCTTCGGGCGCAGCGGGCAGCGCCGGCAGGGAGTGACATCGGAGGCGGCACCGCTGGACATGTCGCAGTTTAATGCAGAGCGCCGCGGATGGGCGCATAGATGAACTTCATCATCATGCCGTGTGGGGTTAAGTCCAAGTGCATTCGTGCTATCTCGTCGCTCTGAAGCATGTGGTCATTGCGGAGGATGTCGCGCAGGCCATACGCGACCACGATCCGGCAGCCGACGTGATCCTCGGTCGCGACCCCCGGGCCATCCCCGAGGATCACGTTCCGCTCGTCGCCTTCCTCGGGCTGTCGCCTGCCGAGGCCGGGCGCCTGCCAGCCGTGCAGGATCTTCTGGCACGCGGAACCCGCCTCGTGCTGATCGGCGACGAGGCGGAGGATGCCGGCGAAGGAAGGTTCTGGTGGGTGCTGCCGCGCCCCTTCACCAGCGACGCGGTTCTGGCCCTGCTGGTCCGGGCTGCGGAAGAGCGCGGGAGCCAGGCAGCGGAGTGACCGCCGCCTCAGGCGCTGAGCGTCTCGGTCGACGAGAAGAACATCGCCTGACTGACGGCCGAGCGAACCTGATCCTCGGAATAGGGCTTGGTGATCAGGAAGGCCGGCTCGGGCCGCGTGCCCGTCAGCAGACGCTCGGGGAAGGCCGTGACGAAGATCACGGGGATGTCCTCGAACTGCTTCAGGATGTCGTTGACCGCGTCGATGCCCGAGGAGTTGTCGGCCAGCTGGATGTCGGCGAGGATCAGGTCCGGCCGCTCCTTCGAGGCGAGCGCCACGGCCTCGGTCCGGGTCCGGGCGATGCCGGTGACGCCGTGGCCCATCTCGCGGACGATGGCGACGATGTCCATGGCGATGATCGCCTCGTCCTCGATCACCATGATCCGTCCGGCCACGGAATTCGCCATCTCGCGCTGCGCGATGTCGATCAGCTCGGCCGCCTCGGAGGCATCGACCTGCATGATCGCGCCGATCTCGTCCTGCCGGAAGCCTTCGATGGCGTGCAGAAGCAGCGCCTCGCGCGTGTTGGGGGTCAGGCCCGCCATGTGATCCTGCGCGCGCCGCGACAGGCGGCTGTCCGGCTCGCCCAGCGGCGCCCCGGCACTGGCCCAGACGAGATGGAAGGCATGGAACAGGGCCACCTTGGGACTTTCGGCGACGTCGAAGATGTGTGTATCCTCCAGAATGGCTTCCAGGGTGGCGGCGGCGTAGCGATCGCCGGTCTCCTGACTGCCGGTCAGCGCGCGAGCGTAGCGACGCAGATACGGCAGGTTGCTCCCGATCACACTGGCGAGGTCGGGCGTCGTGTCGGAGGTCATATACAAGGTCCCCTGTCTCAACATTCTCGGGAACCGAACGCGACCCGAGGCGTTCGGTTCCCGGGATCGTTCCAACTTTTATCAAGGGCGTGACAGTTTCAATGGCGCAATCGACGGAACCGAAGGCATCGCCCGAGCGGGCGAAGGTCAACGTGAGGGACAAGGCGAAGGAGAAAGGCAGGAAAGCCATTCAGCAGCAGATCGATGAAAACCTCAGGCGCGTGTATGAGGAGGCCTTGGTGCAGGAAATTCCGGACAGGTTCGCCCAGTTGCTCGAGCAGTTGCGTCTGAAGGAAACCGAAGGATGAACCAGTCCGAGACCCCGCCGCCGGCGCACCGCGATCCCCGTGACGAGCTTCCCGAGCACCTCCCGGCGCTTCGCGCCTTTGCGATCAGCCTCACGCGGAACGTCGCCGTTGCGGACGACCTCGTGCAGGACACGATCGTGAAGGCCTGGACCAATTTCGACAAGTTCACCGAAGGGACGAACCTGAGGGCATGGCTTTTCACCATCCTGCGCAACACGTTCTATTCGGACAAGCGCAAGCATCGCCGCGAGGTGCCCGACCCCGAGGGCATTCATGCTGCGACGCTTTACGTGAAGCCCGCGCATGACGGATTTCTCGCCTTCTCGGACTTCAGCGCGGCCTTCGACCAGCTGTCGCCCGAACACCGCGAGGTGCTCATCCTCGTGGGCGCTTCCGGCTTTGCCTACGAGGATGCCGCGCAGATGATGGGCGTGGCGGTCGGCACCGTGAAGAGCCGCGCAAACCGCGCGAGGGCGCGGCTGGCCGAGTTGCTCGGGCTCGAGAAGGGTGAGGAGATCTTCTCGGGGGTGGATGGTCAGACCCTGGCCGTGATGTCGCGATCGGGGATGACCGCTGCATGATGCCCATTTTCGGAGGGCGGCCCCGCTTCGCGGACAGGATCGGCTCTAGATTGGCCTTCCTGCTCGCGATGGCGCTGCTCCCGCTGGGCGTGATCTCGGTCGTGCAGTCGCATGCCGTGCTGCGCGAGGCCGAGGCGCGGTCGGAAGCCGCGCTGACCGGCGAGACGATGCGCGCCTCGGACCACGCCGTCCGGCTGATCCAGCGCGGCCAGGGCGCGGCGGCGGCGCTGGCCGAGGTGGTGCGCCCGCTTCTTGCGGACACGGCCGCCTGCTCGGCCGCCTTGCGGGAAGTGGCCGCCGGGTCGCAGATCTATTCGGTGGTCGGCTTCCTGGAGAACGACCTGCGGATGAACTGCTCGTCGCTCGACGAGCCGATCGACCTGTCGGATACCGCGACGGCACAGGCGGCGATCAAGGCCGGCAAGCCGCTGCTGCAGGTGAGCCGGAAGGGACGCGTGTCCGGCACCTCGGTGGTGCTTGCGTCGCATCCGGTGCTGGATGACGATGGGCGGCAGCTTGGCGTTCTGGCCATCTCGCTGCTGCACAGTGCGCTGGCAAGCCCGCAGGCCGAGATATCGGGCGGCCGCCTGCCCGTTCTGATGACATTCAACGGCAACGGCGACGTGCTGACCTCCTCGGTCGGACTGGCGAACGCCGAGACGATGCTGCCACGCGATCGCGCGCTGAAGGCGCTGGCGGGCCACGACCGCAGCCTCGCCTTCACGGCCCTGACCCAGTCGGGCACCATGCGGGTGTTCTCGGTCGTGCCGATCATTCCCGAGACCCTCTACACGCTGGGCTCCTGGCCGGCCGGCAGCGAGACTGGCCTGTGGATCAGGGCGCTGCCGTCCTTCGCGCTGCCCTCGCTGATGTGGCTCGCCTGCCTGATCGTGACGTGGTTCGCGGCAGAGCACCTGATGACCCGGCACATCCGCAGCCTGCGCAGGGCGATCACCTCCTTCGCCAAGGGCAGCCGGGCGGTCGATACCCTGGACATCTCCACCGCCCCGCGCGAGATCCGGGAACTGGCCGAAGCCTTCGCCCGGATGACCGATACCATCCTGCACGACGAGGCCGAACTCGAGGACATGGTCCACCAGAAGGAAGTCCTGCTGCGCGAGGTGCACCACCGGGTGAAGAACAACCTCCAGCTCATCGCCTCGATCATGAACATGCAGATGCGGCAGGCCCGCACCCCCGAGGCCAAGGGGCTGATGAAGGGTCTGCAGGACCGCGTGATGAGTCTCGCCACCATTCACCGGGGACTTTACCAGACCACCGGTCTGACCGACATCCGGGCCGACGAGCTGCTGTCGGACATCGTGCGGCAGGTGGTCAATCTGGCGACCGGCCCGGGGCGGCGCATTTCGGTGCACACCGATTTTGGCGACATCCGGCTGACGCCCGACCAGGCGGTGCCGCTGGCCCTGCTGATGACCGAGGCGCTGACCAACGTCATGAAATACGCGGGCGCGCCGCAGGGGATGGTGCCCCGGCTCGACGTCTCGCTGACGCGCGACGGGGCGACCATGGCCGTGCTGGAAGTGAGCAACACGGTCGGCACGCAGCCCCCGTCGGCGGAGACTCTGGCCATGGGCACGGGCCTTGGCGCGCAGCTTCTGGCGGGCTTTGCGCAGCAGATCGGCGGCGAGGTGCGGATCGAGGAGACCGAAACCCTGCACATCCTGCGCGTCCGGTTCGAGATCCGGCCGCTTGCCGATGCCGAGGCGCGGAACGAAGCCGCGCAGGCGCCTGCCGACACCCCCGCGGCTGCGGCCGCAAGCGCCTGACCGCCTGCGGACCCTGCGTCACCGCGCGCTTCCGTGACCCGGCGCGAGGAACCAGCCCCCATCCCGGGACGTTTTCCCCGTGAGAAGGCCGTAGTTGTAAAGGAGCAAGTACATGAACTGGGATCAGATCGCAGGTCGTTGGAAGCAGTTCCAGGGTCAGGCCCGCGCCAAGTGGGGCGAGCTGACCGATGACGAGCTTGAGCAGGTCGCTGGCGACCGCGACCGCATGGTGGGCCTCATCCAGCAGAAGTACGGTGACAACAAGGCCGATGCCGAGCGCAAGGTCGATGACTGGATGCGCGGCCTCTGAGCCTGTCGGATGTCATGCGAAAGGCCCGCCACGGCGGGCCTTTCGTCATTCCGGACAGGGCCCACATCGGCTCGAAGAAGGTGGCGACTATCGCCCGGTCGCGGCGGCCTGGGTTTCGAACAGCAGCAGCGACAGCTCGCGCCGCATCGAGCGCAGCCGGGCCGTCACGTCGATGGGCTGCCCCGCCCCCAGCGCGTCGTCGAAGGCGTCGATGACATGCTGCTCGCCGTCCTGGATCTGGTCGAGGATGCTGCCGTCGATCCCGTTGATCATCGAGCGCAGCGAAACGACCGCCCGGTTCACCGTCGACATCAGGCTGCCGTCAACCTCCGGCTCGCGGCCGAAGCGCGCGATCATCGCTGCCAGTTCCTCGGCCTGCTCGCGATGGAGGTCACGGAACCGTTCGGCCACAGGCCGGAACTCGGGCTCTGCCCGGCCCACCATCGTCTCGAAGCCGGCGAGCACGTCAATGCTGCGCAGATGCAGCGTCTCGAGCGCCTTCAACGCCGCGGGCTCCGGCGCTCCATAGGACCGTATCCCCCTCATCCACTCGTCCTCCATCCGATCGAACGTGGCGGTCGGGGAGCGGGTCAGATCCCGCGCGAGGCGGAGCGCGGTCCGAAGATCAGCCACAGGATGAAGCCGACCACCGGCAACAGGATCACGATCAGCGCCCAGAGCACCTTGCTCCCCGTCGATGCGGAGGAGCCAAAGATGGATACCAGCGCCCAGAGATCCAGCGCAAGGATGATCAGGCCGCCGACGCCCCGAAGCTGAAACATATTCATTTCCATCTGCGCAAATCCTTCGCTCCTGCACCGTTCCACGAGCAGAACGCGCGGCCTCCGGCAGAGTTCCGGGGCGCAGGCGCGTCAGGTGCGCAGGAAGGCCACGACCGGCACGAGGGATTGTGCCGGGCGCTCCTCCTGCGGGACGTGGCCCATGTCCGGCAGAAGAACGGTATGCGCGTCCGGCAGCGCCCGGGCATAGGACTGGGCGTTCGCGACGGGAATGACCGCGTCCTCCTCGCCCCAGAGCAGCAGCGTGGGCGCCCTCACCCGGGCCAGCAGCGTCTCGGGCGGGACCAGCACGGTCTGGCGCATCCGCTCCATCAGCGCCTCGCGCACGCCGGGCGCGCGGATCAGGTCATAGTAGCGGCTGACGATCTGGTCGGTCATCACGCCGGGGTCGGCATAGGCCATGCCGAGCGACAGGCGCAGCAGCGGCTTCGGCAGCCAGAACCGCACCGCCTCGGCCAGCAGCGGAACCTCGGGCGCCTCGCCATAGGTGAAGCCCGGGCTCTCGTACCCGTCGGGCGACACCAGCACGAGCTTCCTCACGCGCTCGGGGTGGCTTGCGGCGAAGGTGAAGGCGATCCGGCCGCCGATCGAATTGCCCACCAGATCGGCCTGGTCCAGCCCCAGCCGGTCCATGATTGCCAGCACGATCCGGGTGACCCGCTCGTCCGAATAGTCGCCCGTGGCATCGGGCGGCGATAGGCCGAGCCCCGGCAGATCGAAGCTGATCACCCGCCGGTCCACCGCCAGCCGGTCCTGCCACGCCGCCCAGGTATGCAGGCTGGAGCCGAAGCCGTGGATCAGGATGACGGCCGGCGCCTCCCTCGGTCCGCGGTCGCGCATGTGGATGGTGGTGCCGGCGATGCTGACCAGATCGCCCGGACGCGCCAGATAGCGCGCCTCGAGCTCGGCCCGCGGCAGGTCCGGCGTCCAGAGCACCAGTCCCGCCCCGAGCACAACTGCCGCCATCAGGTTGCCGAGGAAGATCAGACGGAAGTGACGAAGCCTGTTCATGGACCACCACACGGAACCCGCCGACCCCCGCGCCGTTGCCCGAACGGCGCTCGAAGAATCGGCACACACCCCGATTCGGCGAGGTAGGTCGGAATCCATTCAGGTCAATGCTTCACGTTGTCGCGGGACGTTTTGTCGCTTCTTTCGTGGCAAGCCCTTGTGCCGCAACGCAGCATTCCAGCCTGTGCCTCATTTCAGGGCAGGTCAAGAACTTGATCCTGCTCAAAGGGATAATGCTGCGCCTGCATTACATCGTTTTCATGAAGCTGGAGTAGAGTTGATCCCCGGGGCACGGGATACGGAAAGACAGAATGTCCGAGACGAACTGGAATACGACGGGAATGCAGGCCTACGGGCAGGCGATGGACCGGGCCGCAAGGGCCACGATCGCCGGCATGACGCGGGGGCTTGCCCCTTCGGTGCTGGCGACGGCGACGCTGGACTGGATGATGCATCTGGCCAGCGCGCCGGGCAAACAGGCGGAGCTTTACGAAAAGGCGGTGACGGCCGCCTCAACGATGATGTCGGGGGCGTTTGCGGCGCATGACTCGCCGGTGAAGGACCGCCGGTTTGCTGCCGAGCAATGGAGCCGGCAGCCCTTCGCGGCGTTTCGCGACGCTTTCCTGCTGACCGAGGACTGGTGGCAGTCGGCCACGACGGGCCTGCGCGGCATGGACCGGGCGCACGAGGCGGCGCTCAGCTTCTCGGTGCGGCAGGCGCTCGACGTGTTCTCGCCGTCGAACGTGCCGTTCTTCAACCCCGAGGTGCTGAGCCGCACCGCCGAGACCGGCGGGGCGAACCTGCTGCAGGGCGCGATGAACTTCGCCTCGGACATGGCGCAGTTCGCCAGCGGCGCCACGGTCAACGGCACCGAGTTCCGGGTGGGCGAGACGCTGGCAGCCACGCCCGGAAAGGTCGTGGCCCGCACCCATCTGATGGAGCTGATTCAGTACGCGCCGACCACCGCCACGGTCCACGCCGAGCCGGTGCTGATCGTGCCGGCCTGGATCATGAAATACTACATCCTCGACCTCTCGCAGCAGAATTCCCTGGTGCGCTGGCTGGTGGCGCAGGGCCACACGGTCTTCATGATCTCGTGGCGGAACCCGGATTCCTCGGATCGCGACCTTGGCCTGGTGGATTACCTCGACCAGGGGCCGCGGGCGGCACTGAAGGCGATCCAGGCGATCACCGGCGCGCCGAGGATCCATGCCGCGGGCTACTGCCTTGGCGGGACGCTCCTGTCGATCATGGCGGCGCAGATGGCGCACGACCATGACGAGCGGCTGGCCTCGATGACCCTCTTTGCCGCGCAGGTCGATTTCTCGGAAGCCGGGGAACTCGCGCTCTTCATCTCGGAGGCGCAGGTCGCGCTGCTCGAGGACATGATGTGGCACCAGGGCTATCTGGACAGCGACCAGATGAGCGGGGCGTTCACGCTGCTGCGCTCGAACGATCTGGTCTGGTCGCGGATGATCCATGAATACCTGATGGGCGAGCGTCCGCATGCCAACGACCTGATGACGTGGAACGCCGATGCGACGCGGATGCCCTACCGGATGCATTCGGAATACCTGCGCGAGCTGTTCCTGGAGAACCGCTTCGCCGAGGGCAAGTTCGAGCTCGAGGGGCACAAGCTGGCGCTGAAGGACCTGCGCCTGCCGATCCTTGCCGTGGGGACCGAGTCCGACCACGTCGCGCCCTGGCGGTCTGTGTTCAAGATCCAGCGCCTGTCGGATGCCGAGGTGACGTTCATCCTCACCTCGGGCGGCCACAACGCCGGGATCGTGTCGGAACCCGGCCACAAGCGCCGGCACTACCGCATCGCCACCGCGCGCCACGGCGACACCTATCAGGACGCCGACGAATGGTTCGCTGCCAACAAGCCGGTGGAAGGCTCGTGGTGGCCGGCCTGGGCCACGTGGCTCGCGGCGCATTCGGCGCCGCACGGCAAGCTGCCGCCGATGGGAAATGCCGGGGCAGGCTATCCCGCGCTCTGCGATGCCCCCGGCACCTACGTCCTCCAACGCTGAGAAATCATGATGATGCTCAAGGGAAAATACGGCCTCGTGGTCGGCGTGGCGAACGGCCAGTCGATCGCCGCAGGCTGCGCGCGTGCCTTCGCGGCCGCCGGCGCCGATCTCGCGCTGACCTATCTCAACGAACGCGCCCTGCCCCATGTCCAGCCGGTGGCGGAGGAAGTCGGCGCGTCGATGCTGCTGCCGCTCGACCTGTCCGCTCCGGGCGCGCTGGAAGCGGTGATCGAGGAGGTGCGAACCCGCTGGGGGCAGCTCGATTTCCTGCTCCACTCCGTCGCCTTTTGCCCGAAGGAGGACCTGCACGGCCGCGTGACCGACTGTTCGGCCAAGGGCTTCGCGCAGGCCATGGACATCTCGTGCCACTCGTTCCTGCGCATGGCGCGACTGGTGGAGCCGCTGATGGCGGCCGGCGGCAGCCTGATGACCGTCAGCTACTACGGCGCCGAGAAGGTGGTGGACAACTACAACATCATGGGCCCGGTGAAGGCCGCGCTCGAGGCCTGCACCCGGCATGTCGCGGCGGAACTCGGGCCGCAGGGCATCCGGGCCAACGTGCTGTCGCCCGGCCCCATCGCCACGCGCGCGGCCAGCGGCATCGATCACTTCGACGCGCTCATCGAGGACGCCAAGACCCGCTCGCCCGAGCGGCGGCTGGTCACCATCGACGAGGTGGGTGCCGTCGCGGCCTTCCTCGCCTCGGACGCCGCCTCGGGCGTCACCGGAACCGTGACCCACATCGACGGAGGACGTCATGTTCGGATGTGACCCCTCGATCACCACGGTCGAGAACCGCACGCTGGAAGAGCTTCACATCGGCGACAGCGCCGAGGTCGACCGCGTGCTGACGCCCGAGGACATCGAGCTGTTCGCCGTCATGTCGGGCGACGTGAACCCGGCCCACCTCGACGCGACTTATGCGGCCGAGACCGGCTTTCACCACGTCATCGCCCACGGCATGTGGGGCGGCGCGCTGATCTCGGCCGTGCTCGGCACCCGCCTGCCCGGCCCCGGCACGATTTACCTCGGCCAGTCGCTGCGCTTCCGCCGGCCGGTCTCTCCCGGCGACCGGATCACCGTCCGCGTGACGGTGCGCGAGAAGGACATGGCAAGCGCCAAGGTCACGCTCGATTGCGTCTGCCTGAATCAGAACGACGAGATGGTGATCTCGGGCGAGGCGCTGGTGCTTGCCCCGCGCGAAAAGGTGCGCCGGCCGGTCTCGCACCTGCCCGAGGTGCGGCTGCACAATCCGGGCGCCCGCTTCGCCTCGCTGATCCAGGCTGCGCGCGCCCTGCCCCCGATGCCGACCGCGATCGTCCATCCCTGCGACGACCTGAGCCTTCTGGGCGCGGTCCAGGCCGAGGCCGCGGGCATCATCACGGCGCTCTGGGTCGGGCCGCGGGACAAGATCCTCGCCACGGCGGCGGCTGCCAACGTGGTGCTGGACGAAAGCCGCATCGTGGATGCCCCGCACAGCCACGCCGCGGCCGAGATCTCGGTCGACCTCGTGCGCGAGGGGCGCGCCGCAGCGCTGATGAAGGGCAAGCTGCACACCGACGAGCTTCTGTCGGCGGTGCTCTGCCGCGCCAAGGGCCTGCGGACCGAGCGGCGGCTGAGCCATGTCTTCGCGCTCGACGTGCCGGACGTGGACCGGCTGCTGTTCATCACCGACGCCGCGATCAACATCGCGCCGGATCTGGAGACGATGAAGGACATCGTGCAGAACGCCATCGACCTCGTCATGGCGCTTGGGGTCGAGTGCCCGCGGACGGCCTTGCTGTCCGCGGTCGAGACGCTGACCGCGAAGATCCCTTCGACCCTGCTGGCGGCCTCGATCTGCAAGATGCACGACCGCGGCCAGATCCTCGGCGGGCTGATCGACGGACCGCTGGCCTATGACAACGCGATCTCGGCCGAGGCTGCGGTGGCCAAGGGGATTGTCTCGGACGTGGCGGGGCGCGCCGACATCCTCGTCGCGCCGAACCTCGAAGGCGGGAACATGATCGCCAAGCAGCTCATCCACCTCGGCGGCGCCGAGGCGGCGGGACTGGTGATCGGCGCCCGGGTGCCGGTGATCCTGACCAGCCGCGCCGACAGCCCGAGCGCGCGGCTGACGTCGGCCGCGCTGGCGAGGCTTCACGCCGAGGCGCGCCCTGCCAAGCCGGTGATCGAATGAAACCGGTCTGGCTCGTCCTCAACATCGGCTCCTCCACGGTCAAGTTCGGCCTTTTCGACGTGGAGGATGCGCGGCCCCTCGTGCGCGGTCTTGTCGAAGGCATCGGCCTGACGCCCCGGCTGAAGGCCAGCCTGCCCGACGGCACGTTGGAGCTGCGCGCCCCCGGCGACGCCCGCGACGCGAAGGAGCTGACGCTCTGGCTGCTCGGGCTGCTGGAGGGCCGGCTCGGGCCGCTCCACCTGCACGCCGCGGGGCATCGGGTGGTGCATGGCGGGCCGGAGTTCAATGCGCCGGTCCTGCTGACGCCGGAGGTTCTGGAGCAACTCGAAAGCTTCTGCCCGCTCGCTCCGTCGCACCAGCCCTACAACCTCGCCGGCATCCGCGCCGTCGAGGCGCGCTGGCCCGGCGTGCCGCAGATCGCCTGCTTCGACACCGCGTTCCATCACGACCGGCCGCGGCTTGCCCGGCTTTATGCCCTGCCGCGCGAGATGGCCGATCAGGGCATCCTGCGCTATGGCTTCCACGGCCTGTCCTATGACCATATTGCGCAGCGCCTGCCCGAGGTGCTGGGCGAGACCGGGCGCGGCCGGGTGATCGTCGCCCATCTTGGCAGCGGGGCCAGCCTCTGCGCGCTGGAAAACCTCCGGAGCGTGGACACCACGATGGGCTTCAGCGCGCTGGACGGGCTGATGATGGGCACCCGCTGCGGGCAGCTCGATCCCGGGGTGATCCTGCACCTCCTGCGGCAGGGCATGACCGGCCCCGAGATCGAATCCGTTCTTGGCCGCAAGAGCGGGCTTGTCGGCGTCTCGGGTCTCAGCCCCGACATGCGCGACCTGCTGGAGAGCGACCGCCCCGAGGCCGCCGAGGCGGTGGAACTGTTCGTCCGCAGCATCATCCGTCAGGTGGGCGCGCTCGCCGCCGGGATGGGCGGGCTTGACGCGCTGGTCTTCACCGCGGGCATAGGGCAGCACGCGCCGCAGATCCGCGGCCGCGTGATGGCGGGCCTCGGCTGGCTCGGCCTCGAGGCCGACGAGGAGGCCAATGCGGCCGGGCGCACGATCCTTTCGCGGCCCGGCAGCCGGATCGCCGCGGCGGTGATCCCGACCGACGAGGAGGCGGTGATCCTGCGCGCCCTGCATCGCGGCGAGGCAAGCCACTTCGCCCCGCGCGGCGCCCTCGCCTGATCCGCGATTTTCCGCCAGATGCCCATCGCCACTGGAACGTCCTGTGGCGCCGGGCATTTCATTGCGCAAGGATCCGGATAGATTGTCTGCCCGGACAAGGCACGGAGGATTGCTTTCATGACGCTTCCCAGATTCCTGCTTCCGGCCCTTGCGGCCAGCCTCGTCATCGCCGCCTGCGGCGAGACCCGCACGCAGCGTGCGGCCACCGGCGCCCTTGGCGGCGCCATCGCCGGCGAAGTGATCGCGGACGATCCGGTGACGGGCGCCGTGGTCGGCGGCGTGGGCGGCGCGGTCCTGCCCTGATCGGCCCCCGGCGGCTCGGCCGCCTGCTGCAGGCAGCGGGGCGGGCCGTCGTCGTCGAGGCACCCTGCCCCGGCCGGCACCGCATCCCCGCCCGGACGCAGCGGAACCATTGACCGGGCCTGCCACGGGTTCCACCTTCGCCTGAGCGAAAGGAGGAACCGCCATGCCGATCCCCGAGGCCCTTCGCGGGCGCCTGTCGGCGCCGATCATCGCGGCCCCGATGTTCCTGACCTCCGGTCCCGATCTGGTCGTTGAAACCTGCAACGCGGGCCTTCTCGGCACCTTCCCCGCCCTGAACCAGCGATCAAGCTCTGGTTTTCGCGACTGGCTGCAGGAGATCCGCGGCCGCCTTCGGCCCGGGGCGGCGCCGTTCGGAGTGAATCTGATCGTCCATCGGTCGAACCCGAGGCTCGAGGCGGATCTGGCGATCTGCGTCGAGGAACGCGTGCCGGTGATCATCACGTCGCTGGGCGCAGTGCCCGAACTGGTGGCGGCGGTCCATGGCTATGGCGGGATGGTCTTCCACGACGTGGTGAACATCCGCCATGCCCGAAAGGCCGCCGCCGCGGGAGTTGACGGGATCATCGCCGTCGCAGCGGGCGCCGGAGGACATGCCGGCACGCTCAGCCCCTTCGCCCTCGTCGCGGAGATCCGGGCGATCTTTTCCGGCGCGATCATCCTGTCGGGCGCGATGAATACCGGGCAGCAGGTGGCGGCGGCGCGGATGATGGGGGCAGATCTCGCCTATCTCGGAACCCGTTTCCTGGCCACGGCCGAGGCGATGGTTTCCGAGGCGCAGAAGCACATGGTCACCGACAGCACGGCCGCCGACATCGTCTATACGCCGGGCGTGAGCGGCGTGCCGGCGAACTTCCTGCGCCAGAGCCTGCTGGCCGCGGGGATCGATGTGGAAAGCGGCGCTGTTCCCCATCTCGACATGCAGTCCGAGGCGAGGGTCTGGAAGGACGTCTGGTCGGCGGGACAGGGCGTTGGGGGTATCGCCGACATCCCGCGGGCCGCCGATCTCTGCCGCCGCCTCGTGGCGGAGTTCCGCGAAGCGGTCACCTCCTGCGAGGCCGAGGTGCGATCCGAGGGCTGGCTGGCGGCCGCGAGCCTGCCCCGAGCCGCCGAAAGCTGAACCTTCAGGCCCCGGTTGCCGCCTCGGACCGCGCAGGACCCATCTGCTGCGTCCGCAGGGCATGATCGAGGACGCGGCCGGTTCAAGCGGCAGAGGGCAGGCGCCGCGGCCTCGCCGGCTGCCGGGGATGTCTCGGATGCCCTCGCGGCCATCCTTCCGGACTGCCGCCGGGCGAATGCGTATCGACCGCCTTTAACCGGACTCTGCTTCGGGGCTAGCAGGCGTCCGAGCCTCGCCCGCAGCGGCCGGGGACCAGCAGGGACCGCGATCGACAGGCGGAAGGACATGCCCGAGACAGCTTCCACCCGCATCCTGATCGCCGATGACCACCAGCTCGTGCGCGATCTTGTCGCCGAGCATCTCGCGGGGCTGGGCCGGGTGGAGACCGCGAAGGCCGCCTGCCTCGACGAGGCTCTGGGGCTGATCGCGGAGCAAGGACCCTTCGATCTCGTGCTGCTGGACCTCGACATGCCCGGAATGTCGGGGCTGGGCAGCATCAGCACGATGCTGGACGCCAATGCGCCGGGCCGCGTGCTGATCTTCTCGGGCAATGCGCCGCGCAATCTGATCCTGAGCGCGGTGGAATGCGGAGCCTCCGGCTTCATCCCGAAGAACCTGCCGGCGCGATCACTGCTCAGCGCGCTGCGCTTCGTCCTGTCGGGCGAGACCTATCTTCCGATGCAGTTCGTCGCCGATACCTCATCCAGACCGGAAGAGCCCGCCAACCTGACCGCGCGCGAGATCGAGGTGCTCAAGGCGATCCGCAGCGGGCTGATGAACAAGGAGATCGCCCTGCGCATGAATGTCAGCGAGGTCGCGGTCAAGATGCACGTCCGCTCGATCTGCGCCAAGCTGAATGCCCGCAACCGCACCCATGCCGCGATGCTGGCGACGGCCCTGAGCCTGCACTGAAAGCCCCGCGCGGTGCCGGCGGGTTCAGGCGACGGAAAGCTCTTCCGGCGTCCGCCCCTGCGCCATGGCAAGCTTGAACCAGTTGGGGCAGCGCCCGCGTCCGTTCCAGGTGACCGCGCGGTTCACCGGGTTGAAGTAGCGGTGCCGGGCAGGCTCGGCCATCCTGTCGGGCTTGGCCTCGGGCCCCTTGTTGCCGGCGCCTTCGGTCGGCGCCTCGGCAGCGATACGCCTTTCGAAGGCATCAAGGACTGTGGAGATGCGCCCGTAAAGCTCCACCAGTTCGTCAAGGGTCAACCGCTCGATTTGGACCGCCATGCCACGCCCTCTACCTCGGGCGGGTTGAATTTTCGGAGTATCCGGAGCCCTGCCCTGTTTTTTTTCTCTTTCTAGCAGCTTTCTTCCGCGCGCCATGCGTCTCTTTGGTACATAAGGAGTATATACCAAAGTATGGGATGGCCGGCGGACCGGGCTGGCCGAGGGGGGCAGAGGCAGCGAAGGATGCGCAGCAAGCGGAAGCTCGGCACTGATCGCCATCATCCGGCAGGAGGCGGCGATCCCCTGCAGGGCTGGACCCGGCGTGACCAGTTCAGGTCGTCGGAGCTGCGCCGGAAGATGCGGGGGGCACCGATGCGCCCCCGGAACAGGATGCTTCCTTGCGAGCGGGTCAGGCCGCGCGGCGGATCGGCGCGGCCGGCTTCTCCAGCGACTTCGCGGTTTGCGGCACCACATGGGCGCTGCAGGCAAGCATGAGGTCATAGGGGCTCTTGAAGTCGGCCGCCGTCCGCTCGAGCATGCCGGCATACCACTCCTGCATCGAGCCATAGGTCGTGGTGTCGGCCAGACCCTTGTCCATGACCTTCTGCGCCGTTGCCACAAGGCTCGTGACAGCCTCCTGACGGCGGTCGAGCCAGTCGTGCGCGGCCTGATTGACCTCGCCGGCGATGCCTTTCTGCATTTCCAGAGCCTGCCGGGCCAGCATCGAGCCGACGGGGGCCGCGGACATCGTGGAAAGAATGCCGGTCATCGCGTCGAGAAAGCTGCGGGAAGTATCCGCCGGTTTGGTCATGGTCGTCCTCCAGATCGGTCGTTCCAACTGCGACTGGCTGCCGCGCTGCGGAAGGTGCGGGAGGGCAGGGCCGCGCGTCAACGAAAAACTGCACCGCAGCAAGAAAACCGTGCAGCTGCAGCATGCACAATCGGTTGCGCGAAGGGGGCAGGGGACGGGCACCCTGACGACCGCGTCCGGGCGGGCGGCATCGGCTCGAATCAGATCGACCGCGCGGGAGGTTGCGGCAGCACAACATGACCCACAGGGCCGGCTGCTAGAGGACTGGCATGCAACCGGAAGGATCAAAAATGCTCAAACCGATCTTCACGGCGACAGCCGTCTCGCTCTTCCTCGCGTCGGCCGCTGGCGCCGCAACCCACGAGGTGACAATGCTCAACAAGGGCGCGGATGGCGCGATGGTGTTCGAGCCCGCCTTCGTCGCGGCCCAGCCGGGCGACACGATCACCTTCAAGGCGACCGACAAGGGTCACAACGCCGAAACCATCAAGGGCATGCTTCCCGAGACCGCCGAAGCCTTCAAGGGCAAGATGGGCAAGGATTTCTCGGTGACGCTGAATGAGGAAGGGCTTTACGGCGTGAAATGCGCCCCGCATTTCTCGATGGGGATGGTGGCGCTGATCCAGGTCGGCAAGCCGGTGAACCGCGAGGCGATCGCGGCGGCGCCGATGAAGGGCCAGGCCAAGGCGCGCTTCGAGCCGCTGCTGGCCCAGGTCGCCGAGTAAGGCGGCCGGACGGAGCGCGGCGTGGGGGCGCCGCGCTCCGACTTTCTCAGAATGGGCTTTCCGGGAAATAGAACTGCTCGGCGTTCTCCGGCGTGATGAGCTGCGAGCCGATGATGAAGCGGCCCGACACCGGCGTCGAGGAGACCAGCCGCAGCGCCGTCAGTTCGATCGCGGTCGAGATCTGCGCCGGCGGGTAGGTCACGTTCGCCGGAAGCTGCGGATCCTTGTCCGCGATGCGCTTGATGATCTCCTTCATCCCGGCGCCGCCCATCACCCACATCTCCTCGGTGCGGCCGGCCTGCGCGATTGCCTCCATCACGCCGATGGCCATGTCGTCGTCGGCGGCCCAGACGGCGTCGATCTGCGGATATTTCGACAGGAAGTCCTGCATCACGTTGAAGGCGTCGTCGCGGTTCCAGTTGCCGTGCTGCATGTCGAGCACCTCGATGCCTGAGCCCTCGATGGCTTGGGTGAAGGCCTCCACCCGCTCGTTGTCGAGCGTGGTCGGGATGCCGCGCAGCACCACGATCTTTTGCCCGGACTTGAGGTTGGCCTTGAAGTATTCGCCCGCCACCCGGCCGAAGCCCGGGTTGTCGCCGGCAACGTAGAGATCCTCGATCCCCGGCACCGACAGGCCACGGTCGACGACCGTCACCCAGATGCCCGCCTCCTTCACGGCCTGAACCGGAGAGGTCAGCGGCTCGCTCTCGAAGGGCAGGACGACAAGCGCGTTGATCGCGCGCGTCGCCACCATGTCCTCGATGTCGTTCACCATCTTGCCGGCGTTGCCGGCGGTGGCGAGGACGAAGGTCAGTTGGGGATAGACAGTCTCCAGACGCTTGATCGTGTCCTGTGCGTGGAAGTTCAGCCCGCCCATGAAGCCATGCGTTGCCGACGGAATGGCAACGCCGATGGTGGCGGTCTTCTCCTGCGCGCGGGCAGGGACACCGGCGCCGGCGGCGACCCCGGCAAAGGCGGCAGTGGTCAGGAATGCTCTGCGTTTCATGACTTTCCTCCCAAGGATTTTACCGCGCGTCGGCAGCCTTCTTTTCCCGCTGCAGCACCACAGCGAGGATCACGATGACGCCCTGGATCGTGCCGTTGAGGTAGGGGCTGACGATCGAGGCGAGGTTCAGGATGTTGTCGATGAGGCTGAGGATCAGCACGCCCACGACCGTGCCCCAGACGCGGCCATAGCCGCCCTTCAGCACGGTGCCGCCGATGATGACGGCAGCGATGGCCTCGAGCTCCCACAGCACGCCGGTGGAGCCCGAGGCCGAGCCGAGCCGCGGCACATACATGATGGTGGCCAGCCCCACGAGCAGGCCGAGCAGCGCGTAGGTCGCGATCCGCACCCGCGCCACGTTCACGGCCGAGTAGCGCGCCACCTGTTCGTTTGCGCCGATGGCGGCGACGTGGCGACCGAAGGCGGTCTGGCGCATGACGATCTCGCCCAGGATGGCGACGAGGGCGAAGACGATGATCGGCCAGGCGACGCCGAGGATGCCTCCGTAATAGACCGGCCGGTAGAGGCCACGCAGGCCGAAGTCGAGCGAGAGCGTTCCGCCGTCCGCAAGCCAGGTGACCAGCGAGCGGTAGATGCCCATTGTGCCGAGCGTGACGATGAAGGGCTCGATCCCGACCTTGGCGATCAGGAACCCGTTGAGCCAGCCCGCGGTGAGCCCCGCCGTGGCCGCGACCAGCATGCCCACGAGGATCACCGGCACGCCTTCGCCCATCCCGGGCAACAGCCCGTTCATGGCGAGGATCATCAGCCCCGCGATGAAGGCAGCCATCGAGCCGACCGAGAGGTCGATCCCGCCCGAGGTGATGACGAAGGTCATCCCGACCGCGATGATGCCGATGAAGGCCGAGCGCGCCAGCACGTTGGTGACGTTGCCGTAGCTCAGAAAATTCGGGTTCAGCCAGGCGCCAAGCGCGATCAGCACGAACAGCGCCAGCAGCGGCCCGAGGACGTAAAGCTGGAAGCGGGGGCGGGGAACGGTGACGGCGGTCATGCACTGGCCTTCCGGTGGTCGAGCCCCATGGCGAGGCGGACGATGGTTTCTTCGGTCAGGGCCTCGCCCTCGACCTCGCCGGCGATGCGGCCGGCGCTCATCACCACGACACGCGAGGCAAGGCCGATCACCTCGGGCAGTTCGGACGAGACGACGATCACGCTCTTGCCGCTGGCGGCGAGGTTGGCGATGAAACCGTAGATCTGCTGCTTGGTGCCGACGTCGATCCCGCGGGTCGGCTCGTCGATGATGACGATGTCGGGCTCGGCCAGCATGGTCTTCGCCAGCAGAAGCTTCTGCTGGTTGCCGCCCGACAGGCTGCCCGCCGAGATGCGGCGGTCGCCGACGCGGATGTCGAACTCGGTGATCGCTTGGTCCAGCGCGCGCTCTTCCGCTGCCTTGTCGATCAGCCCGCGGGTGAAGCGGCCCAACGCCAGAAGGGTCAGGTTCTCGGCCAGCGGTTTGCCGAGCAGCAGGCCCTTTTCCTTGCGATCCTCGGTCAGGTAGACCAGCCCTGCCTCGCGCGCCGCCGTGACCGAGCGATGGGGCAGGGTGCGGCCCTTGACCCGCACCTCGCCCGTGGCATCGCGCAGGCCCACGATCCCCTCCATCAACTCGGTGCGGCCCGAGCCGACGAGCCCGGCAAAGCCCAGCACCTCGCCGCGTCGGAGCGTGAACGAGGCGTCGCGGACGAAGCCGGGGACGGCGAGCGACTTCACCTCCAGCACGATTTCGGCCGAGGGCGCGACCTTGGCGGGATAGAGGCCCGAGAGCGTCCGGCCCACCATCGCCTCGGCCATGCGGTCCTGGCTCAGCTCCTCGGCAGGCGCGGTCAGCACACGCCGCCCGTCGCGCAGGACGGTCACGCGGTCGGCGATCCGCGCCACCTCGTCCAGCTTGTGCGAGGTATAGAGGATCGCGGTCCCGGCGGCGCGCAGCCGGTCGACCTGCTCCAGCAGCGTGTCCGTCTCGCGGTGGGTCAGCACGGCCGTCGGCTCGTCCATGATGAGGACGCGGGCGTTCAGCCCGAGCGCCTTGGCAATCTCGACCATCTGCCGGTTCGGCACCGACAGCGCAGAGACCCTCTGGCGCGGGTCGATGGAGCAGTGCAGCCGTTCCAGCAGCCGCCGGCTCTCGTCTTGCATCGCGCGGTGGTCGAGAAAGGGCCCGCGCTTCACCTCGCGGCCGAGGAAGATGTTCTCCTCGACCGTCAGCTGGGCGGCGAGATTGAATTCCTGGTGGATCATCACGATCCCCGCCGCCTCGGCCGCGCGCGAGGACGGGAAGTGGACGGGCGCGCCATCCAGCAGCACCTCGCCAGCCGAGGGTTCCAGATAGCCGGCAAGGATCTTCATCGTGGTGGACTTGCCGGCCCCGTTCTCGCCGATCAGGGCATGGACCTCGCCGGAGCGAAGGTCGAAATCGACGTCGAACAGCACCTGCACCGGCCCGAACAGGCGCGAGACGCCCCGGATCGCCAGCACGGGCGCCGTCATGGCGTGACCCAGGCAGCGTTGCGCCGCGAGGAGCGGATGCAGGCGTCGATGAAGGCCATCCCCTCCATCCCGTCGGCAAGCGTCGGGAAGATCACGCCCTCTGGTGCCGGCTTGCCCTCGCGGTGGGCGAGGATCGCGGCGGCGGCCTCGGAATAGATGTTGGCGAAGGCCTCGAGGAAGCCTTCGGGATGGCCCGAGGGGGTGCGGCTGACTCGTGCCGCCTCCGGTCCCGCCCCGGCGCCCATCCGGGTGATGAGACGCTTCGGCTCGCCCAGCGGCGTGAACCACAGCTCCGTCGGGTTCTCCTGCGCCCATTCCAGCGCGCACTTTTCCCCGTAGGCGCGCAGGCGAAGCGAGTTCTCGTGCCCCACGGCCACCTGGCTGCACCAGAGCGTGCCGCGCGCCCCACCCTCGAAGCGCAGCAGGACATGGGCGTTGTCGTCGTTCTGCCGCCCCTCGACGAAGGCCGAGAGGTCTGCCGCCAGCGCCTCCACCTTGAGGCCGGTGACGAAGCGGACGAGGTTGTAGGCGTGGGTGCCGATGTCTCCCGTCGCGCCGCCGGCGCCGCTGCGGGCCGGGTCGTTGCGCCACTCGGCCTGCTTGTTCGCGACGGGCGTGGCCATCCAGCCCTGCGGATACTCCACCTGCACCACCCGCAGCGCCCCGAGGTCGCCCGCCTGCACCATGGCCCGGGCCTGCCGGACCATCGGGTAGCCCGTATAGTTGTGGGTGAGGATGAACAGCGCCTCGGCCCGCTCGGCCGCCTGCTGCAGCCGCTTCGCCTCGGCGAGCGTCGCCGTCAGGGGCTTGTCGCAGATGACGTGGATGCCGCGCTTCAGGAACTCGCGTGCGACGGGGCCGTGCATGTGGTTCGGCGTTACGATCGCCACCGCCTCGATCCCGTCCTTCCGCCGCGCCTCGGCCTTTGCCATGTCGATGAAGCTGTCGTAGCTGCGCTGAAGACCCAGCGCGGCGGCGCTGTCCCGCGCCCGTTCCGGGGTGGAGGAGAGCGCGCCAGCGACCAGCTGGAACTTGCCGTCCAGCCTTGCCGCGATCCGGTGGACCGCCCCGATGAAGGCGCCGCTGCCGCCCCCCACCATGCCGAGGCGGATCGGCCCCTCGCGTCCTGCAAAGCGGCTCATCTCGACAGCCCCAGCATCGCGCGGTTGGCAGCCTCGTCGGTGCCGGCACCGGCGAAATCGTCGAAGGCATTGGGGGTCACGCGGATGATGTGGTTCCGCACGAACTCCGCCCCCTCGCGGGCGCCATCCTCGGGATGCTTCAACGCGCATTCCCACTCGACCACCGCCCAGCCGTCGAAGTCGAGCGCGGTCAGCTTCGAGAAGATCGCGCCGAAATCCACCTGCCCGTCGCCAAGGCTGCGGAAGCGGCCCGCCCGGTTCACCCAGCTCTGGTAGCCGCCATAGACGCCCTGACGGCCCGTCGGGTTCAGTTCGGCGTCCTTCACATGGAACATGCGGATGCGGCTGCCGTAGATGTCGATATGGTCGAGGTAGTCGAGCGCCTGAAGCACATAGTGCGAGGGATCGTAGAGCATGCAGGCGCGCGGGTGGTTGCTCACACGCTCAAGGAACATCTCGTAGGTGATCCCGTCGTGCAGGTCCTCGCCGGGGTGGATCTCGTAGCATAGGTCCACGCCGCAGTCCTCGGCATGGTCGAGGATCGGCCGCCAGCGCTTCGCCAGTTCCTCGAAGGCGGTTTCTACAAGTCCCGCGGGCCGCTGCGGAAAGGGATAGAGATAGGGCCAGGCGAGCGCACCCGAAAAGGTCGCCATCGCCTTGAGGCCGAGGTTCCTCGACGCGGTCAGCCCCTTCAGCACCCGGTCCACCGCCCATTCCTGCCGGGCCGGGGGATTTCCGCGGACGCTTGGATCGGCAAAGCCGTCGAGCATCGCGTCATAGGCCGGGTGGGCGGCGACAAGCTGGCCGTGAAGGTGGCTGGCGAGTTCCGTTACCTCGATGCCGGCCTCGGCGGCCTCGCCCTTGAAGGTGTCGCACCAGTCCTTCGACTCCGCCGCGCGGTCGAGGTCGAACAGGCGCGCGTCCCAGGTCGGCACCTGGACACCCACATAGCCGCAATCGGCAGCCCACCGGGTGATCGATTTCCACGAGTTGAAGGGCGCAGCGTCGCCCGCGAACTGCGCCAGAAACAGCGCAGGTCCCTTGATCGTCCTCACGCGCCTTCCCTCCCTCCGGTCGCCACCGGGGCAAATCCTTCCACCTGCGACCGCTTGTTGTGCGTCCTTGATGTAATCGTTTGCAGTTCCACTATAGGCACGCAACAATCGTTTACAACGATTCTCCTGCGGCGCAGGATGCACGCAAGAAGGGCGTGGGATGCGGCAGAAAACGGCGACGATACAGGATGTTGCGCGGATCTCGGGCGTGTCCACCGCGACCGTGAGCCGGACCCTCTCGCATCCGGATCGCGTGGCCGAGGCGACGCGCGAGATGGTGCTGCAGGCGGTGCGGCAGACCGGATATGTCGCGAACCACATGGCGCGCAACCTGCGGCGAAGGCGGACCGGCAGCATCCTTGCCCTGGTGCCGAACCTCGCCAACCCGTTCTTTTCCGAGATCCTATCGGGGCTGGCGTCGATCCTGACGCCCGCCGGCTACGGCCTTCTGATCGCCGACACGCACACCGACCCGGAAGGGCGGCTCGCCTACTATCTGGAGAGCGGGATCGCCGACGGGCTGGTGGTCTTCGACGGCACGCTGCCGGCGGCGGCGCTGGCGGGGCGGCAACGGCCTCCGGTGCTGCTGGCCTGCGAGTGGATGGACGACAGCCTGCCCTCGGTCCGGGTCGACAATGCCGAAGGGGCGGCGATCGCCATCCGGCACCTCTACGGGATGGGGCACCGGACCATCGGTCATGTCACGGGGCCGGCCGGCAACGTTCTGACCGAGAGCCGACTCATGGGGATGCGCGGCGCGATGGCCGACCTCGGCCTGCCGATGCGCGAGGACTGGATCTTCCGCGGCGATTTCGGGCTGGCCTCGGGTTCGGCTGCGGCGATGGCTTGGCTCGGCCTGAAGGACCGACCGACGGCGGTGTTCTGCGCCTCGGACGAAATGGCCTGCGGCTTCATCGGCGCGCTTCAGCACGCGGGCGTATCGGTGCCGGCCGAGGTCTCGGTGGTGGGCTTCGACGACATCGAGGTCGTGGCGCACCTGACCCCGGCGCTGACCACGATCCGCCAGCCGCGCCAGCTGATCGGGCGGCGGGCGGCCGAGATGCTGGCCGCGATGATCGACGCGCGCAGCCTCTCCGGGCCCTCGGACCTGCTGCCGGTCGAACTGATCCGCCGGCAAAGCGTCACTTCGCCCCCAACCAGAGGAGACGTCGCATGACCCATCCCCCGATCCTTGGCACGCTGGAAACCGCGCTCTATGCCGGCGACATCGACGCGGCCGAAGCGTTCTATGGCGGGCTGATCGGCCTGCCGGTGGTGGCGCGCGCCGGCAACCGGCACATCTTCTTCCGCGTGGGCGAGGGCGTGCTTCTGATCTTCAATCCCGAGGAGACCGTGAAACCCCCGGGCAATCTCGCCCTCCCGGTTCCGCCGCATGGAACACTCGGGCCAGGGCATTACTGCTTCGCGGTGCCGCCCGAGGCCATTGACCTGTGGAAGCACCGGATGGAAGAGGCGGGCGTGACGATCGAGGCCGATTTCCACTGGCCGAGCGGCGCGCGCTCGATCTATGTCCGCGACCCGGCGGGCAATTCGGTCGAGTTCGCGGACCCGGCGATCTGGGGTTGACCGTTCGCGAAGCGCGAATGGCGCCTAGCGGCTGCGTCGCAGATAGACGTAATAGGCGCCCTCGCCGCCATGCTTCAGATGGGCCACCGCGACCTGAAGCACCACCGAGCCCAGCGGCGGCAGGCGCAGCCAGTGCGGCACCTGATGGCGCAGCACGCCCTGCCGTTGCGGGATCGGCCCGTGATCCTCGGTCCGCCGGCTGCCCTTGCCGGTGATGACCAGCACGAGGCGCAGGCCGTCCGCATGGGCGTTCAGCACGAAGCGGATCAGTTCGGGATGCGCCTCGGTCAGCGTCATGCCGTGCAGGTCGATCCGCGCCTCGGGCGCCAGCTTGCCGCGCGCCATGCGGGCGTAGTTCTTCGCATCCATCCGCAGTGGCTGCGCCGCCAGATGGTCGCGCATCGTGGGCGCTAGGTCGTGCCCCGGCGAGTGGCGGACCTTCTCGCCCAAGTTGAAATGAGGAAACGGGGGATGGGCGGGCGGGCGCGGCTCCGGCGGTTGCGGCGCAGGGTCGTCCTTCGGAAGATGGCTCCGCACCCGGCCGGGATGGAGCGGCTGGGCCGTGCGGGCGACCGCCTGCCACAGCTCCTCCTCCTCGGGGCGCAAGGTGCGGCGGCGGGCCATGGCTCAGTTTTCGGGCAGCGTCGCGAAGGCGAGATCGATGGGCAGCAGCACCATCATCCGGCCTCCGTCCTTCACCTCGCCCGCGACCTCGCCGGCACGGTGGCCAGTGCCATAGAAGATGTCGGCGCGCTGCATCCCCTTGATCGCCCCGCCGGTATCCTGCGCGACGAACAGCCGCCGCAGCGGGCGGTAGCCATCCTTCTCGACCCAGACGGGCGCGCCGAGCGGGGTGAAGAGCGGATCGACGGCGATGCTGCGGAGCGTGGTGATCGAGCGGCCCATGGCGCCGATCGGCCCCTTGTCGGCGGCAAGCGAGGGCAGCTTGCGGAAGAACACGTAGGAGGGGTTCAGGCTCAACAGCGCCTGCCCCTGCGCGGGGTTCATCCGGACCCAGGCGCGGATCGCCTGGGCCGAGGCTTCCTCAAGCCGCAGCAGTCCCCGCCGGACCATCTCCTTGCCCACGCTGACGTAGGGATGGCCGTTCTTGCCGGCATAGCCCACGCGCAGCACGCGCCCGTCGGGCATCCGGATCCGCCCCGATCCCTGCACCTGCAGGAAGAAGACCTCGACCGGATCATCGAGCCAGGCGATCTCGAGCCCGCGCCCTGAAAGAAGGCCCGAGTCGATCTCTGACCGGGTCAGCCACGGCGTCCCGTCCGGAAGCTCGGGCGGGCGGGCATAGATCGGCCAGGCGAAGCGCGGGGTGCGGAAGGGCGAGCCTTCCAGTTCCGGCTCGTAATAGCCGGTAAACAGCGCGGGGGGATCGCCCACCTGCACGGGCTTGAAGAAGATCTCGAAGAACTCGCGTGCCGCCTCGGGACTGCCATCCGCCTCGGCTGCGACCTTGCAGAGCGGCTTCCACTCCGGGTCCTTCAGCAGGTCGCAGGTCTGGCGGAAGACCGCCAGTGCCTCGAGGTGATCATCGTCGGTCCAGCCGTCCAGCGCCTCGAAATCGAGAACCTGCGCAGGCGCACCGCCGGCCGCCACCGTCACGGCACAGACCGCCAGCGCGCGAAGGAGCGCACGCATCACTCCCCGGTGGCGACGAGTTGCCAGTTCGGGTCGGTCGACCCCATGCGCCGCTCGAACGTCCAGATGTCGCGCTGGCGCTTCACCTCGGTCGGGCTGCCCTCGACGATTTGCCCGGCACGGTCGCGCACCACGGAGGTCAGTTCGCCCACGAAGCGGACGGCGATCTGGCCGATCCGCCCCTCGCGCTCGAAGGTAGCGTCGTGGATGTCGATCTCGCGCAGGCCGACGAAATTGGCCTCGACGCTCAGACCCTCGGCCTCGCGGGCTTGAACGGCCGCCTCGAAGCTCTCGTAGACCTCAGGCGACAGGAACGGCCGGATCTGGTCAAGCTCGCCCTTCTCGAAGGCCATCACGATCATTTCATAAGCGCCGCGCGCGCCCTGAAGGAATTCGCTGACCGAAAAGCCGGGCTCGGCCATCTTCATGGCGGCAAGCGCCTTGGCTGGCGGACTGCCATCCGCCACGTGATCGATGATGTCTCGGTCCGGCCCGCCCTCGATCACCTCGAACTCTCGCCGCGGACGCGGGCGGGGATCCTCGAGGGGAACGGGTGGCTTTTCAAAGCCCTCGCGCGTGCCAAGCACACTCTTCAGCTTGATGATCAGGAAAACGGCGATCCCGGCCAGCACCAGCAGTTGGATCAGGGACGAACTCATTTTTAACCTCGGTCGGGGGCGTCGTGGCGGAGGACCCGCGTCATATCGGGGTTGGTAAGCATAACGGTTCCTTCCTATGTAGGGGAGGGGCCGGCGCAAGTCTACCGCCCCGCCGGATAAGTCGCGTTGCAAAAGGAGGCTCGCCATGTGGCCAGTCGCGGTTCTGTTCGCCCTGCCGATCGTGGAGATCGCCCTGTTCGTCACCATCGGCGGCGCGATCGGGCTTCTGGCAACGATGCTGGTGATCTTCGGCACGGCCGCGCTCGGGGTTTACCTGCTGCGCCGGCAGGGGGTCGAGATGCAGTCCGCGCTGCAGATGTCCCGACGCCTCGACCCGCTGGTCCTGCTGGCGGACGGGGCGGTGGTCTCGGTCGCGGCGCTGCTGCTGATCCTGCCGGGGTTCCTGACCGACACGCTGGGCCTTCTGCTGCTGATCCCGCCGCTGCGCCGCGCGCTGATCCGGCGGCTGGGACGGAACGTCCAGGTGCACGCGACGACGTGGCGCGGCCCGGTCGCCGACGACCGGCCGATCGAGGCCGAGTATTACGAGATCGATCCGGAGCCGCGCGATTCGCTCAACCCGCCGGGACGGTCCGGCTGGACGCGGCATTGAGGCGCGGGTTGCGACCTGCTAAACCGGCCCGGAATGGCCCGTGACCCAGGGAGTGACACGATGACCGATGCCAACGGAGCGCCCGCCGAGGCCCCACAGATCCGGATGCAGGTGCTTGCGCAATACGTGCGGGACCTGTCGTTCGAGAACATGGTGGCCCAGAAGGGCCTGCAGGGCGGCGACGTGCAGCCCGACATCCAGGTTCAGGTAAGCCTCGACGCGCGCAAGCGCACGACCGAGCACCAGTTCGAGGTGATCACGAAGTTCAAGGTGACCTCGAAGAACAAGTCCAATGGCGAGATGCTGTTCCTGCTGGAACTGGACTATGGCGGGATCTTCCACATCGAGAACGTGCCGGAAGATCAGATGCATCCGTTCCTGCTGATCGAATGCCCGCGGCTGCTGTTCCCCTTCGTGCGCCGGATCATCTCGGACGTGACGCGCGACGGCGGCTTCCCGCCGCTGAACGTCGATACGGTCGATTTCCTCGCGCTCTACCGCATGGAACTTGCCCGCCGCGCCGAGGCGCAGAAGGCGGCGCAGCAAGCGGTCAACTGATCAGACCCGCTTGAGCCAGATCGCGCCGTCGCCCAGCTTCGCCACGAAGGCGGCATGGGCGGCGGCCTCGGCTTCCGTGATGCGCGGCGGCAGCGGATTGGGTCGGGGGCGCGGGCGCCACTCGCCCTCGGCATTGCCGGACCGGGCGTCGGCCGTCGTGGCAAGGCCGAAGTCCGGCTGCCGCCCGCCGATCAATTCCAGATAGACCTCGGCCAGGATCTCGCTGTCGAGCAGCGCGCCGTGCTTCTCGCGCGCCGAGTTGTCGACGCCGAACCGCCGGCAGAGCGCGTCGAGCGTGGCCGGCGCGCCGGGAAACTTCTGCCGCGCCAGCGCGAGCGTATCCAGCGCGCGGTCGAAGGGCAGGGTGGGAAAGGACGCACGGGTCAGTTCGAAGTTCAGGAATTTCATGTCGAAGGCGGCGTTGTGGATCACCAGCCGCGCATCGCCGACGAAATCCAGAAACTCCCGCGCGATCTGCGCGAACAGCGGCTTGTCGCGCAGGAAGTCGTCGCCAAGGCCATGCACCTCGAAGGCCTCCATCGGCATCGGCCGCTGCGGGTTGATATACTTGTGGAACGTCCGCCGCGTCGGCATGTGGTTCAGAAGCTCCACCGCGCCGATCTCGACGATCCGGTGGCCCTCCGAGGGCTCGAAGCCAGTGGTTTCCGTGTCGAGGACGATCTCACGCATCGGCGTGCTCCCGGATATAGGCGACAAGGGCGAGGACGCCGGCGCGGGCGGCCTCCAGCCCCAGCGTCTCGATGATGTGGGTGGCGCGCGCCCGTTTCTCGCGGTCGGGCAGTTGGCGGGCAAGGATCGCCTCGAACTGCGCCTCGGTCATGGTGCCGCGGGAAAGGACCCGGGCACGCTGCAGGGCAGGGGGCGCGGTGACGAGAAGCGTGGCGTCCATCTCGCTTTCATGGCCCGTCTCGAACAGCAACGGGATGTCGAGCACCACGATGTCCGAGGCCGCCGCCGCGACGAAGGCGGCGCGATCCTCGGCCACGGCGGGATGAACCACGGCTTCCAGCCGCGCGAGCGCCGCCGGATCGGCCGAGATCCAGCCGCGCAGGGCCGCGCGATCCACGGCACCATCCGCCACGGCGGCCGGGCAAAGGGCTGCGACGGGCGCGACGAGCGCCCCGCCGCGGGCATAGAGGCGATGCACGGCGGCATCGGCATCCCAGACCGGCACCCCGGCTTCGGCAAAGAAGCCGGCCGTGGTCGACTTGCCCATGCCGATCGAGCCGGTCAGGCCCAGCCGGAACGGTCTCATGGTTGAAGCACGGCGGCGCGGGTCGCGTCGTCCACCTCGGGACGGACGCCGAACCAGCGCTCGAACCCTGGCGCCGCCTGATGCAGAAGCATGCCCAAGCCGTCGACCACCCTGCAGCCGGCCTGCTCCGCCTCGATCAGCAGCCGGGTCTTCAGCGGCGTGTAGACCAGATCCGTCACCACGGCCTTCGGGTTCAGCGCATCGAGCGGCACGCGGAAGTCCGGCTTTCCGACCATGCCGAGCGAGGTGGTGTTCACCACCGTCATCGCATCCTCCAGGATGTTGCCGGCCTGAACCCAGTCGTGGACGGTGATCTTCGCGCCGAAATCCGACCGCAGGGCATCGGCCCGTGCGCGGCTGCGGTTGGCCAGCCGGATCTCGGGGACGCCGACCTCGATGAGCGCGGCGATCACCGCGCGGCACGCGCCTCCCGCCCCCCAGACCACCGCCGGCCCCGCCTGCGGCACCCAGTCCGGCGCGTTCTGGCGCAGGTTGGCGATGAAGCCCGCGCCGTCGGTGTTGTCGGCATGGATCTTGCCATCCTTGCGGAAGATCAGCGTGTTGGCAGCGCCAATCAGGGCGGCGCGGTCGGTGACGATGTCGGCCAGACCGATCACCGACTCCTTGTGCGGAATGGTGACGTTGCACCCCACAAAGCCCAGCCGTGGCAGCATCGCCAGCGCGTCGCGCAGGTCGGCCTGCGCCACCTCCATCGGAATGTAGAAACCCTTCAGCCCGTAGCGCCTCAGCCAGTAGCCATGCAGCGCCGGCGAGCGGCTGTGGGCGATGGGCGATCCGATCACCCCCGCGAGCGGGATGCGCGTGAGTTCCGTCATGTCGGGATGAAGCCTCTTTGAGCCAGATAATTCAACAGCGGCAGGAGGGGCAGGCCGAGCACGGTGAAATAGTCGCCCTCGACGGCCGAGAACAGCCGGACGCCCTCGCCCTCCAGATGATAGCCGCCGACGGAATGGCGGACGGCCCCCCAGTTGCGCGCGATGTAGCCGTCGAGCCAGTCGTCGGAAAACTCGCGCATCGTGAGCCGCACCTCGCCCGCGTGACGCCAGACCGGCCGGTTCGCCTCGAAGAGCACCACGGCCGAGATCAGCCGGTGCGTCTGCCCCCGCAACCGCAGGAGCTGCGCGCGCAGCTCGGCGGTGTCGCGTGCCTTGCCCCAGACCTCGCGCCGGAAGGCGAGCACCTGGTCGCAGCCGATCACCAGCGCGTCGCGGTTCCGCTCGGCAAGCTTCCGCGCCTTCATCTCGGCCAGCGCATCGGCCACGTCGAGCGGCGAGGCGCCCTCGGCCTCGAGCGCGGCGCGGATGCCCTCCTCATCCACACGCGCAGGGATGGCCTCGACCTCCAGCCCCGCGGCCCGAAGGAGCGCGAGCCGCGTTTCCGAGGCAGAGGCGAGGAGCAGGCGCATGGGGAGGAGGCTGTGGATAGTCCGCTTCTGTTCCTGACGGCGAATCCGGCACAAGAAGGGGCTCCGGGGCCGGATCGGCCGTCAAGACGCTATCTTATCGGGCAAAGCGCCCGACTTGTCCACTCGTGCACAATCCTCCGGCGGGTGCGGGGAGAACCGGCCTGTCCCGATGGGGTGGATCGTCGGGCGGAAAACCGTCCACAGGGTGCGGATCCGGCAATGGATTGATTTCGAAAGCCTCTTCGCTCCGGACTAGAGACATTCCACATCGATACACACCATTGCCCCCAGCGGGCCGCCTGTGGACAAGAGCGGGAACAAGCCGCGCAATCCAGTTATCCCTGCGCCCTACTGCATCATTCCTTTCTCTATCTTCTTTTCTTATGAGGATGGCCGAGCGCTTCGAGGAGATGACGATGGGCACGTTCCTGGCCGACTACTACCTGTGGACCAAGTCGCTGCATGTGATTTCGGTGCTGGCCTGGATGGCGGGTCTGTTCTACCTGCCGCGGCTGTTCGTCTATCATGCCGAGGTCGTGAAGACCGGCACGGAGACCGATAGCCTGTTCCAGACCATGGAACGGCGGCTTCTGCGGGCGATCATGAACCCGGCGGCGATCGCGACGTGGATCTTCGGGCTGGCGCTCGTCTTCACGCCAGGGATCGTGGACTGGTCGATGCTCTGGCCCTGGACCAAGGCGGGCTCGGTGATCGCGATGACCGGCTTTCACATGTGGCTCGCCGCGCGGCGCAAGGACTTTGCCGCCGGAACCAACACGCGCGCCGGCCGCACCTACCGGATGATGAACGAGCTTCCGACCCTTCTGATGCTGGTGATCGTGTTCTCGGCCGTGGCGAAGTGGAACTACTGGGACTTCTAAGCCGATTGACTCATGGCGACGCTGCGCCTATGTGCGGCCTTGCAGGACCGTCCGGTCCAATGCAATTCCCGACCAGATCGCAGCAGGCCGCCCGCGGGCGGCGCCCTTGATGAACGGCAGAGCGCCATGACCGAACGCCTCAATCTTGCGGACCTGAAGGCCAAGACCCCGGCCGACCTTCTGGCGATGGCCGAGGAATGGGAGATCGAGAACGCCCCCTCCATGCGGAAGGGCGAGATGATGTTCTCGATCCTGAAGGAGCATGCCGAGGAAGGTTACGAGATCGGCGGCGACGGTGTGCTCGAGGTGCTGCAGGACGGCTTCGGCTTCCTGCGCTCGCCCGAGGCGAACTACCTGCCCGGCCCGGACGACATCTACGTCTCGCCCGAGATCCTGCGCCAGTTCTCGCTGCGCACCGGCGACACCATCGAGGGCGTGATCGTCGCCCCGCGCGAGAACGAGCGCTATTTCAGCCTGACGCGGGTCACGCGGATCAACTTCGACGATCCCGAGCGCGCCCGCCACAAGGTGCATTTCGACAACCTGACGCCGCTCTATCCCGACGAGCGGCTGAAGATGGAAGTGGACGATCCGACAATCAAGGACCGCTCCGCCCGGATCATCGACCTGGTGGCGCCGATCGGGAAGGGGCAGCGTGGTCTGATCGTGGCGCCGCCGCGCACCGGCAAGACGGTGCTGTTGCAGAACATCGCTCATTCCATCGCGACCAACCACCCCGAGTGCTACCTGATCGTGCTGCTGATCGACGAGCGGCCCGAGGAGGTGACGGACATGCAGCGCTCGGTGAAGGGCGAGGTCGTGTCCTCGACCTTCGACGAGCCGGCGACGCGGCACGTGGCGGTGGCCGAGATGGTGATCGAGAAGGCCAAGCGCCTCGTCGAGCACAAGCGCGACGTGGTGATCCTGCTCGACTCGATCACCCGTCTGGGACGGGCGTTCAACACCGTGGTGCCGTCGTCGGGCAAGGTGTTGACCGGCGGCGTCGATGCCAATGCGCTGCAACGTCCGAAAAGGTTTTTCGGCGCTGCGCGGAACATCGAGGAGGGTGGGTCGCTGACCATCATCGCGACCGCGCTGATCGATACCGGCAGCCGGATGGACGAAGTGATCTTCGAGGAGTTCAAGGGGACCGGCAACTCGGAGATCGTGCTGGACCGCAAGGTGGCGGACAAGCGGGTCTTCCCGGCGATGGACATCCTCAAGTCCGGCACCCGGAAGGAGGATCTGCTGGTCGACAAGTCGGACCTGCAGAAGACCTACGTCCTGCGCCGCATCCTGAACCCGATGGGCACAACGGACGCAATCGAATTCCTGATCTCGAAGCTGCGGCAGACCAAGAGCAATGCCGAGTTCTTCGACTCGATGAATACCTGAGACGCCTGACCTGCGGGAAACCGGAATGGAGACGATCTACGCCTTGGCCAGCGCGCGCGGCAAGGCCGGGGTGGCGGTTTTGCGTCTCTCCGGACCGCGCGCTCACGAGGCGGTGGCCGCCTTCGGTGTGGCCTTGCCCGAGCCTCGGCGGGCGGCACTCCGGCGGCTGAAGTGGCAGGGCGAAGTCCTCGATGAGGCGCTGGTGCTGCTGTTCGCCGAAGGTGCGAGTTTTACCGGCGAGGCGGCGGCGGAGCTTCATCTGCACGGCAGTCCCGCCGCCGTCTCCGCGGTTCTGAGGGCGCTGTCCGAACAGCCCGACCTGCGCCCCGCAGAAGCTGGCGAGTTCACGCGGCGCGCGCTGGAGAACGGTCGGCTGGATCTTGCGCAGGTCGAGGGTCTGGCGGATCTGATCGACGCCGAGACCGAGGCGCAGAGGCGGCAGGCCATGAAGGTCTTTTCCGGGTCGATCGGCGAACGGGCCGAAGCCTGGCGCCGGGACCTGATCCGGGCTGCGGCGCTTCTGGAGGCGACCATCGATTTCGCCGATGAGGATGTGCCGGTTGACGTGTCTCCGGAGGTGCTCTCGCTTGTGGACGGCCTGCTGGCGGACCTTCGCAGGGAAGCGGAGGGGTCTCGAGTAGCGGAGCGCATCCGGGACGGCTTCGAAGTCGCCATTGTCGGGGCCCCCAACGCGGGCAAATCGACGCTGCTCAATGCGCTGGCCCGTCGTGAGGCGGCGCTCACGTCCGAGATCGCGGGAACCACAAGGGACGTGATCGAGGTCCGGATGGATCTGGATGGCCTGCCCGTGACGCTGCTCGACACGGCTGGTCTGCGCCAGACGGATGATCCGGTGGAGAGCCTCGGGATCGATCGCGCGGTGTCGCGGGCCAATGCGGCCGATCTTCGGGTTTTTCTGGTGGACGAGGCCGGCCCGCTTCCGGGGGTTGAACGGCGCGAGGGCGATCTGATCGTTCAGGGCAAGGCGGATCTTCGCCCGGGCGACGGGATGCGTGTTTCCGGTCGCACGGGGGAGGGGTTGACGGACCTGGTGGCGGCAATCAGCCTGCAGCTTCGCGATCGGACGGCGGCCGCCGGCAGCTTGACGCGCGAGCGGCACAGGATTGCGATCGAGCGGGCAATCGTCGCTATGGAATCGATGCGGGCTGAGGTATTGAGGGGCACGCAGCGGACGGAAGTGGCGGCGGAGAATCTGCGGCAAGCGATTCGTGCTCTCGATTCGCTGGTGGGGCGGGTGGATGTCGAGTCACTTCTCGGAGAGATCTTCGCCAGCTTTTGCATCGGGAAGTGAGGGTGTTTCACGTGAAACATTTCGACGTCATCGTGATCGGCGGAGGCCATGCGGGATGCGAAGCGGCCGCTGTCGCTGCGCGCATGGGAGCGTCGACGGCGCTCGTGACGCTGTCACTTGGCGGCATAGGGATCATGTCCTGCAATCCCGCCATTGGCGGCCTCGGAAAAGGCCATCTCGTGCGCGAGATCGACGCGATGGATGGAGTGATGGGGCGGGTTGCCGATGAGGCCGGGATCCAGTTCCGCCTGTTGAACCGGAAGAAGGGGCCTGCGGTGCAGGGTCCTCGGGCCCAGGCCGATCGCAAGCTCTACCGTCAGGGAATGCAGGCGGTCCTTGCCGCGCAGCCCGGGCTTCGGATTGTGGAAGGCGAGGTTGTCGACCTTTGCGTCGAGGGTACGCGGGTCTCGGGCGTCGTTCTAGCTGAGGGCAGTGTGCTGTCGGCGCATGCGGTCCTTCTGACGTCCGGGACCTTCCTGAACGGCGTGATTCACATCGGGGATGTGCGGCAGCGCGGGGGACGGATCGGAGATCCGGCGTCGGAGCGGCTGGCCGCGAGGTTGGCCGATCTGGACCTTGCACGGGGCCGCCTGAAGACTGGTACGCCACCGCGGCTGGACGGTCGGACCATCGACTGGAGTGGCCTGGAAATGCAGCCGGGAGACGACGATCCCGTGCTCTTCTCCTTCCTGAACACGGTTCCGAAGGCCCGTCAGATCGCCTGTGGGATCACGCATACCAATGAGCGCACCCACCAGATCGTGCGGGACAACCTGTCGCGTTCCGCAATGTATGGGGGGCACATTGAAGGCGTAGGCCCGCGCTACTGCCCCTCCATCGAGGACAAGGTCGTGCGCTTTGCCGACAAGTCCGAGCATCAGGTGTTTCTTGAGCCGGAGGGTCTGGACGATCCCACCGTCTATCCGAACGGCATCTCCACCTCGCTGCCGGCGGAAGTGCAGGAAGCTTATGTCCGCTCGATCCGTGGGCTGGAGAATGTGCAGATCCTGCAGCCTGGCTACGCGATCGAATACGACTACTTCGACCCGCGCGAGCTTCGTCCGACCCTTGAGCTCAAGGCGCTGCAGGGCCTCTACTTTGCCGGTCAGATCAACGGCACGACCGGTTACGAGGAAGCTGCGGCGCAAGGGATGGTTGCCGGACTGAATGCCGCCTTGGCCGCGCAGGGCAGGGAGCCTGTGCACTTCGGTCGAGCCGACAGCTACATCGGGGTCATGATCGACGACCTCACCAGCCGCGGCGTGACGGAACCGTATCGGATGTTCACGTCGCGCGCCGAGTTCCGTCTGTCGCTAAGGGCAGACAATGCGGATCAACGCCTGACACCGCTCGGGATCGACGTTGGCTGTGTCGGCGAGAACCGTCGGCGCGCCTTTTCCGAGAAGATGGAGCAGCTTTCGCGCGGCCGGCGGGCGCTCGAGGAGTGTATCCTGACCAGCTCTGCCGTTGCTGATCTCGGATTGCGCATCAGTCAGGACGGGGCGCGCCGCAGCGCCTTCTCCATCCTGGCCTTTGGTCCGGAGGCTGCAGAGGCGCTGGAGTCGGTCGTCCCGGACTACGCGGAGCTGCCGCCTTCCATTCGCGATCAGATCTCCAGGGACGCGCTTTATGCGCAGTTCATTGATCGCCAGGCATCGGAAGCCGCGGCGCTGAAGCGAGACGAAGCCGTTCGCATTCCGGAGGGGTTCGATTACGGCGCATTGTCCGGCTTGTCGTCGGAGTTGAAGGGCAAATTGTCGCGAGCCCAGCCGGCATCCATTGCGCAGGCAGCGCGGATCGAGGGCATGACCCCGTCCGCCCTGACGCTCATTCTGGCGCGCCTGCGCAAGTCCTATCGCGATGCAGCAGCGGGATGAACGTGATGTCACACCCGATGCCGGCGGGACTGGATGTTTCACGTGAAACACTCGATCGGCTCAACCGCTTCGTTGCCCTCGTCGAGAAGTGGACACCCGCGATCAACCTGATCGCGAAGTCCACGCTGCCGGATATCTGGCACCGTCATGTTCTCGACTCGGCGCAGCTCTTCCCTCTCGCTCTCCGGGAGCCGGGCCTGTGGATGGATCTTGGTAGCGGTGCCGGCTTCCCCGGGATCGTGCTGGCCGCGATAGCGGCTGAGCGGTCGCCGGAAACTCGGTTCATCCTTGTTGAATCCGACCTGCGCAAGGCAACCTTCCTGCGCACCGCCATTCGCGACCTGAACCTGAAGGCCGAGGTTCTGGCCGAGCGCATTGAGGCTCTGCATCCCATGCGGGCGGATGTTGTCAGCGCGCGGGCCCTGGCACCTCTCGATGTGCTGTGCGGCCTGGCGGCGCCTCATCTTTCGGCAGAGTCCGTCTGCCTGTTTCCCAAGGGCGCCGCCCATGCGGGAGAGATTGCGCAGGCACGGAAGACGTGGACAATGGATCTCGAGGTCCACCCGAGCATGACAGATTCCGAAGCCGTCATCCTGAAGCTGAAAGCCTTGGCTCATGTCTGACAAGAACCACGCCCGAACCACCCGCATCATGGCCATCGCCAACCAGAAGGGCGGGGTGGGGAAGACGACCACGGCGATCAATCTTGCCGCTGGCCTTGCCGAGCTGGGGGCGCGAATTCTCGTGGTCGATCTCGACCCGCAGGGCAACGCCTCGACCGGCCTGGGGATCGAGGCCGGCGATCGCAAGCTGACAACCTATGATCTGCTGCTCGACCGGCCCGACCTGTCCGACGTGATCCTGCCGACAAAGACCGAGACGCTGTTCATCTGCCCGGCAAATGCCGATCTCGCCTCGGCGGATGTGGAGCTTGCGGTGAACGAAAGGCGCAGCCAGCTGCTGCGCGAGGCTCTTCGTCAACCGGACATGGGGAAATTCGGCTTCGACTACATCCTGATCGATTGCCCGCCCTCCCTGAGCCTTCTCACCGTCAACGCCCTGATCGCCTGCGACTCCGTCCTGGTCCCGCTTCAAAGCGAGTTCTTCGCACTGGAGGGTCTGTCGCAGCTCATGCTGACGATCCGCGAGATCCGCACCACTGCCAACCCTGCGCTGCGGATCGAAGGCGTGCTGCTGACGATGTATGACCGCCGCAACAATCTGTCGCAACTCGTCGAGGGCGACGCGCGGCAGAACCTCGGCGACTTGGTGTTCCGAACCATGATCCCGCGCAACGTGCGCGTGAGCGAGGCACCGTCCTATGCCGTTCCGGTCCTGACCTATGATCCGAATTCGAAAGGCAGCGAAGCCTATCGTGCGCTGTCGCAGGAGATCGTCAGCCGGCACGGCTTCGCTCCGCAACCGGAACCTGCGCTGTGATGGAGAAGAAGATGGAACGTCGGGGGCTCGGACGCGGCCTGTCCGCGCTGATGGCGGACATTCAGGTAGAGGTGGACACGACAGGGCAGGGCGGCGTGCGCCGCCCCGACCTGCTGGTGCCGGTCGAGAAGCTGGTGCCCAACCCCAACCAGCCGCGCCGCGATTTCAGCCCCGAGGCGCTGGAGGATCTGGCGGCGTCGATCCGCCAGAAGGGCGTGATCCAGCCGCTGCTGGTCCGCCCGATCCCGCAATCCGACCGCTTCGAGATCGTTGCCGGCGAGCGTCGCTGGCGGGCCTCGCAACTCGCGCAGGTGCACGAGCTTCCGGTGATTGTCCGGGAGTTCGACGACACCGAGGTGCTCGAGGTCGCGATCATCGAGAACATCCAGCGCGCCGACCTGAATGCGATCGAAGAGGCGATGGGCTACCGGCAACTGATGGACCGCTTCGGGCACACTCAGGAAAAGGTGGCCGAGGCGCTGTCGAAAAGCCGGTCCCACATCGCTAACCTATTGAGATTACTCAACCTTCCTGAGGATGTGCAAGGCTGGCTGCGCGAGGGCAAGCTGACGGCGGGCCATGCGCGGGCGCTCATCACCACGCCGAACCCGTCGGAGCTTGCGCGGCAGGTCATCACCCGCAACCTCTCGGTCCGCGAGACCGAGCGGCTCGCAAAGGGCGGGGCGGAGAAGAAGAAGTCCAGCGGTCCCCGTGCCTTTCGCGACAAGGATGCCGACACGCGGGCACTCGAGGCCGATCTTTCGGCGAACCTGAAGATGGCTGTCACGATCGACCACGAGCCCGGCGGCGAAAGCGGGCGGCTCACGATCCGCTACAACACGCTCGACGATCTCGACACGCTCTGCCGCACCCTGTCGGTCATGCCGAGGGACGGGTCCATATGAAGAGGCCGGTGGCACAGAGCACCGCCGCCTGAACCGCCAGGATTGCCGGTGGAAGTTCAAGGCCGACCGACACTCCGAACACCACCAGCATCGAGACGGTCGCCATCTGCTTGCCACGGCGGGAGATGGCTCCCGAACGTTCCCAGTCCTGGATCGGCGGCCCCAGGACAGGATGGCTGACAAGCCAGCCGTGCAGCCGCTCGGACGATCGTGCGAAGCAGAAGGCTGCGAGCAGCAGGAAGGGCACCGTCGGCAGCAGCGGCAGGAAGATCCCGATCAGGCCGAGGGCCAGCGAGGTCAGGCCGGCCGATAGCCAGAGCACGTGCATCTCACTCTCCCGCGAGCGAAGAAATGACCGAGTTGAGCACCATGCGCCCCTCCGTCGTGGCCCGCACCCGTCCGTCAGCCGTCTCGACCATGCCGATCTCCACCAGATCCTCCAGCCGCCGCGCATCGAGCGGGGCGCCGGACAGGGCAGCGTGGCGCCCCGTGTCCACGCCTTCGCGTAGCCGCAGCGCCATCATCAGATATTCCAGCGCCTGCTCGTCCCGGTCCAGCCTCACACGCGGGATCTCGCCATTTCCGTCGCGTTCCACGCGCGTCAGCCAGTCGCCCGGCGCCTTGGGCGCCTCGGTGGCCCAGCGGGCGCCCTTCAGCGTCAGTCGGCCATGGGCTCCGGGTCCGATTCCTGCATAGTCGCCGGCGCGCCAGTAGATCAGGTTGTGCCGCGATTCCGATCCGGGACGGGCATGGTTCGACACCTCGTAGGCCGGCAGCCCCGCTGCGTCACACAACTCCTGCGTCAGCGCATACATGTCGGCCGACAACTCCTCTTTCGGCAGGCCGCCAAGCCTGCCCCGGCGGAGACGGTCGCCGAAAGCCGTGCCATCTTCAACTGTAAGTTGATACATCGACAGGTGATCGGCAGCGAAGGACAGCGCCTCGGACAGTTCCGCCCGCCAGTCTGCCAGCGACTGGTCCTGCCGCGCGTAGATCAGGTCGAAGCTGACGCGGTCGAAGGTGGCGCGCGCCACCTCGAGCGCCGCGCGCGCCTCGGCCACCGAGTGCAGGCGCCCGAGCTTGCGCAGGTCCGCGTCGTTCAGCGCCTGGATCCCCATCGAGATGCGGTTCACTCCGGCCTCGCGATAGCCGCGGAAGCGGCCTGCCTCGACCGAGCCCGGATTGGCCTCCAGCGTCACCTCGAGGTCGTTCGCCAGCGGCCATGAGCCGCGCACCGCGTCGAGGATCGCCGCCACCAGGTCCGGCTGCATCAGCGAGGGCGTGCCGCCACCGAAGAACACCGAGTTCAGCACGCGCCCCCCGGTCTCGGCCGCGATCCGGCGGATTTCCGAGACATAGGCGCGCTGCCAGCGCCCCTGATCGATGCTGGCCGCCACATGGGAGTTGAAGTCGCAATAGGGGCATTTCGACTGACAGAACGGCCAGTGCAGGTAAAGCCCGAAGCCGCCGTTGCGCCAGTCGTCCATCGCTACCCCTTGAAGGCCGTCACCTCGATCTCGACCAGCATCTCGGGGCGGATCAGCCCGGCGATGACCATGGTCGCGGCGGGTCGGATCTCGCCCAGCACCTCGCCCAGAACAGGGATCAGCGCCTCGACCTGGTCCGCGTCGGTCACCGTATACTGCACGCGGACGATGTCGGCCATGACGAAGCCGGCTTCCTCAAGAACCTGTGCAATGGTGGTGAAGGCGTTGCGGGCCTGTTCGGCGATGCCGTCAGGCATCGCCATCGTGGCATAATCATAGCCGGTGACGCCGGAAACGAAGCACCAGCCGCCCTTCACCACGGCGCGGGAAAAGCCCATCGTGGCCTCGAACGGCGATCCGGTCGAGATCCGCCTCATTTGAAGCAGCCGTGCATGAGGTTGCGGAAGGCCCTCGCGCGGTGGCTGATCTCGTTCTTCTCCCAGCGGTCCATCTCGCCGAAGGTCAGGTCGCTGCCGTCGGGCTGGAAGATCGGATCGTAGCCATGCCCCTGGTCGCCACGCATCGGCCAGACCACCTGACCGGCCATGACGCCTTCGAAGACCTCGTCGTGTCCGTCCGGCCAGGCCAGCACCAGCGTGCAGCGGAACTGCGCCTTCCGCGGGAAGGGTGCCTTTGCCGCTTCCAGCTTCTCCCATGTCTTCGTCATCGCCATGTTGAAGTCGCGACCCTCGGGCGTCATGGCCCAGTCGGCGGTATAGACCCCCGGCGCGCCATCGAGCGCGTCGATGGTGATGCCCGAATCGTCGGCCAGCGCCGGCATGTTCGCGGCCTTCGCCGCGGCATGGGCCTTGATGCGCGCATTGCCGACAAAGGTCGTCTCGGTTTCCTCGGGCTCGGGCAGGCCGAGATCGCCGGCCGAGATCACCTCGATCCCGAAGGGCTCGAAGAGATGGGCCATCTCCTCGAGCTTGCCCCGGTTGTGCGTGGCGACCAGCAGCCGGTCGCCCATGAACTTCCGGCTCATGGCAGGGCGGCCTTCTGCGCGGCGACCAGCTCGGCGATGCCGGCTTCGGCAAGATCCAGCAGGTGGCCCATCTCGTCGCGCGAGAAGCTTGCCCCTTCGGCCGACATCTGCACTTCCACCAGCCGCCCGCGCCCGGTGAGGATGAAGTTGCCGTCCGTCCCGGCAGTCGAATCCTCGGCATAGTCGAGGTCCAGCACCGGCTGCCCGGCATAGATCCCGCAGGAGATCGCCGCCACATGGTCCACGATCGGATCCGAGACGATGATCCCCGCCTTCAGGAGCTTGTTGACCGCCAGCCTGAGCGCGACCCAGCCCCCGGTGATCGAGGCGCAGCGCGTGCCGCCGTCCGCCTGGATCACGTCGCAGTCGATCACGATCTGCCGTTCCCCAAGGGCCGAACGGTCGACGCCCGCGCGCAGGGCCCGGCCGATCAGGCGCTGGATTTCCTGCGTCCGGCCGCTCTGCTTGCCCGAGGCCGCCTCGCGCCGGTTGCGCGAGGTGGTGGCGCGCGGCAGCATCCCGTATTCGGCCGTGACCCAGCCTAGGCCCGTGTTCTTCAGGAACGGCGGCGGCTTGTCCTCGATCGAGGCCGAGCAGAGCACATGCGTGTCGCCCATCCGGATCAGGCACGAGCCCTCGGCATGTTTCATCACGCCGGGCTCGATCGAAACCGGCCTCATCTGGTTGAGCTTTCTGCCGGAAGGACGCATGGGAAACCTCTTGTCTGGAACGGCGCCAGATAGGCCCCGCGCGGCCCCGGATGCAACCCTGATTGACTGCAACGCTGATTGACGGCGGCCAAGGGCGCTCGCTAAAGTCGGCAGTCGCTTGGAAGGCAGCACGATGAACGAAGGGAACAGGATCCTTTCCGAGATGAACGACCGCTCGCGCGAGGTGTTTCGCCGGGTGGTCGAGGGCTACCTTGCCTCGGGCGATCCCGTGGGCTCGCGCACCCTGACACGCCACATGACCGAGAAGGTCAGCGCCGCGACGATCCGCAACGTGATGCAGGATCTGGAGTTCCTCGGGCTGCTGGACAGCCCGCATGTCTCGGCCGGGCGCATCCCGACCCAGCTTGGCCTGCGCATGTTCGTAGATGGCCTGCTGGAAGTGGGCACCGTCTCGGACGAGGATCGCTCCCGGATCGACGCCACCATGGGCGGCAACGAGCATGACGTGGTCTCGCTGCTCGACCGGGTGGGGGCGACGCTCTCGTCCATCACCCATGGCGCAAGCCTCGTGCTCGCGCCGAAGCAGGAAGCGCCGATCCGGCACATCGAATTCGTGAGCCTTGGGGCGGATCGTGCGCTGGTCGTGCTGGTCTTTGCCAATGGCCATGTCGAGAACCGCGTGTTCCGCCCGCCGCCGGGCCAGACCGCCTCGTCCATGCGCGAGGCCGCCAATTTCCTCAATGCGCTGGTCGAGGGGCTGACGCTGGCCGACCTGCGCCAGACGGTGGGTCAGGAGATCGCCCAGCGTCGTCAGGAAATCGACGCCCTTGCGCATGAACTGGTGCAGAGCGGGCTGGCCGTGTGGGAGAACCCGGGCGAGCAGTCCGAGCGGCTGATCGTGCGCGGGCGGGCGAACCTGCTCGAAGGCGGGACCGAGGCGGCCGATTTCGAGCGCATCCGCAGCCTTTTTGATGATCTCGAACGCAAGCGTGACATCGCCGAGTTTCTGGAACTGGCGGAATCCGGCGAAGGCGTGCGCATTTTCATCGGTTCTGAAAACAAGCTTTTCTCACTTTCGGGTTCCTCTCTGGTGGTCTCTCCCTATATGAACGCGGATCGGAAGATCATCGGCGCCATCGGCGTGATCGGACCGACGCGGCTGAACTACGGTCGCATCGTGCCGATCGTCGACTACACGGCGCAGCTGGTGGGTCGGCTGGTGTCCGACCGCGGCAAGGGATGACGGGTATGACGAACGCGAGGAAAGACGACATGGCCGAGGATCAGGCACCCCGGGATGAGATGGATCGGGTCGAGGCGACCCCCGAACCGGCCGCTGCGCCGGACCTCGGCGAATTCGAGGCGCTGCGCGCGGAACGCGACGAGCTGCGCGACCGGTTCATGCGGGCGCTGGCCGATGCCGAGAACAGCCGCAAGCGCGCCGAGCGCGACCGGCGCGAGGCCGAGCAGTATGGCGGCACGCGACTCGCCCGCGACCTGCTGCCGGTCTATGACAACCTGAGCCGCGCGCTCGACGTGGCGACCGACGAACAGCGGGCGGCCGCCTCGGCGCTGCTCGAAGGCGTGGAACTCACGCTGCGCGAATTGCTGAACGTGATGACGAAGCATGGCGTGCGGCCGATCAGCCCGCAGGTCGGCGACGCCTTCGATCCCCAGCAGCATCAGGCCATGTTCGAGGCCCCCGTGCCGGGCACCAAGGCCGGCCAGATCATCCAGGTGATGACCGAGGGCTTCATGATCCACGACCGCCTGCTGCGCCCCGCGCAGGTGGGTGTCTCCTCCAACACCGGCGCCTGAGCAGGCCAGATCCGCCGGGGCCTGCAGGCGCCCCGGCCGGGTCTATCGCTATGACCTGTCGTCTCCGGTCTGAAGCGCCTTCAATTCGTAAAGCAGGTGCAGCGCCTCGCGCGGGCTCAGCTCGTCGGGGTGGACCTGCTTCAGGCGTTCCTCCACGGCCGAGGGTTTCGCCGGTGCAGCCGGCGGCGGAGGCGGCGCGGCGCGGAACAGCGGCAGGTCGTCGATCAGCGACTGACGGCGCGTGCCGCTTTCGCGTTCCCCGGATTCCAGCGCGTCGAGAACCGCACGCGCCCGTTCGATCACCGGCGCGGGCAATCCGGCCAGACGGGCGACCTGCACCCCATAGGAGCGATCGGCGGCGCCTTTGCGCACCTCGTGCAGGAAGATCACGTCGCCTTCCCATTCCTTCACGCTGACGGTCGCATTCTCGACGCCCTTCAGCTTGCCGGCCAGCGCGGTCATCTCGTGGTAATGCGTGGCGAAAAGCGCGCGGCAGCGGTTCTGGTCGTGCAGATGCTCAAGCGTCGCCCAGGCAATCGAGAGACCGTCCCAGGTGGCGGTGCCGCGGCCGATCTCGTCCAGGATCACCAGCGCCCGGTCGTCGGCCTGGTTCAGGATGGCGGCGGTTTCCACCATCTCGACCATGAAGGTGGACCGCCCGCGGGCGAGGTCGTCGGCGGCGCCCACCCGGCTGAACAGCTGGCTCACCAGCCCGACATGCGCTCGCCCCGCCGGCACGAAGCTGCCGGCCTGCGCCAGCAGCGCGATCAGCGCGTTCTGGCGCAGGAAGGTGGACTTGCCCGCCATGTTCGGGCCGGTGATCAGCCAGATAGCCGGTGTCTCGGCTGCGGAAAGCGCGCAGTCGTTGGCCACGAAGGGCGTGCCGCTGCGCCGAAGCGCGCGTTCCACGACCGGATGGCGTCCACCCTCGATCAGGAAGGCGCGGCTGTCGTCCACCTGCGGCTCGGTCCAGTTCTCGGTCACGGCCAGATCCGCGAGTGCCGCCGCCAGATCGATCTCGGCCAGCGCGCGGGCGGCCGAGCCGATGGGGCCGGCGGCATCGAGGATCGCCGTCCGCAGGGCCGCGAAATGCATCCGCTCCAGCTCCAGCGCGTGATTGCCGGCGTTCAGGATGCGCGTCTCCAGCGCCGAAAGCTCCACCGTGGTGAAGCGGACCTGACCGGCGGTGGTCTGGCGGTGGATGAAGGTCTCGCTCAGCGGCGGCGAGAGCATCCGGTCGGCATGGGTCGAGGTGACCTCGATGAAATAGCCCAGCACGTTGTTGTGCTTGATCTTCAGGCTGGCGATGCCGGTCTGCTCGACGAAGCCCGCCTGCATCGAGGCGATGACGCCGCGGCCCTCGTCCCTCAGCCGTCGGGTCTCGTCCAGTTCCTCGTCAAAGCCCGCGGCGATGAAGCCGCCGTCGCGCACCAGCAGCGGCGGCTCGGCCACCAGCGCCTGATCGAGAAGGTCGGTCAGCGCCTCGTGGCCCTTCAGCGCCGCGGCTGAGGCGGCCAGAAGCGCCGGCGCCTCGGGCGGCAGGCGCGTCGCGAGGATCTCGGCCTGCGTCAGCCCGACGCGGATCGCCGCCATGTCCCGCGGTCCTGCCCGGTCCAGCGCGAGGCGCGACAGGGCGCGGTCAATGTCCGGCACCCGGCGCAGGCTGTCGCGCAGATCCTCGCGCAGGCGGGGGTCTTCGGTCAGGAAGCGGATGGTCTCCAGCCGGGCGTGGATGGTGGCCAGATCGCGCGAGGGGCTGGACAGCCGCCGCTCCAGCAGGCGGGCGCCGGGCGCGGTCACGGTGCGGTCCACGGCGGCCAGCAGCGAACCCTCGCGCCCGCCCGAGAGCGCGGTGGTGATCTCGAGGTTCCGCCGGGTGGAGGCGTCGATCTGGACCGAGCCGCCCGCCGCCTCGCGCACCGGCGGGCGCAGCAGCGGCAGCTTCCCGCGCTGCGTCAGGTCAAGGTAATCGACCAGCGCGCCCATCGCGGCGGTCTCGGCGCGGCCGAAGCTGCCGAAACTGTCCAGTGTGCCGACCGCGAACAGGGCGCAGAGCCGCTTTTCGGCCGAGCCGCTGTCGAAGCTCGCGCGGGCAAGCGGGGTGAGGGCGCAGCCGATCTCCTGCACGAGGGCGTCGAGGTCGCGCCCTTCGCTGACCAGCAGTTCCCGTGGCGCGAGACGCGCGAGTTCCGGCAACAGGCGGGGAAGCGGGCAGGGCGTGACGCGCAGCTCGCCCGTCGAGATGTCGGCCCAGGCCAGCGCCGCCTCGTCGCGGATCTCGGCTAAGGCCGCAAGGAAGTTGTGGCGCCGTGCCTCCAGCAGGCTGTCCTCGGTCAGGGTGCCGGGCGTGACGAGGCGCACCACCTCGCGCCGCACGACGGCCTTGTAGCCGCGCTTCCTTGCCTCGGCCGGGTCCTCCATCTGCTCGGCGATGGCGACGCGGAACCCCTTGCGGATCAGCGTCAGCAGATAGCCCTCGGCCGCATGGATCGGCACGCCGCACATGGCGATGTCTTCACCGCGATGCTTGCCGCGCTTGGTCAGCGCGATGTCCAGCGCCTCGGCCGCCAGCGCCGCATCCTGGAAGAACATCTCGTAGAAGTCGCCCATCCGGTAGAACAGGATCGCATCGGGGTGCTGCGCCTTGATCTCCAGATATTGCGCCATCATCGGCGTGACGGTGTCGTCGCTCACGCTGCCCCTCCCATTCCGAGGCGCGACCCTAGCGGAGCCCCTCTGCGGGGAAAAGCCGCAAATCCTTGGTGATTGTTGCGAGGGCGGGGCGGCGCTAGAAGGGCCGTGCTTGCACAGGATGGCCCCCTCATGACCAAGACCAAGATCACGCCCGAAGAGGCGCTTCTCTACCATCTCGAACCGAAGCCCGGCAAATACGAGATCACCGCCTCGACGCCGATGGCGACGCAGCGCGACCTGAGCCTTGCCTATTCGCCGGGGGTGGCCGTCCCGGTGCAGGCGATCGCCGACGCGCCCGAGACGGTCTACGACTATACGGTCAAGGGCAACATGGTGGCGGTGATCTCGAACGGCACCGCGATCCTCGGCATGGGCAACCTCGGCGCCATGGCCTCGAAGCCGGTGATGGAGGGCAAGGCGGTGCTCTTCAAGCGCTTTGCCGACGTGAACGCCATCGACATCGAGCTGGACACCGAGAACCCGGACGAGATCATCCAGGCGGTCCGGCTGATGGGGCCGACCTTCGGCGGCATCAACCTCGAGGACATCAAGGCGCCCGAGTGCTTCATCATCGAGCAGCGGCTGAAGGAACTCATGGACATCCCGGTGTTCCATGACGACCAGCACGGGACGGCGGTGATCTGCGCGGCCGGTCTGATCAACGCGCTGGAACTGTCGGGCAAGAAGATCGAGGACGTCCGCATCGTGCTGAACGGCGCGGGGGCCGCGGGCATCGCCTGTCTCGAGCTTCTGAAGACCATGGGCGCGAAGCACGACAACTGCATCATGTGCGACACCAAGGGCGTCATCTACCAGGGCCGCACCGAGGGCATGAACCAGTGGAAGTCGGCCCATGCGGCAAAGACCGACCTTCGGACGCTGGAAGAGGCCATGGTGGGCGCCGACGTCTTCCTCGGCGTCTCGGCCAAGGGCGCGGTGACGCCGGCGATGGTGGCCAGCATGGCCGAGAACCCGGTGATCTTCGCCATGGCGAACCCGGACCCCGAGATCACGCCCGAAGAGGCGCATGCCGTCCGCGCCGATGCGATCGTGGCGACGGGCCGGTCGGACTACCCCAATCAGGTGAACAACGTCCTGGGCTTCCCCTACCTTTTCCGCGGTGCGCTGGACATCCACGCCCGTGCGATCAACGACGAGATGAAGATCGCCTGTGCCAAGGCGCTTGCGAAGCTGGCGCGCGAGGATGTGCCGGACGAGGTGGCGATGGCCTATGGCCGGAAGCTCTCGTTCGGGCGCGACTACATCATTCCCACGCCCTTCGACCCGCGGCTGATCTATACCATCCCGCCGGCGGTGGCGAAGGCGGGCATGGATACGGGCGTCGCACGGCGGCCGATCATCGACCTGCACGGCTACGAACTCGCGCTGAAGTCGCGGATGGACCCGACCGCCTCGATCCTGCAGGGCATCCACGCCCGCGCCAAGGCGGCACAGGCCCGGATGATCTTCGCCGAGGGCGACGACCTGCGCGTGTTGCGCGCCGCCGTCGCCTATCAGCGCGCCGGGATGGGAAAGGCCTTGGTCGTGGGCCGCGAGCATGACGTGCGCGAGAAGCTGGAAACCGCGGGCCTCGGCGATGCGGTGCGCGAACTCGAGGTGGTGAACTCCTCGAACTCGCGCCACATGGAGGCCTACCAGAATTTCCTCTACCAGCGGCTCCAGCGTGGCGGCTTCGACAGCTATGACATCCACCGGCTGGCGACGCGCGACCGGCACGTCTTCTCGGCGCTGATGCTGGCCCACGGGCATGGTGACGCGCTGGTGACCGGCGCCACTCGGAAATCCTCGTATGTGATGCAGCTCATCAACCATGTCTTCGACGCCAAGGCGTCCGATGGCGCGGTGGGCGTGACGGCGATCCTGCACAAGGGGCGGATCGTGCTGATGGCCGACACGCTGGTGCACGAATGGCCCGAGCCGCAGGATCTGGCCAACATCGCGGTCAAGTCGGCGCGCGTGGCGCGCAACCTCGGCCTTGACCCGCGCGTGGCCTTCGTCTCCTACTCGACCTTCGGTTATCCGGTGTCCGAGCGCGCCTCGAAGATGGGCGCTGCGACCAAGGTGCTCGACGGGATGAAGGTCGATTTCGAGTATGAGGGCGAGATGTCGGTCGATGTGGCGCTGAATCCCACGGCGATGGCGCAATATCCGTTCTGCCGCCTCACCGGGCCGGCCAATATCCTCGTCGTTCCGGCGCGGCATTCGGCCTCGATCTCGATCAAGCTGATGCAGGAGATGGCGGGCGCGACGGTCATCGGCCCGATCCTCACCGGCGTATCGAAACCGATCCAGCTTTGCTCGGTGAATGCGACGGTCAATGATATCCTCAACATGGCGGTGATGGCGGCCTGCAAGGTGGGGTGATGCTTCTCAATCTCGGATCGATCAACATCGACCACGTCTACCGGGTGCCGCATCTGCCGGCGCCCGGCGAGACGCTGCAGGCCACGCAGCATGCCATGGGACTGGGCGGGAAAGGGGCGAACCAGTCGGTTGCCGCCGCACGGGCTGGCGCGCGGGTGCTACATGTCGGTGGCGTCGGACCGGAGGGGATCTGGGCGCGCGACGCGCTGGCCGCCGAGGGCATCGATGTGGGCCATGTCAGGGTCGGGGCCGAGCCGACCGGCCACGCCATCATCGCCGTCGATCCGGAGGGCGAGAACGCGATCATCATCCATCCGGGCGCGAACCGCAGGCTGGATGCGGCACAGGTCGAGGCCGCGCTGGCATGCGCCGGCCCGGGCGACACGCTGCTCCTGCAGAACGAGACCTCGGCGCAGGTCGAGGCCGCACACCGCGCATCGTCCCTGGGCCTGCGCGTCATCTATTCAGCCGCCCCGTTCGACGTGGAGGCCGTGCAGGCGGTGCTTCCGGTCGTGAGCCTCCTCGTGATGAACGAGGGCGAGGCCGCGGCCCTGAAGGCGTCGCTTGGCGCCTTGCCCGGGGTGGACATGATCGTGACGCGCGGCGCGAAGGGCGCCGAGTGGCACTCGGCAAGGGCGCAGCCGCTCTTCGTGCCCGCCGTTCAGGTCGTGCCGGTGGATACCGTGGGCGCGGGCGATTGTTTCACGGGAAACCTTGCCGCAGCGCTGGATGCCGGCCTTCCGCGCGAGGCCGCGATGCGTCGTGCGGCCGCGGCCGCGGCGGTGCAGGTGACGCGGCAGGGCGCGGCCGCCGCCATGCCGACGGCGGCAGAGGTGGATGCCCTGCTGCGCTGAGACCGGGGTGCCGCCCCTTGGCGACGGCACCCCGCCGGTCTAGCGTGACCCGAACAGGAGTTGCCGCATGACCGACCACGTCACGACCCATCAGGCCGAGGAAGACGCCCGGAACGAGACCATCCGCATCTGGCTGAACGGCCGGATCGTGCCGAAGGCCCAAGCGCTGGTCTCTGTCTATGACTCCGGCTTCATGCTGGGGGATGGCGTGTGGGAGGGGATCCGCCTCTATGATGGGCGCTGGGCCTTTCTGGACGAGCATCTCGAGCGGCTGTTCGAGGCGGCGAAGGCCATCGACCTCGACATCGCGATGCGGCCCGATCAGGTCGCGCAGGCGATCCTAGACACCCAGGCGGCCAACGGGATGACCACGGACGCGCATGCCCGCCTGATGGTGACGCGGGGCGTGAAGACGCGGCCGTTCCAGCATCCCTCGCTCTCGCGGCAGGGGCCGACTGTCGCGATCATCATGGAACATAGCCGCCCGAAGATCCCGCGGCCGATCCGGCTCGCCACGGTGCCGCATGTCCGCGGCCTGCCGATGAGCCAGGATCCGAAGCTCAATTCCCATTCCAAGCTGAACTGCATCCTTGCCTGCATCGCCGCCGAGAAGGCCGGCGCGGACGAGGCGCTGATGCTGGACGTGCATGGCTTCGTCAACACGACGAACGCCTGCAACTTCTTCATCGTGAGAAAGGGCGAGGTCTGGACCTCGACCGGGGACTACTGCATGAACGGCATCACCCGCCGCAAGGTCATCGGGATCTGCCGCGCCAACGGCATCCCGGTCTTCGAGCGGAACTTCTCGCTGGTCGACACCTATTCCGCCGACGAGGCGTTCCTCACCGGCACCTTCGGAGCGCAGACGCCGGTCGGAATGATCGACGGCCGCGTGATCGGCAGCGGCGGAATGGGGCCGATGACCGAGCGTCTCCGCGCGCTCTACAAGCGGCTGGTGATGGCGTGAGGATCGCGATGTGGTCCGGGCCGCGGAACCTGTCCACGGCGATGATGTATGCCTTCGCCGCCCGTGGCGACTGCGCGGTCTGGGATGAGCCGTTCTATGCCGCCTATCTGAGGGCCACCGGGATCGATCATCCGATGCGCGACGAGATCATTGCCGCGAACGAGACCGACCCCGACCGCATCGCCGCGCGCTGCGCGGGCGAGGCGCCGTTCGGCGAGCCGCTGTTCTACCAGAAGCACATGACGGTCCACATGATCCCCGGCTTTGACCGGAGCTTCATGGCGAGTTGCGAAAATGTTTTCCTGATCCGGCATCCCGCGCGGGTCGTGGCGAGCTACGCAAGGAAGCGGGAAGGGCCCACGCTGGCCGACATCGGCTTCGTGCAGCAGGCCCACCTGTTCGACGAGGTGGCCGACCGGCTGGGCCGTCCGCCCCTCGTGATCGACAGCGCCGACATCCGCGACAATCCGAAGGCGGCGCTGTCGGCGCTCTGCGCCGCGCTGGGCCTCGGTTTCACCGAGGCGATGCTGCACTGGCCCGCCGGTGGCCACCCCTCCGACGGGATCTGGGCGGCGCACTGGTATGGCGCCGTCCATCGCTCCACCGGCTTCGAGGATCCGGAAGGTCCGCTGCCCGACCTGCCACCGCACTATGCCGATCTGGCCGAGCGGGCGCTGCCGCACTACCGGCGGCTGGCCGCGCACCGCATCAGGACGTGAGATCCTCGACCTCGCGCACCTCGGCATCGGACAGGTTCAACCGGCCCCTCAGCGTGCAGAGATAGGCGCGATTCGCGCTCATGCCGGGATCGACGGCCGCCCGCGACGCCAGATAGAACTGCTCGGCGGTCTCCTGGTCGCGCACCTGTTCCAGCAGCCGGTCCAGTGGCTGCGGGCGGGCGATCTCCCGCTCGACCAGCCGGCGATCCGCCTCGTCGGCTCCGCCTTCGTCGAGCTGGTCAAGGATGCGCTGGCGCTCCTCGGCCGACATCGTGCCGTCGGCCCAGGCCGCGGCCACCATCGCCTGAAGCAGCAGCAGCGCCTTGGCGTCCGAGATCAGGTCTTCCGGCACCTGGCTCATCCGCTCGTCCCGCTGGACAGGCTGCGCCTGACCGCCGGCGGGGCCGAAGCCGCCCTGCTGCCCGTTCAGGCTATCCATCACGCTGCCGATCATCCCGCCGATCCCGCCGCCGGTCGACGCGCTGCCGCGCACCGTCCCGCCGCGGGACTGCTGATCCTGCCACGCGCGATAGGCCATGTAGGCAAGCGCGGCCATGCCCGCCTTCCGACCGGCGCCGGACCCGAGGACGGCGGCAGTGCCCAGCCCTCCCATCCGTCCACCGCGCCCGGCCATGCGCGAGGCAAGCATCAGCCCGAGGACTTTCTTGAGGCTCATCTGGATTCTCCTCTCCCTTGGGAAAGGAGGTCAACCGGCGCGGTCGTGCGCCGGTTCCGGCCAACGGCTCTCAGCCCTTCACGCGCGCGTTACGAGTGGCGATCAGCTTCAGCCGCAGGGCGTTCAGCCGGATGAAGCCCGCCGCGTCCTTCTGGTCATAGGCGCCGGCGTCGTCCTCGAAGGTGACGTGCTTCTCGGAATAGAGCGAATGCTCCGACCAGCGCGCCACGGTCCGGGCGAAGCCCTTGTAAAGCTTGACGCGAACGGTGCCCGACACATGCTCCTGCGACTTGTCGATCAGCGCCTGCAGCATCTCGCGCTCGGGCGAGTACCAGAAGCCGTTGTAGATCAGCTCCGCATAGCGCGGCATGATCGAATCCTTCAGATGGCCGGCGCCGCTGTCCAGCGTGATCTGCTCGATCCCGCGATGGGCCTCGAGCAGGATCGTGCCCCCGGGGGTCTCGTAGATGCCGCGCGACTTCATGCCGACGAAACGGTTTTCCACCAGATCCAGCCGGCCGACGCCGTGCTTTCCGCCCAGTTCGTTCAGCCGGGTCAGGATGGCGGCCGGCGACATCGCCTCGCCGTTGATCGCGACGGCATCGCCCTTCTCGAAGGTGATCTCGACCATCTCGGGCGTGTCGGGCGCCTTCTCGGGGTCGACGGTGCGCTGGTAGACGTAGTCGGGCGCCTCGTCGCCCGGGTTCTCCAGCGCGCGACCCTCGGACGAGGTGTGCAGTAGGTTCGCATCGACCGAGAAGGGCGCCTCGCCGCGCTTGTTCTTGGCAATCGGGATCTGGTTCTGCTCGGCGAACTCGATCAGCTTGGTGCGCGAGGTCAGGTCCCACTCGCGCCACGGGGCGATCACCTTGATCGAGGGGTTCAGCGCATAGGCCGTCAGCTCGAACCGGACCTGGTCGTTCCCCTTGCCGGTCGCGCCATGCGCCACCGCATCGGCGCCGGTCATGGCGGCGATCTCGACCAGGCGCTTGGCGATCAGCGGGCGGGCGATCGAGGTGCCCAGAAGATAGAGCCCCTCATAAAGAGCATTCGCCCGGAACATCGGGAAGACGAAGTCGCGCACGAACTCCTCTCGCACGTCTTCAATGAAGATGTTTTCCGGCTTGATACCGAGCATCTCGGCCTTCTGGCGCGCCGGCTCGAGCTCCTCGCCCTGGCCAAGGTCGGCGGTGAAGGTCACGACCTCGCAGCCGTATTCGGTCTGCAGCCACTTCAGGATGATCGAGGTGTCGAGCCCGCCGGAATAGGCAAGGACGACTTTCTTCGGGGCGGACATGGGCACGGCTCCATCGCGGAAAACTTCGCGTGCCGGTCTAGTGAAGTTTGCCGTTTCGAACAAGGGCGCACCGTGGCGCCGGTCGGAGGATCGGGGTAGGGTGCGCCCATGACCCAGTTCGCCGACAACGCCCGTTCCGCCACCCGCGCTCTGCGCGACCTGTTCCCCGAGACGCCCCTGCAGCGCAACGACCATCTCTCGGCCCGCTACGGCGCCGAGATCTGGCTGAAGCGCGAGGATCTGACGCCGGTGCGCAGCTACAAGCTGCGCGGCGCCTTCACGGCGATGCGCAAGGTGCGCGTCGCCCATCCCGACCAGCGCCAGTTCGTCTGCGCCTCGGCGGGCAATCATGCGCAGGGCGTGGCCTATGCCTGCCGCCATTTCGGCGTGCGCGGGACGATCTTCATGCCGGTGACCACGCCGCAGCAGAAGATCGACAAGACCCGCACCTTTGGCGGGGACGCGGTCGAAATCGTGCTGACCGGCGACTATTTCGACCAGACGCTGGCCGCGGCCCAGGCCTGGTGTGCGGCGCAGGGCGCGCATTTCCTGGCGCCCTTCGACGATCCGGACGTGATCGAGGGGCAGGCGAGCGTCGGCGTCGAGCTGCTGGAGCAGCTTGGCCGGGCGCCGGATCTGGTCGTGCTGCCGGTGGGTGGCGGGGGTCTCGCATCCGGTGTCACGACCTATCTCAGGGCGGCGGCGCCGCTGACCGATTTCCGCTTTGTCGAGCCGCAGGGCGGGGCAAGCCTGCGCGCCGCGCTCGAGGCGAAGCGGCCGGTGGCGCTGCCGCGGGTCAACAGCTTCGTCGATGGCGCGGCGGTGGCAAAGCTGGGCGACCTGCCCTTCGCGATGCTCGACTGGGTGGCTCCGGCCAAGGTGCATCTGGCACCCGAGGATCGGATCTGCATCACCATGCTCGAGATGCTGAACGTCGAAGGCATCGTGCTCGAACCCGCGGGCGCGCTTGCGGTGGACGTCCTGCCCGAGCTGGCGGAGGAGATCCGCGGCAAGACGGTGGTCTGCGTCACCTCCGGCGGCAACTTCGACTTCGAGCGCCTGCCCGAGGTGAAGGAACGGGCGCAGCGCTACTCGGGCCTCAAGAAATACTTCATCCTGCGGATGCCGCAGCGGCCCGGCGCGCTGCGCGAGTTCCTGATGATGCTCGGCCCCGACGACGACATCGCCCGCTTCGAATACCTGAAGAAGTCGGCGCGCAACTTCGGCTCGGTCCTGATCGGCATCGAGACGAAGCGGGCGGAGAACTTCCCCCGGCTGATGGAGGTGATGGACGGTGCCGGCCTCAAGTATCGCGACATCACGGGCGACGAGGCGCTGGCGGAGTTCCTGATCTGACCTGCCCAGCGGGGCGCGCCGGAGAATCCCGCAGGCCCTTTTCGCGCGGCCGGTTCAGATCGGTGGAAGCTGCCTCAGGCCGAGAAGGAATTCGTGGCGGGTGTTGCGGTAGCTGTCGGTCAGCTGGACGAGGTCGACTTCGGAACCGCGTCCGGCCGCGGCAAGTCGCTCACCCTCCTGGCACAGGCGGGACACCGTGGTGAAGCCGAGGTTGAGGGCCGAGCCCTTCAGGAAGTGCAGCAGTTCCTCGAGGCCAGCATCCTCTCGCCGGCCGTTGAGACGGCGGATCGTCTCGTCGGTTTCCTCCATGAACATGGTGACGACCTCGTCGAAGCCCTCCGTCCCGACCTCGCCGCGCAGATCCGCGACCCTTGCCCAATCTATCATCGCGACCTTCCGTCCCGCCGACGCCAATGGCCGCAGGCTGGGGCTTTCGGCTTAACAGGGCGTAACGCCGCCGCGGCTCAGCGTGCCGAATTTTATGTTTCACGCTCTCTTAATGCGCGGGAGGGTAGTGTCCCCGAAAGGACATTGCCGAGAGTTCGCCCATTGCATGCCAGATCCTTCCTGCTCGCAGAGTCGGCCGGCTTCCGCCGAAGGGCCGTGCAGCGGCATGTGCTGATCGTGGATGACAGCCGGGCGCAGCGACGCGTCCTCGCCCTGTCGCTCCAGCGTTGGGGCTACCGGGTCAGCGAGGCGGGCAGCGCGACCGAGGCGCTGGAGATGTGCCGCGAGCCGGGCATCGACATCGTGCTGAGCGACTGGATGATGCCGGGCATGTCCGGGCTGGAGTTCTGCCGGCGGCTCCGCGCCCTCCCGCGCGAGGGGTATTGCTACTTCATCCTTCTCACTTCGCGCTCCGGCACGGGGGAGGTGGTCGACGGGCTCGACGGCGGGGCCGACGACTATCTCGTGAAGCCCGTGGCGCCCGACGAGCTGCGCGCCCGGCTTCGCGCCGGCGAACGCGTGCTCGGCATGCAGACGGAGCTGGTCGAGAAGAACCAGCTGCTCGAAGGTGCGCTCGACGAGCTGCGCAAGATCTACGATTCGCTGGACAGCGACCTGATCGAGGCGCGGAAGCTGCAGCAGACGCTGGTCCGCGAGCGTCACCGCCGCTTCGGGAACTCGACGGCCACGCTTCTGATGCGGCAGTCCGGCCATGTCGGCGGCGATCTCGTCGGCTGCTTCGAGATCGCGAGCCGGCGGCTTGCGCTTTATTCGGTGGACGTGTCGGGCCATGGCGTCGCCTCGGCGATCATGACGGCGCGGCTGGCCGGGCTGCTGTCCGGCGCCTCGCCCGACCAGAACTTCGCGCTGACCGGTGGAAACTGCTATCGCTGCAAGGGGCGGCAGACCTGGGCGCCGGAACAGGTGGCCACGCGCTTCAACGCGATGATGCTGGATGACCTTCAGGTCGACCAGTATTTCACAATGGTCTATGCCGAGGTCGATCTGGACACGGGCGAGCTTGATCTGGTGCAGGCGGGCCATCCCCATCCCATGGTGCTGCGGACCGACGGCCGGGTGGAGCTTCTGGGGCAGGGCGGCCTGCCCGTCGGTCTGCTGCACGACGCGGTCTACGAGCGGGTGGAAACCCGGCTTCTGCCCGGCGACCGGCTGTTCCTGCTCTCGGACGGCGTGACGGAATGCCCTGACGCCGAGGGTAACGAACTCGGCGAGGACGGTCTGGCCCGGCTGTTGCGCGCCAATGCCGGCCTGCGGTCCGAGGAACTGATGGAGGCCCTCGTCTGGAACCTGCACGAGCGCATGGGGGGCGCGGACTTCCGCGATGATGTGTCCGGCGTGATGTTCGACTACAACAGCTAGGCGGGTGCTCAGCGGAGCGCTTGCGCCAGCATCGCCCGGTCGCCGGCATTGCCCAGCCGCAGCAGCGCCTCCTCGACCGGGAGCCAGACGGCATGATGACCCGGTTCGGTGGGCGGACCCAGCGGGCGGACGGGCCGGGCGACATAGATCGTGCAGAGCTTCTCTGCCCACAGGTCGTATTCGGGCATGTAGGTGAACCGCCGGAAGGCGCCGATCTGGCGGAGCGCGCCGATCCTCCAGCCGGTCTCCTCCCGCACCTCGCGGTGCAGCGCCGTCACCGGATGCTCGCCCGGGTCGATCCCGCCGCCGGGAAGCTGGAACTCGGGCACCGGCTGTTCCTGGAAGGTCGTCAGGATCTCGCTGCCCTTCAGCAGCACCGCATAGACCCCCGGCCGCCGCCGGTAGCGCCGGCCCGCCTGCACCGCCTCGCCATACCGCCTGATCATGCCCTTGGTCCCCCGGTTGCCCTGCCTATATAGGGGCGGTATGCCAAGGCTCGTGCCTCAAGGAAACCCCATGACCATTGGTTCACAGATCGCCTGGGACGATACCGTCCTGCCGTTCCAGCTTGACCGCTCGGACATCCGCGGCCGCGTCGCGCGGCTGGACGGGGTGCTCGAGGAGGTGCTGTCGAAACACGACTACCCGCCGCAGATCGAGGCGCTGGTCGCCGAAGCCTCGCTTCTGACGGCGCTGATCGGCCAGACCATCAAGCTGCGCTGGAAGCTGTCGCTGCAGATCCGCGGCAACGGCGCGGTCAAGATGATCGCGACGGATTACTATGGCCCGTCCGAGGACGGCCAGCCCGCGCGCATCCGCGCCTATGCCAATTTCGCGCCCGATCAGTTCGACCCGGAGGGCGCGGCCTTCGACCAGTTGGGCGAGGGCTACTTTGCCATCCTGATCGATCAGGGGCAGGGGATGGTGCCTTATCAGGGCATCACGCCCATCGCCGGAGGCTCGCTCACCTCCTGCGCCGAGACCTATTTCGCGCAGTCCGAGCAGCTTCCGACCCGTTTCGCGCTGTCCTTCGGCCGGTCCACCTCGAACGGAACGACCCACTGGCGGGGCGGCGGCGTGATGCTCCAGCACATGCCGAAGGCCTCTCCGGGCGTCGCGGGCGAGGGCGGCTCGGGCGAGGGCGGGCTGCTCCAGCATCACGACATCCTCGACGGCGAGGAGGGCGAGAACTGGACGCGGGCCAACCTGCTGCTCGACACGGTCGAGGATCTGGAACTGGTCGGGCCCTCGGTGCAGCCGACCGACCTGCTGGTGCGCCTGTTCCACGAAGAGGCGCCGCGGGTGTTCGATGCCCAGCCACTGCGCTTCGGCTGCTCGTGCTCGGCCGACCGGGTGCGGGAATCGCTCTCGATCTACTCGCCCGAGGAGATCGGCGAGATGACGACGGACGAGGGCCTGCTGACGGCGGACTGCCAGTTCTGCGGCGCGCATTACGAGTTCGACCCGGCAACGCTGGGCACCGGAGCGCGGGGCCATGATGCCTGAGGGGCTGCGCCGCGCGCTGGAATGCGGCGGCGCCGCCTCCTCGGACCATGACCTGAACCCCGAGATCGTGCTGCCGCCCGACCGCCGCCTCAGGGCGGCGGCCGTGCTGGTGCCGGTCTGGCTGCGCGAGGGCGGGGCGCGGGTGATCCTGACCAAGCGCGCCTCGCATCTGGCCCATCATCCCGGCCAGATCGCGTTTCCGGGCGGCAAGATCGACGCCGGCGACAAAAGTCCCGAACATGCCGCCCTGCGCGAGGCGCGGGAAGAGATCGGGCTGCCCTCGGCGCAGGTGGAACTGCTCGGCCGCCTGCCGCTGCACGAGACGGTGACCGGCTACACGGTGGTTCCGGTGCTGGCCATGGTTCGGGGCGACTTCGTTCCCCTTCCGGAGGAGGGCGAGGTCGAGGAAGCCTTCACCGTGCCGCTGGCGCATCTGATGGACCTGTCGCGCTATCGCGTGGAGCGTCGCCTCTGGCGGGGCGGCTGGCGCAGGTATTACGTCGTGCCCTACGGCCCCTACTACATATGGGGAGCAACCGCCCGCATCCTGCGCGGGCTGGCGGAGCGGATGCAGGCATGAGGATCGCGGGCGACTGGCTGACCCACGGCGCGACGCAACGGTTCTGCGCCGCGCTCGTCGGGGCTGGCTACCGGGCGCTGTTCGTTGGCGGTTGCGTGCGCAATGCCCTGCTGGGCGTGCCGGTCGCGGACATCGACCTGTCCACCGACGCCCGGCCCGAGACGGTCAACGCGCTGGCCGAGGCGGCCGGCTTCCGTGTCGTGCCCACCGGCGTTGACCACGGCACGGTCACGGTGATCGCCGAGGGCGTCCCGCACGAGGTCACCACCTTCCGCCGGGATGTCGAGACCTTCGGCCGTCACGCCACCATCGCCTTCTCCGAGGACGTGGCCGAGGATGCGGCGCGGCGCGACTTCACCATGAACGCGCTTTATGCCGAGCCCTCGGGCGAGGTGATCGACCCGCTCGGCGGGCTGCCCGACCTGATCGCGCGCCGGGTGCGGTTCGTGGGCGACGCGAGCCAGCGGATCCGCGAGGATTACCTGCGCATCCTGCGCTTCTTCCGGTTCCACGCGATCTATGGCGATCCGAGCGGCGGATTGGACGCCGAGGGTCTCGCGGCCTGTGCCGCGCTGGCCGACGGGATCGAGCAGCTCTCACGCGAGCGGGTGGGGGCCGAGATGCGCAAGCTGCTGTCGGCGGCCGATCCGGCGCCGGCGGTGGCCGCAATGGATCATGCGGGCGTGCTGCGCCACGTCCTGCCCGGTGCCGACCCCCGCGCCCTGCCGGTTCTGGTGCATCTGGAGGATGGCCGCGCGCCCGACTGGCTTTGCCGGCTTGCCAGTCTTGGCGGTGAAGAAGCGGCCGAGCGTCTGCGGCTGTCGCGCGCGGATACGCTGGCGCTTGCGAAGCTGCGGAGCGCTGCTGTGGCGGGGGCTTCGCCCGCGGAACTCGGCTACCGGCTGGGGTGCCGGCTGGGGGCCGGCGCGGTTCTCGTCCGTGCCGCGCTGCTGGAGGCTCCGCCGCCCTCGGGCTGGGAGGAGGCGCTGGCCCGCGGGGCCGCGGCGCGCTTCCCGCTGCGCGCGGCGGACCTGATGCCCGAGCTCGAAGGGCCTGCGCTGGGGGCGCGGCTGCGCGAACTGGAAGAGCGTTGGATCGCCTCGGACTTCCAGCTGACACGGGACGCGCTGCTGGGCTGACATTCCCCGCATTTCCTTTGCAGGCGGGCAGGCTATATCTGGGCGGCACTGACGAGGCCCTCCGATGTTCCGCTTCTTCGAGAATCTGGTCGATCCCTACGCGCCATGGGAGCAGAGCGACACGCCCCCGCGGCGGCTCTGGCCGTTCCTGAAGGGTTTTGTCCGGCCGTTCCGCAAGGTCTTCGCGATCACCGGCCTGATGTCGGTTCTCAATGCCTCGGTCGAGGTGCTGCTGATCTGGTATGTCGGCCGACTGGTGGATGTGCTGGCCGAAGGCTCGCCGCAGGCCGTGTGGGACAGCCACGGGTGGGAGATCCTCGCCGTGGGCGCCGGCATCCTGATCCTGCGCCCGCTGGTGGCGGGGCTGGACGTGGCGCTTCTGCACAACACGATCCTGCCGAACTTCGGCACGCTGATCCGGTGGCGGGCGCACCACCACGTCCTGCGCCAGCCGGTCGGCTGGTTCGAGAGCGACTTCGCCGGCCGGATCGCCAACCGCATCATGCAGACCCCGCCCGCGGCGGGCGATGCGGTATTCCAGACCTTCGATGCGGGGGCCTTCGCGATCACCACGGTGATCGGCGCGGTGGCGGTGCTGGCCGATGCCGATCCGCGCCTGACGCTGCCGCTGCTGGCGTGGCTCGCGCTCTACATCCTGCTCATGCGCTGGACGATCCGCCATGCGGGTCCGGCGTCGAAAGCTTCGTCGGACGCGCGGTCGGCCGTCACCGGGCGGGTAGTCGATGCCTATACCAACATCCATGCGGTGAAGCTGTTCGCCCATCACGACCGCGAACTGAACTATGCGCGCGAGGCGATCGAGACCGCCCGCACCACCTTCCAGAAGGAGATGCGGATCATCACCCGGATGGACGTGGCGCTGACGCTGCTGAACGGCGCGCTCATCACCTCGGTCACCGGCTGGGCGATCCTGCTCTGGTATCAGGGGCAGGCAAGCGTGGGCATCGTCGCCGCCTCCACCGCGCTGGTGCTGCGGCTGAACAACATGACCTACTGGATCATGTGGGCGACGAGTTCGCTGGTGCAGGCGCTGGGCGTGGTGGCCGAGGGGATGGAGACCATCGCCCAGCCCATCGCGCTGACCGACCGGCCCGGTGCCAAGCCGCTTCGCCTGACCGAGGGCCGGATCGAGATCCGCGAGGTCTCGCATCACTACGGCCGCGGATCGGGCGGACTCGACCGGATCTCGCTGGCGATCCGGCCGGGCGAGAAGGTGGGCATCGTCGGCCGCTCGGGCGCGGGGAAGTCCACGCTGGTCAAGCTGATGCTGCGCTTCTACGACCCCGAGGGCGGGCGCATCCTGATCGACGGGCAGGACGTGACCGAGGTCACGCAGGACTCGCTCCGCCGCGTGATCGGCATGGTCCAGCAGGATTCGAGCCTCCTGCACCGCTCGGTGCGCGACAACATCCTCTACGGCCGGCCCGAGGCCAGCGAGGCCGAGATGATCCTGGCCGCGAAACGCGCCGAGGCGCATGACTTCATCCTGACGCTCGAGGACCCCGAGGGCCGCAGGGGCTATGACGCACATGTCGGCGAGCGCGGGGTGAAGCTTTCGGGCGGGCAGCGCCAGCGGGTGGGGCTGGCGCGGGTGATCCTGAAGAACGCGCCGATCCTGATCCTCGACGAGGCGACCTCGGCACTGGACAGCGAGGTCGAGGCGGCGATCCAGCAGACGCTTTACGGCGTGATGGAGGGCAAGACCGTCATCGCCATCGCGCACCGCCTGTCGACCATCGCCGCGATGGACCGGATCGTGGTGCTGGAGGAAGGCCGCGTGGCCGAGACCGGCAGCCATGCCGAGCTTCTGGCGCGTGACGGGCTATATGCGCGGTTCTGGACACGGCAGTCCGGCGGCTTCATCGGCACCGAGGATGCGGCGGAATGAGACTGGTGCGCCTCGGCAGCCTGATCGACGCCTTCCGCCCGGCCGAGGGGCCGCCGCCGCAGCGGCTTGCCGCCTTCATGCGCTGGTGCCTGCGGGGCTCCTGGCCGATGCTCTGGATGGCGGCCGCACTTTCGGCGCTCTCGGGCACGTTCGAGGTCGTCTCGGCCGCGGTCATCGGCTGGGTGATCGATGCCGCCGTCGCCTCGGACCCTGCGGCGTTCTTCACCGATCATATGGGGCTGCTCTCGCTGTTCCTGATCTTCTACCTTGTGCTGCGGCCGCTGTCGTTCGGGCTGTCCTCGGCCGCGAACTCCATCGTCATCGGGCCGAACGTGCTGCCGCTGGTGCTCAGCCGGCTGCACCGCTGGACATTGGGGCAGGCGGTCACCTTCTTCGACAACGACTTCGCCGGCCGCATCGCGCAGAAGCAGATGCAGGCCGCGCGGGCCGTCACCGATGCGGTGACCGAGATCATCAACACTGTGGCCTTCGCGCTGGCCTCGGTCGTGGCGTCCGCGCTCTACCTCCTGTCGGTGGACTGGCGGATCGCCGCCGCGCTGGGCCTGTGGCTGCTGGCCTACATGGCGCTGATCCGCTTCTACCTGCCCAAGGTGCGCGAGAACTCGGCCGCACGCGCCGCGGCCCGGGCCATGGTCTCGGGACAGGTGGTGGACACGATCACCAACATCAAGACGGTCAAGCTTTTCGCCCATGCCGCCTTCGAGGACCGCGTGGCGCTGCGCGCGATGGAGACGTTCCGCGACCGGTCGCTGGAGTTCGGCGTGATCTCGACCTGGTTCCGCTTCGCGCTCATGGCGCTGTCGGGCGTGCTGCCGGTGCTTCTGATCGGCGGCACGCTGGTCCTGTGGCAGCAAGGCGCGGCCACTGCCGGCTCCATTGCGGCGGCGGGCGCCATCGCCACGCGGATCTCGCAGATGTCGGGCTGGGTCAGCTTCACGCTGATGTCGATCTATACCTCGATCGGCGAGGTCGAGGACGGGATGCGCACCCTGTCCGTCCCCCATGAACTGCCGGACCGGAACGGCGCCGTGGATCTGCCGCGCGTCCGGGGCGAGATCCGCTTCGAGGCGGTGAGCTTCGCCTATGGCCGCCAGACCGGCGGCATCCGTGCACTCGACCTGACGGTCCGGCCGGGCGAGAAGCTCGGCATCGTCGGGGCCTCGGGGGCGGGGAAGTCCACGCTGGTCTCGCTTCTGCTGCGCCTCTACGACCCCGAGGAGGGCCGGGTGCTGATCGACGGGCAGGACGTGCGCGGCGTCACGCAGGAAAGCCTGCGCCGCCAGATCGCAATGGTCACGCAGGAGACGGCGATGTTCAACCGCTCGGCCCGCGACAACATCATGTATGGCCGCCCGGATGCCTCGGAGGACGAGATGGTCGCCGCCGCCCGTGCGGCCGAGGCTGACGAGTTCATCGCGGCGATGGCGGATCATTCCGGACGGCACGGCTACGATGCCTTCCTCGGCGAGCGGGGCGTGAAGCTTTCGGGCGGGCAGCGGCAGCGGATCGCGCTGGCCCGCGCCTTCCTGAAGGACGCGCCGATCCTCGTGCTGGACGAGGCCACCTCGGCGCTCGACAGCGAGGTCGAGGCCTCGATCCAGGAGGCGCTGGGCCGGGTGATGGAGGGCAAGACCGTGCTCGCCATCGCTCACCGCCTCTCGACCATCGCGGCGATGGACCGGATCATCGTGCTGGATCGCGGCGAACTGGTCGAGGAAGGCACCCACGAGACGCTTCTGGCGCGGAACGGGCTTTACGCGCGCTACTGGAACCGGCAAAGCGGCGGCTTCATGACCTGCGAGGAAGAGGCCGCCGAGTGATCGTGACCATCGAGAGGCTGGGCCACCTGGGCGATGCGCTGGGCGGCGGGATCTTCGTCAGCGGCGCCCTCCCGGGCGAGGTGGTCGAGGGTGAGGTGGCGGGTGGCCGGATGGTCGCGCCGAAGATCCTCACGCCCTCGCCTGACCGGGTGCGTCCGCCCTGTCCGCACGCACGGACCTGTGGCGGCTGCCTGCTGCAGCATGCTTCGGACAGCTTCATGGCGGACTGGAAGCAGGAGGTCGTCCGTTCGGCGCTGGCCGGCCAGGGGCTCGAGGCGCCGTTCCGGTCGATCGCCGTCTCTCCGCCCGCCTCGCGCCGGCGGGCCACGCTCTCGGGTCGGCGCACCAAGGGCGGGGCGCTGGTGGGCTTCCACGCGCGCCACTCCGATCTGATCGTCGGGGTGCCGGATTGCAGGCTGCTGCATCCGGACCTGATGGCAGCCATACCGGCGCTGGAGGCGCTGGTGGTGACGGGCGGGTCCCGGTCGGCCGAACTGGCGCTGACGGTGACGCGCAGCCTCGGCGGCCCGGATGTCTCGGTCAGCGGCGGCAAGCCGCTCGATGCGGCGCTGAGGGGGGCGCTCGCGCAGGTGGCGGAACGCCATGGGCTTTCGCGGCTCACATGGCAGGGCGAGACGGTGGCGCTTCGCGTGCCGCCCGCGCAGGCCTTCGGGCCGGCGCGCGTCGTGCCGCCACCCGGCGCCTTCCTGCAGGCGACGGCCGAGGGCGAGGCGGCGCTGCTGGCTGCGGTGGTCGATGCCATTGGCGAAGCGCGAATGGTGACCGACCTTTTCGCGGGCGTCGGCACCTTTGCCCTGCCCCTGGCGCAGCGGGCGGAGGTTCATGCGGTCGAGGGCGACGCAGCCATGACCGCGGCGCTCGACCGGGGTTGGCGGCAGGCGGCGGGGTTGAAGCGCGTGACGGTCGAGACGCGCGACCTGTTCCGCCGCCCGCTGGAGCCCGACGAGTTGCGCAAGTGCGATGCGGTGGTGATCGACCCGCCCCGCGCCGGGGCCGAGGCGCAGACGGCGGCGCTGGCGCGCGCCCGGGTGCCCGTCATCGCCTTCGTCTCCTGCAACCCCGTCACCTTTGCCCGCGACTCGGCCATGCTGGTCCGTGCCGGCTACCGACTCGACTGGGTGCAGGTGGTGGACCAGTTCCGCTGGTCTGCCCATGTGGAGCTCGCCGCGCGGTTGAGTCTGCCCGCCTGACCCGCGCCGGATGCGTCCGGCAGGTGACTCTCAACGTCAAATTAACCGCCTTCGCCAAAGAATGCTGGCGAGAACGGCGGATTTTCGGTATTTCCGAAGAAAAAAGACAAAGCGGGCAGTGACCTCCATGCAGTTCCTGAAAATCACCCTGATCGTCCTTGCGCTCGCCCTCGCCGGCTGCGGCGGCGATCCCAAGATCCGTCGCTACGACGGGCCTCCCGTCACCAGCGTCCAGGTCCACAAGGCGGACCGCAAGATGTATCTGCTGAGCGGCTCGCACGTGCTGCGCCAGTATGACATCGGGCTCGGCTTCAGGCCGACCGGGCACAAGCAGTACGAAGGCGACGGCCGCACGCCCGAGGGGGTCTACTTCATCAACCGGCAGAACCCGCGGTCGAACTACCACCTCTCGCTCGGCATCTCCTATCCCAATACCTCGGACCAGAAGATGGCCTTCCTGCAGGGGAAGGAGCCCGGTGGCGACATCTTCATCCATGGTCGTGGCAAGTATCGCGGGCCGAACAAGCGCGACTGGACGGCAGGCTGCATCGCGGTCTCGGACGAGGAGGTCGAGGAAGTCTACTCGATGGTCCGCGTCGGCACGCCGATCTACATCCTGCCCTGACGCAACGGGCGGGGTCGCCCCCGCCCCGACGTATCGCTTCCGGCAAGATGGCGGGTCAGAGACCCGCGACCGCCATGGATGCCACGGGCACCGGCTGGGCCGCCGCCATCGACGAGCCGGTGACGACTGTCCACCAGATCTTTCCCTGCGATTCCTGATACCAGGCGAAGCCGAGGTCGGTGGCCGAGGGATCAAGCACCACGTCGCGGGTGTCGCGCTGCTCCATCCACGCCGCCAGCGTCTCGAGCTCGGTCTGGTAGGTCTCGGAAATCAGCTCGCCCAGAAGCTTGCCTTGGTAGCCCGCACGCTGCACCCGGACCAGCGGCGACGAACCGTCCGAGCCGAAGTGCCAGGGGCGGTTCTGCACGGACATGTCGCGCGCATGGGTGGCGGCGGCCGCCGTCAGTTCCGAGTTGAGCTGGAGCGGGGCCGCCCCCTTCGCCTGCCGCAGGGTGTTGACCGAGTCGAGCAACCGGTAGGTGATCTCGCTCTCCTGCCCCGGTGCGATGCGGTAGACTTGCGGCATCGGCTTGCCGTCCGGACCGAGGGCCACGGAGGTCTTGGAGGCGCAGGCCGACAGAGCCATGACGCCGCAAAGGGCGAGCGCGGAGAGAGTCTTCATGTGATGTCCACCCACAAGGTTCGTTCCGGCCCTCTTAACAGAAAGGCCGCGGACTGTTCAAACGCATCTCGGGCGGCCACTTCCTCGTTGACGCGGGAGTGAATTGCCGCCACTGGCGCGGGGCGATAGATTGCTGCGGTCCGAAATTTCCGGGACCAAGATCAAGGAGACGAGCGGAATGGGTGCGGATCAATCGAAGAAGCTCGATCGGCGGACACTGCTTGGGTGTGCGGCGGTGGGCCTCGGTGCGCTGGCGATGCCGGCGCTGGCGCAGGAGGCGGTGCCTGCTGCCGCGACCTCCCCCGCGGGGCCGGTGCGCAACAACATCTCGAGCTTCCGGATGCTCGATTGGCAGCCGTATTTCTCGAGCCTGCGCAAGGGCGCCATCCTGGTCGACACCACCTCGCGCTGCCTGCATTTCTGGAGCGAGGACCAGTCGTCTTACCTGCTGTTCCCGACCTCGGTTCCGCTGTCGGACGAGTTGACCCGCCGTGGCCGCACCGAGGTGGTGCAGAAGGTGGTCGCGCCGCCGTGGCGTCCGACTCCCTCGATGCGCGAGCGCAACCCGGAATGGCCGGACTTCGTGCCCGGTGGCGCGCCGGACAACCCGCTGGGGACCCACGCGCTCTACCTGTCCTGGACCTACTACCGCATCCACGGCACGCATGACACGCGCAAGATCGGGCGTCGCTCGTCCAACGGTTGCATCGGGCTTTACAACGAGCACATCCAGCAGCTTTTCCCGCTTACCAACGTCGGCACGCAGGTGCTGCTGATTTGACGTAAGCCTGCAACAGTTAAGGGAACTTTGCCCACTCCGATTGCATTGCCCGGGACAAGCTGGTTACTCAGCCTGACGAGGTGCATGCTTGGGGTCATCCGGCTGCCTCAGATTATCCGGCCGGATGCGAATACTGGAGGTCAAGAAACATGAAGAAACTCGCTCTCGCCGCCGCCCTGTCGCTCGCGGCTTCGTCGGCTTTTGCCGGCGGCATGGCGGAGCCGGTCATGGAGCCGGCCGTCGTGGAAGCGGAAACCGCTTCCTCGGGCGGCATCCTGGTTCCGCTGATGCTGCTCGTCGTGGTCGCCGCGGTCGCCGCGAACTGATCGGCGCAGGATCGCAGGATCCCGGGCGGCGGGCTTGCCCGCCGCCTTTTTTCATGCCCGGGTCAGCCAGCCTGCAAGGTTGTCTTCGATCACCGCCGCCAGCGCGCGGATATGTGCCTCGTCGTCGTTCAGGCAGGGGATGTAGGTGAATTCCGCGCCGCCCGCTTCCTCGAAGGCCTCGCGGATCTCGCCGTTGATCTCTTCCAGCGTCTCGATGCAATCGGCTGAGAACGCGGGGGCAATGACCGCGATCCGTTTCTTCCCGGCCTTCGCGAGTTCCGCCACATGCTCCACGGTATAGGGCTTCAGCCACTCCTCGGGGCCGAAGACCGACTGGAAGGTCGTGTCGATCGAGCCCTCGGCCCAGCCCAGCCGGGCGCGCAGCAGGCGCGACGTCTTGGCGCACTGGCAGTGATAAGGATCGCCCGCCATCAGGTAGCGCTTGGGCATGCCGTGATACGAGGCGACCAGCACGTCCGGCCTGTGGTCGAGCGCGGCATAGGCCCGTTCCACCGATTGCGCGAGCGCGTCGATGTAGAGCGGATGCTCGTAGTATTCCGGCACGGTGCGCACGGCCGGCTGGCGCTTTACCTTCATCAGGGCGCGGAAGAACTGGTCGTTCGCCGTGGCCGAGGTCGCGCCGGCGTAATGCGGATAGAGCGGGAAGAACAGGATCTTCTCGCAGCCGGCCTCGACCAGTTCGCGCACCCGGCGCTCGGTCGAGGGGTTGCCGTAGCGCATGCAGAATTCGACGATCACGCGGTTGCCGAAGCGGGCGCGCATTTCCGCGCCGATCCTTGCCGTCTGGTCGCGGGTGATCGTCATCAGCGGGCTTTCGCCCTTCTCGTGGTTCCAGATCAGCTTGTAGTTCGCGCCCGAGCTGAAGGGGCGCTTGCTCAGGATCAGGATCTGCAGCAGGGGCTGCCACTTCCACGCCGGATAGTCGATCACGCGCTTGTCCGACAGGAACTCGTTCAGGTAGCGCCGCATCGACCAGTAGTCGTAATGGTCCGGCGTGCCGAGATTGGCCAGCAGGATGCCGATCTTGGGCTGCGGCAGGTCCGGATGGTCTGCCGGGGCATGCGCCAGCCGACCCTCGCCGGGGTGGATCGGCTCTTCGGCCCCAAGGGCACGTGCCTCCAGCGGCGTTGCTTGCAACATCGGCGTCATTCCGCTTCCAGACTTTCGGTCGTCAGACACATATAGGCATCTGGACCGGGGTCAACCATCGCCCTTAGGGATGGCATCCTTCCGTGCGGCCTCGAGCGCCTCGGCAAGGCTCTGGACGGCCGAGCCGGGACGAAGCGGCTTCTGCTGGCTCTCGTGCGGGCTCCAGCCGGTCAGGCAGATGATCTCGAACGTGGCCGAGATGCGGTCGCCGGCGCGGGACGGATAGCGGGCCTCGGTCTCGGCGAACAGCGCGCGACGGCTCGGACGGCGCAGGCGGGCCTCCAGCGCATTGCCTTCGCCCATCGCGCGCAGGTCGCGCATCAGGTGCAGGGTGTCGCGATAGCGCACCTCGCGCATGAGCGAGTCCGCGACCGGCAGGGCAAAGCCGGCCCGCTGCAGCAGGCCGCCGAGGTCGCGGATCTCGGCCATCGGCAGGACGCGGGGCGACAGGCCGCCCGTCACGGCGGCCTCGGCGCCCGCCAGTGCCACCCGCAGTTCCGAAAGCGTGCGCCCGCCCAGGAGCAGGCCAAGGAAAAGCCCGTCCGGTCTCAGCGCCCGACGGCACTGGACAAGCTGGCCCACCGGATCGTTGGCCCAGTGCAGCGCCATGGCGTGGATCACGAGATCATGCGCTGCCGGCTCCAGCTCCAGCGCGTCGTCGTCCGGCACGATCCGCGCCCCGGGCAGGCGGGGCTGCCAGACCTGCGGAAAAGCCGTCACCACGGCGGGTGCCGTAAACCTTCTGTTAACCTCGCTCAGTCTCTCCTCGACTTCGGCGGCGGCTTCCTCCTGCAGGAACAGCGCCGGGTCGCGCAGGGCGCGGGCACGGTTGCGGGCAAGGGCGGTGCGGTCGGTCAGAAGGGGGGTCATGGGGCCTCCGGTGCCGCAGGTAAGGGGGGTCCCATGGGATTGCAAGCCGTGCTCCGCCTGCTTTATCCGCCGCAATGCCTGCTGTGCGACACGCTGGTGACGACGGACTTCGGCCTTTGCGGCCCGTGCTGGCGCGACACGCCGTTCATCGCGGGCCTTGTCTGCGATCTCTGCGGGACGCCGCTGCCGGGGGAGGATCCCGGTCATCCGGTCCATTGCGATGACTGCCTGCAGCTCGAGCGGCCGTGGGCGCATGGCCGCTCGGCGATGCTTTACCGCGACAACGGGCGCAAGCTCGTGCTGGCGCTGAAGCACGGCGACCGGCTGGATCTGGCCACGCCCGCGGCGGGCTGGATCCTGAAGGCGGTCCGGCCGATCCTGACGCCGGGAATGCTGGTGGTGCCGGTGCCGCTGCACTGGACGCGGCTCGTGCAGCGGCGATGCAACCAGTCGGCGCTGCTGTCGGAGGCCCTCGCCCGGCAGGCGGGCCTTGATCATTGTCCCGATGCGCTGGTCCGGCCCCGCAATACCCATACCCAGGGCGGCCGCACGCGCGAGGGGCGCTTCGACAACATGACCGGGGCCGTCCTGCCCCATCCGACGCGAGGGGCGCATCTGCGCGGGCGCGAGGTTCTTCTGGTCGATGATGTGATGACCTCGGGCGCGACGTTGGCTGCCGCGACCGAAGCCTGCCTTTCGGCGGGCGCGGGGACGGTGTCTGTCGCGGTGCTGGCACGCGTTGCGAAGGATGCCTAAATCCCTATAGTCGCACTGACCGGAAGGGAAAGACATGAAGCCCGTCGAAATCTACACCACGCCGACCTGCGGCTACTGCCAGGCAGCCAAGGCCCTGCTGCGCCGCAAGGGCGTCCCCTTCGCCGAGATCGACGTCAGTGCCGACCCCTCGTTGCGCAACCGGATGACCGCGCGCGCAGGGGGCCGCCGGACCGTTCCCCAGATCTTCATCGGCGAGCACCACGTCGGCGGCTGCGACGACCTTCACGAGCTGGACGATGCCGGCAAGCTCGATCCGCTGCTGGCGGACTGAGGGACGATGCGCGCGGCCCTCGTGCAGCTTTCGGTGACGGACGACCCCGAGGCCAACTTGCCCGCCACGCTCGGCCACATCCGCGCGGCGGCCGAGGCGGGCGCCGGCTTCGTCCTGACACCGGAATGCACGGGCTGCCTGTCCTCGAGCCGCGAGCATCAGCGGCGCATCTTCCGCCACGAGGAGGAGGATGCCACCCTGGCAGCCCTGCGCGATCAGGCGGCGCGATCGGGGGTGTGGCTGCTGGTCGGCTCGCTGGGGCTGCTGACGCATGACGGCGACGGCCGCTTCGCCAACCGCAGCTTCCTGATCGGGCCGGATGGCGCGATCGTGGCGCGCTACGACAAGATCCACATGTTCGACGTGAACGTGTCCGAGACCGAGGTCTATCGCGAATCCGCGGCCTACAGGCCCGGTGCGCGGGCCGTCCTGGCCGACACGCCCTTCGGCCGGATCGGCATGACGGTGTGCTACGACCTGCGGTTCCCGCATCTCTACCGCCGCCTCGCGCAGGCAGGGGCCGAGATCCTGACGGTGCCGGCGGCCTTCAACCACCTGACCGGTGCCGCCCATTGGGAAGTGCTGCTGCGCGCCCGCGCGATCGAGACCGGCTGCATCGTCCTCGCCCCGGCGCAGACCGGCTTTCATGCCGAGGTGCATGGCAAGGGGCGCCGCACCCACGGCCACAGCCTTGCCGTTGCGCCCTGGGGCGAGGTGCTGGCCGATGCCGGAACCGAGACGGGCGTGACGCTGGTCGATCTCGACCTGTCGCAGGTGGCGCGGGCCCGGCACCGTGTGCCCTCGCTGGGCCATGACCGCCCCTTCGAAGGTCCCTGATGGCGGAGCGCAACGAGGAACTCGCGGTGGCGCTGTTCGGCGAGCTGTTCATGGCCGACCAGCTGGCGCGCAACCGGCTGTCGAAGGTGCTGCCGAAGGGGATGGAGCTGTCGCATTTCGGCGTGCTGAACCACCTCGCCCGCGCCGCCGAGGAGCGGACGCCGGCGCAGCTGGCGCGAGCGTTCCATGTCACGCGCGGGGCGATGACCAACACGCTGGCGAAGCTCGAATGGGCTGGTCATGTCCATATCCGGCCCGACTGGGATGACGCCCGGCGCAAGTTCGTCTCGATCAGCCCCTCCGGGCGGAAGGCCCGGGATGCCGCCGTCGAGGCCATCGCACCGCTGATCGCCGAGGTGGTCGAGGCGCTGGGCGCCGAGCGGGTCCGTTCCGTCCTGCCCGTGCTGCGCGAGATGCGCACCCGGTTCGAGCAGGAGGACTGAATGGCCACCCGGCTTCTGGTCCTGGGCTCGACCGGGCGGATCGGCCGCTTCCTGCGCCGCGCCTGGGAGACCCCGCCGGAGGATCTGGTTCCCCTCTGGCACGGTCGCAACGTGGGGGTGCCGTGGGACATGCTGGTGGAGCCCTTCCCCGGCGGCCGGGCCGACGTGGTGCTGAACCTGGCCGGGGTGACGGACCGCACAGGCCGGCTTTCCGACAACGTGCCGCTCGGGCTGGCCGGCTGCCATGCCGCCGAAGCCGCCGGTGCGCGCCATGTCTTCCTGCTGTCGTCCGGCGCGGTCTATGGCTCGGCCCGAACTTGCGACCTGCTGGAAACGGACGGGCCTGCGCCCGACCATCCCTACGGTCAGGCGAAGCTCGCGATGGAGCGCGCGGCGCTGGGCTGGGCCGAAACCGCGCGGCCGGGCCTGACGCTGCTGCGGCTTGGAAATGTCGCGGGGGCGGATGCGCTGCTGGGCACGGTGCGCCCGCCGGACCAGCCGGTGATCCTCGATCCCGTGCCCGGCGGCGGCGGCCCGGTCCGCACCTACATCGGCCCCCTCACGCTCGCCCGCGTTCTGGAGCGGCTGGTGTGGCTGGCGGCGCAGGGCACGGAGCTTCCGCGGGTGCTGAATCTGGGCGCGCCGCCCGCCGTGGACATGGCCGACCTGCTCGACGCCGCGGGTCTTGCCTGGCGCTGGGGTCCGCGGCGCGAGGGGGTAATCCCGCGCGTGGCGCTCGGGCTGGAGCGCCTGCAGGCGCTGTGCCCGTTGCCGGCCGATGCGGCACGGCCCGCAACGCTGGTGGCCGAATGGAGAACCCTGTCATGAGTCCCGCGAAGCGTGTTCTGGATGTGACCCTTGCCCTGCTGCTGATGCTTCTGCTGGCCGTTCCCTTTGCCGTGCTGCTTGTGGTGCTCCTCGCGGTCGAGGGTCGCCCGCTGTTCTACGTCGCCGAGCGGATGAAGGCGCCGGGCCAGCCCTTCGACCTGTGGAAGCTTCGCACCATGCGACCCGCAGCGCAGAACGCTGGGGTGTCGGGGGGCGACAAGCAGGACCGGGTAACGCGCACCGGCCGCCTTCTGCGCCGCAGCCGGCTCGACGAGGTGCCGCAACTCTGGAACGTGCTGAAGGGCGACATGAGCTTCGTGGGTCCGCGGCCGCCGCTTCGGCTTTATGTCGAACGGTTCCCCGCGCTTTATGCCCGGGTCCTTGAAAGCCGCCCCGGCATCACCGGCCTCGCGAGTCTCCATTTCCATCGCCATGAGGAGCGCCTGCTGTCGCGCTGCCGCTCGCCCGAGGAAACCGACGCGGTCTACAGTCGGCGCTGCATACCTCGAAAGGCGAGGCTCGACCTCATCTACCAGCGCCGACGCAGCCTTTGCATGGACCTGATGCTGATGCAGCAGACCATTCGGCGGGTGCTACTGTTGCGAAATAAGCAATCTTCCGCATCTGCGAAGCCCTGACACGCGGCCCGCGCTTGTGGTGATTCGTCGCGTCGTCTAGGTTTGACGCATTCGATTTCAGGCTTTTTCTCGGGCAGAGAAGTGTCGGGCAGGTGTTCGACGGACGGGCGAAATCCAATGAGACCGCGAAGAGGCAGGGCGTCCACGTGAGAAAATTCCTTTTCCAGCTCGTCGATCGTCTGACGAGGGGCCAGAAGCGCGGACTCCTTCTTCTGTCGGATGTCTGTGTGGCGCCTCTGGCACTGTTCGTCACGGGCCTGTTCATCCGCAGCGCGGGCGCAGGCTCGGGGCTCGAATGGATGCTGCCACCGGCGGCCGCTCTGCTTGCCTGTGCCGTGTCGCTGATCCTCGGGATGCCGCGGATCAAGCTGAACGCCTATGAATCGGTGGCCATCCTGAAGACGGCCGCCTTCGCCTCGATCCTGACGATGGGTCTGGCGCTTGTCGCCACGGTCGCCGGCATCGACGTCCCGGCGGCGGGGGCCATCCTGTTCGGCCTGCTGTTCTTCATCCTGTCGGTGGCGGCGCGGATGGCGATGCTGCACGCGCTGCTCTGGGTTCTCCAGATCGACCAGAAGGGCTGCCGCGTGCTGATCTATGGCGCGGGGAACACCGGAATGCAGCTTGCGGCGGCGCTGCGGTCGCGCGGAACGATCCGGCCCATCGCCTTCGTGGACGACAATCCCGCCCTGCAGGGCATGGTGATCGCGGGCCTGCGCGTCCATCCCTCGGACCGGATCGAGCGGCTGGTGCGCGAGCGGGACGTGACCCGCGTGCTGCTGGCCATGCCTTCGGAGTCGCCGGCCCGTCTGGCGCGGATCGACCAGCGGCTGCAGGTCATCGGCGTGGACGTCCATACCGTGCCCTCCTTCGCCCAGCTCGTGGGCGAGGAGAAGCTGGTGGACAACCTTTCTCCCTTCACGTTCGGCCGCTTCCTTGGCCGCCAGCAGATCGAGGATGCGCTGCCGCAGGGTGCCGACACCTATGTCGGACGCTCGGTGCTGGTGTCGGGTGCCGGCGGCTCGGTCGGGTCCGAACTGTGCCGCCAGCTCCTGCTGATCCGTCCGAAGCGGATCGTGATGTTCGAGATCAGCGAGATCGCGCTTTACAACATCGACCGCGAGTTGCGCGCCATGGCCGAAGGAACCGGCGTCGAGATCGTCCCGGTGCTGGGGTCGGTCACGGACGCGCGCATGTCCCGGATGGTGATGACGGAATACGATGTCGAGATCGTGTTCCATGCCGCGGCCTACAAGCATGTCCCGCTGGTCGAGTCGAACCCGATCGCGGGGCTGGCCAACAACGTGCTCGGCACCCGCACGCTGGCCGACGCCGCACACGAGGCGGGCGTCGCGCGCTTCATACTCGTCTCGACGGACAAGGCGGTGCGGCCGACGAACGTCATGGGCGCCTCGAAGCGGCTTGCGGAACTGGTGATCCAGGATCTGGCGAAGCGGTCGCGCGGCACGATCTTCTCCATGGTGCGGTTCGGCAACGTGCTGGGGTCCTCGGGCTCGGTCATCCCGCTCTTCAAGGAGCAGATCGCCGCGGGCGGTCCGGTGACCTTGACCCACGAGGACGTCACCCGCTTCTTCATGACCATCTCCGAGGCCGCGCGCCTCGTCCTGCTTGCCGGTTCATTCGCCCATCAGGGCGAAAGCCGGGGGGGCGACGTGTTCGTGCTGGACATGGGCAAGCCGGTGAAGATCCGCGACCTTGCGGTGCAGATGATCGAGGCCGCGGGCAAGTCGGTGCGCGATGCGCACAACCCTTCGGGCGACATCGAGATCGTGGTGACGGGCCTGCGCCCCGGCGAGAAGCTGCATGAGGAGCTTCTGATCGGCGAGGGCCTGCTGACCACGCCGCATTCCAAGATCCTGCGCGCGCAGGAGGACAGCCTGTCCGAACTCGAGATGGCGACGGCGCTGCGGGCGCTGCGCAGCGCGATGGCGACCGGCGACGCGCAGGCGGCGCGCCGCGTCATCCTCTCGTGGGTCGAGGGCTACCATCCGCCGGAAACCGTGGCCGCGAAGCGATAGCCGGCAAAGCTCTGCCGGTGCGGCGTTCGAAGGGCATTGTTCATGGTGGTGCGCCTGCCTAGAGTGCGGGCAACGAACGAGGTGACCATGGCGATGCCTTCCCCCGCGTCCCGGCGCGGCCTACTTGCCGGTGTGTCCTGCGCCGCCTTGGTGGCGACGGCCCCCGCGCTGTCCGAGACGCGGCCGACGCTGAACTTCTATGGAACCACCGGCCTGATGGACATGCCCTCGGGCGAGGCGCAGCCGGATGCCCTGTTCAACACCAGCCTGTCCAGTTTTGCCGGGATCAACCGCACGACCCTGACCTTCCAGGTCTTGCCCCGGGTGTCGGCCAGCTTCCGCTATACCGGGGTCGGCAGCTGGAACGAGACCATTCCCGAAACCGACCGGGTCGGGGTGGATTCCTTCGACACCTACTACGACCGCAGCTTCGACCTGCGGTTCCAGGCCTTCGAGGAAGGCCGCTACATGCCGTCGGTGACCGTTGGCCTGCAGGACTTCATCGGGACAGGTATCCTGAGCGCCGAATACATCGCGGCGACCAAGCACCTCATGCCGAACCTGAAGGTGACCGCGGGCCTCGGCTGGGGCCGGCTGGGCAGCTATGGCAGCTTCGGCGGCTTCGGGGATCGGCCCGAGTTCGAACCCAGCGAGGACGAGGGCGGCAACATCAACGCGGACCAGTGGTTCCGCGGCGACATGGCCGGTTTTGCGGGCATCGAGTGGCAGCCCAACGACCGGCTGAGCCTCAAGGTGGAATATTCCTCCGACGACTATGTCGAGGAGGCCGGGAACCGGAACATCTTCGAGCGGAAGAGCCCGTTCAACTTCGGCGCGGAATACGAGGTTTCGCCCGGCGTCCGGGTTGGCGCCTACTACATGTATGGCAGCGAGCTGGGCCTGGGCCTTCACTTCGTCATGAACCCGGACGACCGCGCGACCACCGGGCTCGTGGACAGCGCGCCGACGCCGGTGCGCCCGCGGCCCTCGCCCGCGGCCGATCCGGACGCCTGGTCGAAGGAATGGGTGACGCAGGCGGATGCCAACGGGCTGCTGCGCAACAACATGCAGAAGCAGCTCGACCAGGACGGCATCCTGATCGAGGCCTTCGGCAGCACCGCCACGACGGCCCAGATCCGCATCCGCAACATCCGCTACGATGCCGAGGCACAGGCCGTCGGGCGCACCGCCCGCGTGATGGCCTATGCGCTGCCGGCCTCGGTCGAGACCTTCGAGATCGTGCCCGTCGTGAACGGCACGCCGCTGTCGAAGGTCACGCTGCGCCGGTCGGATCTGGAGCGGCTGGAATTCGCGCCGGGTGCCGCCGAGGCGATCCGGGACCGCACGCTGATCGGCGAGGCAGGCGCTCCGATCGAGGGTCTGGCGTTCGATCCGAAGCGCTATCCGCGGTTCGGCTGGTCCTTCGGGCCCTTCGTCCGGACCAGCCTCTTCGATCCCGAACAGCCGGTGCGGGCGGATGTCGGCCTGCGCCTGCGCAGCCAGTACGAGGTTGCACCCGGCTTCATCCTGTCGGGTTCGGTCAGCCAGAAGCTGCTCGGCAACATCGAGGATGGCGAGGAATCCACCTCGGTGCTGCCGCATGTGCGTTCGGACTTCTCGCTCTACAGCGAGACCGACAGCGCGACCCTCGATAACCTGACCGCCGCCTGGTATGCGCGGCCGGGAACCGATCTCTACAGCCGGGTGACGGTCGGCTACCTCGAGCGGATGTATGGCGGCGCCTCGGCCGAGATGCTCTGGAAGCCGGTGAACAGCCGCCTCGCGCTGGGGGCCGAGATCAACTATGCCAAGAAGCGCGAATACGAACAGGGGTTCGGCTTCCTGTCGGGCGAGGACGCCTATGACGTTGTGACCGGCCATGCCTCGGTCTACTACGACTTCGGCAACCAGTTCCTCGGCCAGGTCGACGTGGGCCGCTACCTTGCCGGCGACTACGGCGCGACCTTATCGATCGACCGGGAGTTCGAGAACGGCTGGAAGGTCGGCGCCTTCGCCACCCTGACCGATGTCTCGTCAGAGGAGTTCGGCGAGGGATCCTTCGACAAGGGGATCCGGCTCCAGATCCCGCTGACGGTGCTTCTGGGCCAGCCGACACGCGAGACGGCAGCCTACACGATACGTCCGGTGACGCGCGACGGCGGCGCGATGCTGCGCGTGGACGGCCGGCTCTACGAGAGCGTGCGCCACTACCACACGCAGGAACTCGACGACCAATGGGGGAGATTCTGGAAGTGATGCGGCACGGGATCGGGGCCAGCCTTCTCGCCATCTGCGTGCTGCTTGCCGGCTGCGGCTCGGAAGAGGACACCAACGGGCGTGCGACCTTCATCAAGCAGGCGATCGGATCGATCGGCGGCAAGGACGACGCGAAGAAGCAGGACGGATCGACCCTGACGCGGGCGAAGCTGGCGCGGGTGACCTCGCCGCTGTCGGTCGTGACGGTCGAGGCGACAGGCGCCTGGGCGCTCATGGTGCCGTTCCAGAGGAACGGAACGGTCGAGACCTGGTCCTCGACCGACGACCGCACGATCGCGATGCGCGACGGCATCCTGCTGGCGACTCGCGGGCTGGGGGCGGACCTCATGTCGGTGGAAGCTCCGTCGGCGGCGCAGATCGCATCCGCCAGCGGCACCCATCGCCGCGTCCACTACCAGATCGACGGGCAGGACCAGACGGTCCGGACGGAATTCCGTTGCACTCTCGCAACGGATGGGATGAAAACGATCACTATCGTTCAGCGCAACTATGCCACCCGGCACGTCTTGGAGCATTGTGAAGGCTCTACGGGGCAGTTCACTAACGAATATTGGGTCGAGAATGCGGGATTCGTCCGGCAAAGTCGCCAGACTTTCGATCAGAAGCTCGGCAAGCTGAAAATAAGCCGGGTGATTGATTGACCTGGACCCAATCTTCGGACTTTTCTGGTGGTTGCCCCTATGGTATCAGGTAAACCAAGCGGCCATTATACTTGGAGAACGCACATGAAGAAACTTACTGCCCTCGTCGCGTCCACCGCGCTCGTCTCGTCCGCCATGGCGGCGTTCGCGGGCGGCCCGGTTGTCGTGGTTGACGAGCCAGAGCCGACCGCTGTCGTGGCGGCGGAAGAAACCGGCAGCCTCGGCACCGGCATCCTCCTCCCGGTTCTGGGCGGCGCCGCGCTGATCGCCCTGATCGCTTCTGACGACGACGACGACGACTCGTCGGACACCACCGACGCGGAATAATCGGGATCAGACCCGACTTTCTCGAAGGCCCGCGCAACCCGCGGGCCTTCGTCATTCTGTCGGAGGTGATGCGTGGCGGCCGAGGGATTCTGGCACTCGCGGTGGCGGCTGCTGGTGCGGCTTTACGACCGGATCGACTCGGCTGACCTCAACCTGGCCGCGGCGGGCATCGCCTTCTATGGCTTTCTGGCGATCTTCCCCGCCTTGGCCGCCCTGATCGCGATCTGGGGCTGGGCCTCGGATCCCGGCGTGATCCGCAGCCAGATCGAGCTGGCGCAGGATTTCCTGCCCGAGCAGGCCTATGTCCTGTTCCATGACCAGGTCGAGGCATTGCTGGCCGCAAATTCCCGCCACCTCGGCTGGACGAGCCTGCTGTCCACCCTCATCGCGATCTGGTCGGCCCGCGCCGGCGTCGCCGCGCTGATCCGCGGCCTGAACGCCACGCACCGCCTGCCGAACCGAACCGGCCCCTGGCACATCGTCCGCGCGATGGTGCTGACCATGACGCTGGTGGGGGTGGGTCTCGTCGCGATGCTGCTCTCGGTCGTGGCCCCGCTCGTCCTCACCTTCCTGCCGCTCGGCAGCTTCAACCAGCAGGTGCTGGAGCTTGCCAACGTCGGCGTGGGTATCCTGCTGGTGGTGTTCGGCGTGGCGCTGGCCTATCGCCTGGGCCCGAACCGGCCCAAGGGCAGCCCGCGACCCATCGTGACCTGGGGTCTTGCCGTGGCCGTGGCGCTCTGGGCGCTCGCCTCGCGCGGGCTGGTCTTCTACCTAGCGAACTTCGCCAATTACAACGAGGTCTATGGGTCCATCGGCGCGGTGGTGGCGCTTCTGGTCTGGCTCTACCTCAGCGCCTTCGCGGTGCTGCTCGGCGCGGCGGTTGATGCCGTCCGCGCCGCGCCTCAGTAGTCGCCTTCGAAGAAGACGCCGATGCTGGTGTCGCCGGTGTTGTCCGCGCTGCCCCGCAGGGTGATGCTTGGCGTCACGTCGAGGTTCAGGTTGATCTCGCTCTCGCCCTGCTGGTCGACCTCGACCTCGGTATAGACGTTCTCCGAGATATACTTGCCCGCCTTCAGCGACGCGCTTCCGTCCTCGCTCGTGGACACGTCCAGATCATCGAGGCCGAAGCCCTGGCGCAGCCGACCGATCACGCCCTCGCCGCCGCGGCCCGCCAAGGTTGCAACCGCACTGGCGAGTTGTGCCGCCTGCAGCGGGCTGATCGTGTCGAGGCCCCGGCCGAACAGCAGGCGCGAGATGACCTCTTCCTCCGGCAGTTCCGGAACCGAGGTGAAGCTGACGTCCGGCTCGTCGGCGCGACCCTCGATCACCACCGCGGTCGTGATGCCGTCGCTCTCAGTCGAGGCGACGACCCGCAGGAAGGGCACGAAATCGCCCTCCAGCAAAAGCTGTGCCTCGCTCAGCACCAGCCGCTTGCCAAGGATGTCGAGCCGCCCGCGGATCAGGTTGAAGGCACCGCTGGGCACGACGTTCGCAGTGGTTCCCGAGAGCTGCAACTCGCCCCCCAGCTCCGCGTCGAGGCCGCGCCCGCGCACGAAGATGCGGTTCGGCGCGCTGATCAGCAGATCGAGCGGATAGGGCTGGGCGGTGGACGCGCCATTGCCGTCCTTGCCGTCCTCCAGCATCCCGGCCCGAACACGTGTCCTGTGCACCGCCGGTGGCTCGTTGCGGTGCTGAAGGTTCGTCAGCCCGCTCGCTCCGCCGAAGCCCGTCGAAGGAATGCGCAGCTCGGTTTCCTCGAGACCGATCCGTCCGGCGATGCGCGCGCCTCCGCTCAGCGGACCGCTGATGGTGACGAGGCCGCTCGCCGTGGTCTCGAACAGGTTCGGGTCGCGCAGGACCGCGCGGCCGATGTCGATCGATAGATCGGCGGGGAAGGGGGAGGTCAGACCGATCCCGCCGCTGACCGAGAGGCGTCCGCCGCCGGTCGGCCGGCCGTAGATCGCGACATTGGCCCGGCCGCCGGCCAGATCCACCGTGCCGCGCAGCGCCTCGATGGCAAGACCGAGGCTCGGGTCGGCAAGCCGGCCGTCCGACAGGGTGATCCGGCCCGAGACCGAGGACAGCGCCGGCTGCCCGTTCACCCGCAGATCGAACCGGACCGGCCCGGATACGCTGCGCGGCGCAATGAAGGCATCCGCCAGCGCGGCCTGCGCCGTTCCGGTCACGCCGAGGTTCAGCGTCGAGAAATTCGCGGCCGCGCTCCCCTGCGCCCTGAGGTCGATCTGCCCCGGCCCCTGCGCGCGCAGGTCGATCCGGTAGCCCTCGCCGCCCGAGGCGACGGTGCCGCGCAGGGTGAGCGGCCCGGGAAACTGCGGCGCGATCAGGCCGAGGTTTGCCATCCGCGCATCGAGCGTCACGGTGCGCCCCGCGGCGCCGGCCGAGCCCTGCGCGCTGACGGCAAGCTGCGGGTTGCGCATCTCGGCGCGGTCGATCTGGACCATGCCGTTCTCCAGACGGACCTGCGCGGACAGGATGCTCTCGCCGCGCAGCAGGCTGTTGGCCTGATCCTGCCCGACGCGAAGGTCGCGAGCGCGTGCATCGGCGGTGATGATGGCCCTTTCGGCATTGCCACGGAAGCCGGCCTGCGCCTCCAGCGAACCGCCGAAGCCGCTGCCGAGCGGCGCGAGATCGGTGAACGAAAGGTCGGCCGTCACGTCGCTGTCCTCGGCGGCGAGCCTGCCGGTTGCCGACAGCCGCAGGGTCCGGGCGTTCACCGTCGCCCGCTCCAGCAGCAGCGCCCGGTTCTCGAGCCGCCCCGCGAGGTCGATGGTCGAGGCCCCGCGAAGCATGCCGTCCACCTGCGGCTGGCCCACCTGCAGGTCGTTGCCCTGTGCGTTGACCTCCACCCGGCCCGCATCCGGCGTGCCGGTGAAGCGGGCATCGGCTTCCATCCGGCCGCGGTAGCGCGGACCGAGCACCGACAGGTCGGAAAAGTCGAGCCGGGCCGAGATGTCGCTTCCCGCGGTTGCGACCGTGCCCGAGGCGGTGGCCGTCAGGGTGCGTGCCTCGATCCGCAGGTCGCGCAGGCGGGTGCCCTGCGTGTCCCGCAGCAACGAGATCGCGACGCGGGACTCGCCCTTCAGCAGGTTGTCGACCTCGGGTAGCCCCATGGCGAGATCCGTGCCCGTCACCGTAGCCTGCGCGTCGATCGCGCCCGAGATAAGGCTGGTGGACCCCGAAACGGTGGCGGTGCCGCGTCCGTTCAGCGGACGGCCCGCCAGACCCGAGAAGCGCGAGAGGTCGTCGAACCGGACCGACGCATCCCCCGCAACCGTCAGTCCGCTGCTCAAGCCGTCAAGCGTCAGGTTCGCGGTCAGACCATAGTTGCTGCCGTCGAGCGTGAATTCCGGCAGGGTCAGCCCGTCGCCGCCCTCGACCCACGAGAACCGCGTGCGGCCCGAGATCTCGGATCCGAGGGCCGTGGCGAGATCGGGGTCGGCCGGCGTCAGGTCCTGCGCGGCAAAGTCCAGCGTGCCCTCGACCGTTGCGGTGGCTTCCGTGCCGGTGCGGGCGATCCGTCCCGCTCCGTCCAGCGAGAACAGCCGCGCGTCGAGGTCCGGCCGGTCAAGATCCGCGACACGCAGCCGGGCCGTCCAGGCCTCGCCCTGCGCGGCGTCGTAGCTGATGTCCAGATCGGCGCTGCCGATCCGCGTCTCGGGCCCGTTCAGCGGCAGCAGCACGGGCTGGCCATCGGCCGAGGCGATCCGGCCCTGAAGCGCGATCCGCTCGGGCAGGCCATCCGCTGCCAGAACCAGATTGCCCTGAAGCTGCAGCGCCTGTGTCGAAAGCAGCAGGCGGCTCAGGTCCAGCCGGCCATCCGCCGCCCGGGCCCCTGCCACGTCGAGCCGCACGTCGGGCCCGAAGAACGAGGCATATTGCGGCAGGAACATCGGCACCACGTCGCCGCCAAGCTGCGCCGCGAATTGCCGGCCCGACGCCGTATCGCCCTGAACCGTCACGCGGCCGGCCAGACGCTCCTGCCCCTCGGTCAGCAGTCGGATGTCGGCGGCATAGTCCGTGATCGGCCCGGTCCCCTTCACGGTCAGTTCCAGCGGCGGAGTTCCCGGCAGCCCCATCAGGGTCGATGCGATGCCGTTCTCGGCCTCGGTAAGGTCGAGGTCGAGCGCCAGTTCGCGCGTGATGTTGGAGTAGCTCGCCGAAAGGCGCAGTTCGCCCTGCTGCCCGTCGGTGCGCCGCAGCTGGAGCTGCGTCTGCCCCGCGCCGCCGGACAGCGAGCCGGAGGCTTCCACCGTGGCCTCGACCGGGCTGCCGAGAACGGGCTGGCCCAGCACCAGCCGGTCCGCCGCGATCCGGCCGATCTCGACCGACACGGGCAGCTCGGGCAGGGAAAAGTCCCAGGCCTCGGGCGAAGGCGGCTCGGGCCCGCCGGCGGCTGCGGGAAGCCGTTCCAGCAGGATTTCGGCTGCCGCAAGCTCCGATACCGACAGCCGCCCCGACAGCAGCGCCGAGCGGCTCCAGTCCAGGACCACCTTGTTCAGCGTCAGCCAGATCCCCTGATCGTCGGCGATGGTGAGCCGCTCGATGGTGGCCCGCGACGATAGCGCGCCGCGGAAGCCGTCGATCCGCACCTCGCGCCCGGCCGAGGACAGGTTGTCCTCGATCAGGCCGACAAGGAAGCCGCGGTCCTCCGCCTCGGACTGGGCGAAGGCCGCGACGGGCAGGAGGAGCCAGAGGAGGAAGAGGATGATCCGCATCAGAAGGCCTGCCCGATACCCACGTAGATCTGCACCCCGTCCCCGGTGTCGCCGCCGACCGGGCCGGCCACGTCCACCCGGATCGGTCCGAAGCCGGTGTCGTAGCGCACGCCAAGGCCCGCGCCCGCGTGCCACTCGTCACGGTCCGAGTCGATGTCCTCGGCGGTGACATAGCCCGCATCCGCGAAGGCCACGACGCCGATCCGCTCGGTGATCGGTGCGCGCAGTTCGGCCGAAAGCGCGGCGAAGCGCGTGCCGCCGATCTTGTAGTCGGGGTTCTCGGGATCGGGGCGCACGCCGAGCGATTGGTAAGGCTGGCCCCGCACCGTGCCGCCGCCGCCCGAATAGAACAGGTAGTCGCGCGGCGTCTCGAGCAGGTCCGAGCCGAACACCGCCCCGGCCTGCGCCCGCCCGGCCAGCACGAAGGGACGCTCCTCGGCGCCGAAGCCGAAGAAGGCGCGGCTGTCCAGCGTCAGCTGCCCGCCCGATCCCGTGTCGTCGAAGCCGAGGAAGGGCGTCGCGCCGGCCGATACGAAATAGCCCTTCGTCGCGTCCAGATCGTCGTCGCGGGTGTTCCAGATCAGCGAGGTCGGCAGCGAGACGTATTCGTAGATGTAGGCGCCGTTCTCGTCCTCGACATCGGAATAGGCATAGCCGATGCCGACGCTGCCGGTCAGCCGGTCGCTGAAGACCCGGCTGAGGCTCGTGGTGAGCGAGGTCGTGTCGGCGAGGTAGTCCTCTTCGTCCAGCCGCTCGATCTCGATGCCGAAGCTGAGCGTCGTGTCCGCGACCGGCGTTGCGGGCCGGTCGAGCGTGACGCCCAGCCGGTAGTCCACCCCGCTGTTGGCCGCGCCGAGGTTGTCGACCTCGCCGCCCACCGTCAGCCGCTCGCCGCCGCCGAGGAAGTTGCGGTGGATCCACTCGCCGCTGACCGTCGCGCCTTCCGAACTCGAAATCTCGACGCCGAAGCTGTAGTGGCGGGGAAGCTCGTCCACCAGGGTCGCGGTGATGCCCAGCAGGTCCGGAGGCGTCACCGCCTCGTCCTCGGTAAGGCTGACCGAACGGAACACCCCCGTCCGGCGCAGGCGTTCGGCGCTGTCCTCGAGTTCCTCGGGATCGTATTGCTGGCCGGTCGGCAGGCTGGCGATCTTGCGGATGCGCCGCTCGCTCATCCGGGTCTGGCCCTGGATGCGCAGGTCGCCGAAGCGCAGCCGGGGGCCGGGCGCCATGCGGATGTCGGCATCGAGCGTGCGCCGCTCGTGATCGGCGACCACGGTTTCCGAGCCGATGTCGACCTTGGCGTGGCCAACGCCGCGCCAGCCCTCTGCCGCGGCGCGCACCGAGTCCTGCACAAGGCCGCTGCGCGCGCGCTCGCCGGTGCGGAAACCGTCAGGCAGGTCCGTCTCGGGCGCGAGCGGCGCGACCCGGGCCACGCCGAAGCGGAAGGGGGGGCCTACCTGCACGAGAACCTCGATCTTGCGGATCGTCTCGGGGGCGTCGAGCGGCGGGATGGCGGCCGCCTCGCGGCCGTCGACCAGCACGCTAACCACCGGGGAGTAGTAGCCGAGGCCGTAGAGCGCGGTGACGAGCCGGCCGTATTCCGCCCGGGCGGCGCCGAACAGGTCCTGCGCCTCCTCGTCCTCTTCGGCGCGGGTGGCGATCAGCGCCGAGGCGCCCTTGATCGCCCGTTCGACTTCGTCATTGCCGCCGCTGACGCGGAATTCCAGCCGATCCAGCGCCTGGGCGGTAGGCACGGCCGAGGTGACGGCAAGTCCGAGAACCCCGGCAAGTATGCCAAGCGACCGGAAGTTTGACACGGAACGCATCCTCCCCCGAAAGGCGTCTGTCGAAAAAACTATCGCAGGTTGCCCTGCACGCAGCAATCGGCTGAACCCGCCAGCCACGGTCGATTCGGGGCCAGTATGACAGAACGGCGCCTTTCCGCCGGAAGTTCCCGACTTTCACCGGCTTCGCGACCGAACCTCATGTGGCCGTTGCGCCACGCCGGGCGGGCTACTCCGCCGCCTCGCGCATCGGGCAAAGCAGCCGGTCGCTCACCGCCGAAAGGGCGAGCGCGGCCGCGCCATGTGCCCAGAGCATCTCGCCCCAGGCGTGGATCTCGATCTCGGGCAGCGGCCGGCCCGTGTCGAGCACGAGGGCGCTCATTTCGGCCAGGGTATCCTCGGCATAGAGGTAGTCGAAGCGCAGCCGTGCGCCCGCAAGGATGATCAGCGGCGGGTCGAACAGGTTGACGACATTCCCGAGACCGACCGCCAGATAGCGCCCCGCGCGACGGAAGATCGACCGCGCGGCATGGTTGCCGGCCTTTGCATGGTCATAGAGGCTTTCCAGCAGCACCATCATCGACTGGCCGTCGCGGTGGGTCCAGTTCAGGGCGGTCGTCGCCTCGCGCGCCAGTGCGTAGTCGGCGACATAGGCCTCGAGGCAGCCGCGCTGTCCGCAGCGGCAGAGCGCGCCATCAAGCTGCACCTTCGTGTGTCCCAGTTCCATGCCGATCCCGCGGGCGCCGCGAAAGATCCGGTGGTTCGCCACCATGCCCATTCCCAGGCCGTGCTCGATCGTGACCACGGCGAAGTCCGACAGGCGGCGACCCGCGCCGAACCAGAGTTCCGCCATCGCGCAGAGGTTGGCATCGTTGTCGATCTGCACCGGTGTGCCGAGTCGCTCGCTTGCCAGCGCGCCGAGCGGCACGCCGCGCTCCGCCAGGATCGAGGACCAGAGCACCCGGCCCCGCGCGCTGTCCACGTAGCCCGGCAGGCCGATCCCGACTGCCGAGAGGTCGCCGCGCGCCATGCCGATCTTTGCGGTCACGCGGCAGACCAGCGCCTCGACCACATCCAGCACCTCGGACGCCGAGAGCGCGACCGGCCGGCGCTCCTCGTGATGCTCGGCCAGCAGCCGGCCGGCGAAATCCATCACCACCGCCGACAGGTCGCGGTCCGAGATCTTCAGGCCCACCACATGATGCGCCGCGGCCCGCACCCCGAGGGCGACCGCCGGGCGGCCGCGCCCGCCCTCCGCCTCGCGCGGGGCGGCCACTTCCTCGACCAGACCGGCCTCGATCAGTTCCGAGGTGATGGTGGTGATCGTGGCGGGGCTGACGCCCAGTTCGCGCGCCACCTGCGCCCGCGCGGTCAGTCCCGCGGCCCGCACCCGGTCGAACACCTGCTGGCGGAGCGGGCGGGAGACCTCGGCCAGCGGCGGAACGAGCGGCCCGCAGCCCAGCGACGGATCGGGCGCGGGTCGCTTCCGGATCTGCCGCTTCATTTGTTCTCGCTCCTAACTAATAATCCGGCTTGCCGTGCGTTGTCTGCCCACTATCGGCGGCGAGGCCGCGCAAACCTGCCTCGCTCAGCGGCAAGGGCAGAGTGATCCGCGAACTTTACTTTGACAACTGAAAATATTCGCGAGAGGCTGTCGGCGCTGCGGCGATTCCGCAGCAACCAATGGGAGGATAACAATGCGGAATGCCCTTATGGCCGCCGTGCTTGCCACGGCCGGCTTTTCCTCTGCCGCGCTGGCGCAGGATCTGACGGTTGGCGTCAGCTGGTCGAACTTCCAGGAGGAACGGTGGAAGACCGACGAAGCCGCCATCAAGCAGGCGCTCGAGGCGGCTGGTGCCACCTATGTCTCGGCCGATGCTCAGTCGTCCTCGGCCAAGCAGCTGTCGGATGTCGAGGCGCTGATCTCGCAGGGCGTCAATGCGCTCATCATCCTGGCACAGGATGCCGACGCCATCGGGCCCGCCGTTCAGGCCGCGGCCGACGAAGGCATTCCGGTCGTGGCCTATGACCGGCTGATCGAAGATAACCGTGCCTTCTACCTGACCTTCGACAACGTGGAGGTGGGCCGCATGCAGGCCCGCGCCGTCTTCGAACAGGCGCCGAAGGGCAACTACGTCATGATCAAGGGCAACGCGGCCGATCCGAACGCCGACTTCCTGCGCGGCGGCCAGCAGGAGGTGCTGCAGGCCGCGATCGACGCGGGCGACATCAAGATCGTGGGCGAGGCCTATACCGACAGCTGGCTGCCCGCCAACGCCCAGCGGAACATGGAGCAGATCCTGACCGCGAACGACAACCAGGTCGATGCCGTCGTGGCCTCCAACGACGGCACCGCGGGCGGGGCGATCGCCGCGCTGACCGCGCAGGGGATGCAGGGCATCCCGGTCTCGGGCCAGGACGGCGACCATGCCGCGCTGAACCGGATCGCGGCCGGCACGCAGACGGTTTCAGTCTGGAAGGACTCGCGCGAGCTGGGCAAGGCCGCGGCCGAGATCGCCGTGGCGATGGCCAAGGGGACCGCGATGGAAGGGGTCGAGGGCGCCGAGAAATGGACCTCGCCCAAGGGCACCGAGATGAACGCCGTGTTCCTCGAGCCGGTGCCGATCACCAAGGACAACCTTTCCGTCGTCGTCGACGCGGGCTGGATCTCGAAGGAGACGCTCTGCCAGGGCGTGACCAACGGCCCCGCCCCCTGCAACTGATCCGAGCGGGCGCCCCTGACCTTGGGGCGCCCCGTTCCCCGGCTTCATGAGGACGGCTCCCATGACCGATTCGGCCGAGGCGCCCGGCGCCATGCGGAAGAAAAGCCTGTTCGAGACGCTGGAGATCGACACGCGCCTGCTCGGCATGATCGGCGCGTTCGTCATCCTGTGTCTTGTGTTCCACTTCATCACCGACGGGCGGTTCCTCACGCCCCGCAACATCTTCACACTGGCGATCCAGACCGTTTCGGTTGCGATCATGGCGACGGGGATGGTCTTCGTGATCGTCACGCGCCACATCGACCTGTCGGTGGGCTCGCTCCTGGCGCTGTGTTCGGCCGTGATGGGCATGATGCAGGTCGTGGTGATGCCGCAGATGCTGGGCCTCGGCCTCGGTCATCCGGCAATCGCGCCGCTGGCGGTGATCTCCGGCCTTGCGGTGGGCGTCGGCATAGGGGCCTTCAACGGCTGGCTGATCGGCTATCTGACGATCCCGTCCTTCATCGTCACGCTGGGTGGGTTGCTGATCTGGCGCAACGTCGCGTGGTATCTGACCAGCGGCCAGACCATCGGGCCGCTCGACCCGACCTTCCAGCTGTTCGGCGGCACCAACGGCACCATCGGGCCGATGGCGTCCTGGATCGTCGGGGGGCTTGCCACCGTCGCCGCCCTCTGGGGGTTGTGGAGCGCGCGGCGCGCAAAGCAGTCGCACGGCTTCATGGTCAAGCCCGTCTGGGCGGAGCTGGTGATGGGCGGCATCGTCACGGTTGCCATCCTCGGCTTCGTTGCCATCCTGAACGCCTATCAGGTGCCCGCGGCCCGCCTGCGCCGGATCTTCGAGGCGCGGGGCGAGACGATGCCCGAGGGCTATACCGCGGGCTACGGCCTGCCGGTCTCGGTGCTGCTGCTGATCGCCATTGCCATCGCCATGACGGTGATCGCCAAGCGCACCCGCTTCGGGCGCTACATCTTCGCCACCGGAGGCAACCCGGACGCGGCAGAGCTTTCGGGGATCAACACGCGGCTTCTGACGGTGAAGATCTTCGCCCTGCTGGGCGGGCTCTGCGCGCTGTCGGCGGTCGTGGCCTCGGCCCGCCTGACGAACCACGCCAACGACATCGGCACGCTCGACGAGCTTCGGGTGATCGCGGCGGCGGTGATCGGCGGCACCGCGCTCTCGGGCGGGATCGGCACGATCTATGGTGCGATCCTCGGCGCGATCATCATGCAGTCGCTGCAATCGGGCATGGCCATGGTGGGGGTGGATGCGCCGTTCCAGAATATCGTGGTGGGCTCGGTCCTTGTCCTCGCCGTGCTGATCGACATCATCTACCGCAAGCGGACCGGAGGCTTCAAATGACGCTGAACCCGCACCGCGCCGCAGGCGCGACGCCGCTGGTCGAGATGAGGGACATCTCGATCAGCTTCGGCGGCATCCGGGCCGTGGACCATGTGACGGTCGACCTTTACCCGGGCGAGGTGGTGGGGCTGCTTGGCCACAACGGCGCAGGCAAGTCCACGCTGATCAAGTGCCTGTCCGGCGCCTACCGGATGGATGCGGGCGAGATCCGCATCAACGGCGAGACAGCCGAGATCCAGAACCCGCGCGACGCGCGTGCCTACAACATCGAGACGATCTACCAGACGCTGGCGCTGGCCGACAATCTGGACGCGGCCTCGAACCTCTTTCTCGGGCGCGAGCTGGTAACGCCGCTGGGCTTTGTCGACGATGCGCGGATGGAGGCCGAGACGCGGCGGATCATGGCGCGCCTCAATCCCAACTTCCGCAAGTTCAAGGTGCCGGTGGCGGCGCTGTCGGGCGGGCAGCGCCAGTCCGTCGCCATCGCGCGCGCCGTCTATTTCAACGCGAAGATCCTGATCATGGATGAGCCGACGGCGGCGTTGGGCCCTCAGGAGACGCGGATGGTGGGCGAGCTGATCCAGGAGCTGAAGCGGCAGGGCCTCGGCATCTTTCTGATCTCGCACGACATCCACGATGTGATGGACCTGTGCGACCGGATCTCGGTGATGAAGAACGGGGTGCTTGTAGGCAGCGAGCAAGTAGGCGATGTGACCGAGGATGAAATACTCGGGATGATCATCCTGGGCAAGAAACCGGAACGTGCGGGGGTTCACTGAATGTATATCGGTCTCGATCTGGGGACGTCGGGCCTGAAGGGCGTGCTGATCGACGAGGGGCAGGCCGTTCGGGCCGAGGCGACGGCGCCCCTCACGGTCAGCCGCCCTCACGAGGGCTGGTCCGAGCAGTCGCCGGCCGACTGGATCGCCGCCGCCGAGGCGGTGATGGACCAGCTGGCGGCGCATGACCTGTCGGGCGTCCGCGGCATCGGCCTTTCGGGGCAGATGCACGGGGCCACGCTGCTCGACGCCTCGGACGAGGTGCTCCGTCCCTGCATCCTGTGGAACGACACCCGCAGCCATGCCGAGGCGGCGGAACTGGACGCCGATCCGCGCTTCCGGGCGATCACCGGCAACATCGTCTTCCCGGGCTTCACCGCGCCCAAGTTGCGCTGGGTGGAGCGGCACGAGCCTCCGCTGCGCGAGCGGGTCGCGAAGGTGCTGTTGCCCAAGGACTACCTCCGCCTCTGGCTGACCGGAGAGCATGTGGCCGAGATGTCGGATGCGGCCGGGACGAGCTGGCTCGACACCGGCGCGCGCGACTGGTCCGAGGAGCTTCTGGCGGCGACCGGTCTCTCGCGGGCCGAGATGCCACGGCTGGTCGAAGGCTCGGCGGTCTCGGGCACGCTGCGGGATGCGCTCGCCTCGCGCTGGGGTCTGCCCTCGGGCGTGGTGGTCGCGGGCGGCGGCGGCGACAACGCGGCCTCGGCGGTGGGTGTCGGCGTGGTGCGCGCGGGCGAGGCCTTCGTCAGCCTCGGCACCTCGGGCGTGCTGTTTGCGGCGAACGACGGCTACCAGCCCGCGCCCGAGACGGCGGTGCACACCTTCTGCCACGCGCTGCCCGGCGCATGGCACCAGATGGGCGTGATCCTCGCCGCGACGGACGCGCTGAACTGGTATGCGAAGCTGGTGGGGCAGGGCGCCTCGACGCTGACCGGCGAACTGGGGGGGCTGGCCGCGCCCGGCAAGACGCTGTTCCTGCCCTACCTCGGGGGCGAGCGCACGCCGCTGAACGATGCCGCGGTCCGCGGCGCCTTTGTCGGGCTGGAGCACGCGACCGACCGCGCCGCGGGAACGCGCGCGGTGCTCGAGGGCGTGACCTTCGCCATCCGCGACTGCCGCGATGCGCTAGCCGCCACCGGCACCCGGCTGGAAAGCCTGATCGCCGTCGGCGGCGGCTCGCGCTCGGACTACTGGCTGCAGGCCATCGCGACGGCACTGGGCGTCGCCGTGCAGCTTCCGGCGGCCGGCGACTTCGGCGGCGCCTTCGGGGCCGCGCGCCTCGCGCTGATGGCCGCGACAGGCGCCGGGGCCGAGATCGCGACCCTGCCACCGATCGCGCGGGTCATCGAACCCCAGCGTGACCTTGCCCAGGCCTTCGACGAGGCCCATGCCCGCTACCGCGCCGCCCAATCCGCCATCAGGAGCCTTGCATGACCGACTTCTTCGCCGGAATCCCGCAGATCCGTTACGAGGGCGAAGCCTCGGACAACGAGTTCGCCTTCCGCCACTACAACCCGGACGAGGTCATCCTCGGCAAGCGGATGGAGGATCACCTGCGCTTCTCCGTCGCCTGGTGGCACAGCTTCGCCTGGCCGGGGACGGACCCGTTCGGCGGGCAGACCTTCCAGCGGCCGTGGTTCGCCGACACCATCGAGGCCGCGAAGCTTAAGGCCGACGTGGCCTTCGAGATGTTCCAGATCCTCGACGTGCCGTTCTTCGCCTTCCACGACGCCGACATTCGGCCCGAGGGGGCAAACTTCGCGGAAAGCACGCGGAACCTCGAGGAGATCGTCGAGCACATCGCGATGCGGATGGAGGGCGCCAAGGCGAAACCGCTCTGGGGCACCGCCAACCTCTTCTCGCACCGCCGCTTCATGTCAGGGGCCGCAACCAACCCTGACCCGGAGGTCTTTGCCTATGCCGCGGCCACGGTGAAGACCTGCATCGACGCGACACACCGGCTGGGGGGTGCGAATTACGTCCTCTGGGGTGGGCGCGAGGGCTACGAGACGCTGCTCAACACCGACCTCAAGCGCGAGGCGGAGAATGCCGGCCGCTTCCTGTCCATGGTCGTGGACTACAAGCACAAGATCGGCTTCCAGGGCACCATCCTGATCGAGCCGAAGCCGCAGGAGCCGTCGAAGCACCAGTACGACTACGACGTCGCGACGGTCTACGGCTTCCTGAAGCGCTTCGGGCTGGAGAACGAGGTGAAGCTGAACATCGAGCAGGGCCATGCCATCCTCGCCGGCCACAGCTTCGAGCATGAGCTGGCGCTGGCGGCGAGCCTCGGGCTGCTCGGGTCGATCGACATGAACCGGAACGATTACCAGTCGGGCTGGGACACCGACCAGTTCCCGCACAACCATCCGGAAATGGCGCTGGCCTATTACGAGGTCCTGAAGATGGGCGGCTTCACCACGGGAGGCACCAATTTCGACTCCAAGCTGCGGCGGCAGAGCCTCGACCCCGAGGACCTGATCCTCGCACATGTCGGCGGCATGGACACCTGCGCCCGCGCGCTGAAAGCCGCGGTGCGACTGCTGGAGGATGGCGGGCTGGAGAAGGCACGCGCCGAACGCTACGCCGGCTGGGAGACGGCGGAGGCGCAGGCGATGCTCGGCTCAACGCTCGATCAGATCCACGACGAGGTGCTGGCGAAGGACATCAACCCCGAGCCGCGATCTGGTCGGCAGGAGCGGCTGGAGAACCTGTGGAACCGCTTCGTCTGATGACGTGGCGGGACGGCCCGCCTGCCGTGGCGCGTCCCGTTCCGAGGTTGTCGAATGGCTGAGCGATCCCATGCGGCGGCGGGTTGCGCCGCCGTGGGGAAGCGAATGGTCAGGACCGCCGCACGCTGGCCGTGACGTAGTTCACTGACAGATCGCGTGCCGAAAGGCTCCAGCTCCACGAGATGGGATTGAAGACCATGCCCTTGCGGTCCACCGGATCGAGGCCCGCCTTGCGGATCAGGTCGTAAAGCTCGTCGGGAGTGATGAACTTCGTCCAGTCATGCGTGCCCTTCGGCAGCCAGCGCATGATCCACTCGGCGCCGACGATGGCCATGGCGAAGCTCTTGGGGTTGCGGTTCAGCGTCGAGCAGATCATCAGGCCGCCGGGCTTCAGCAGGTTCCGGCAGGCGGTCAGGTAGGCCTGCGGGTCGGCGACATGCTCGACCACCTCCATGTTCAGCACCACGTCGAAGGTCTCGCCCGCCGCGGCCAGCGCCTCGGCCGTCGTGTTGCGGTAGTCGATGGTCAGCCCCGACTGTTCCGCGTGAAGCTTCGCCACCGGGATGTTGCGCGGCGCCGCATCCGCGCCCACCACCTCGGCCCCCAGCCGCGCCATGGGCTCGGACAAGAGGCCGCCGCCGCAGCCGATGTCGAGCAGCCTCAGGCCCTTGAACGGCAGGGGGTCCGACAGGCCCCGCTCGAACTCGGCCGCGATCTGGCTGGTGATGTAGTCCAGCCGGCAGGGGTTCATTTCGTGCAGCGGCTTGAACTTGCCGTGGGGGTTCCACCATTCGGCAGCCATGGCCTCGAACTTGGCGACCTCGGCGGGGTCGATGGTGCTGGTCGAATCCATGGCAAACTCCTTGCGGTTTCCTCGGTGGCGGATCAGGCTGGAGCGGTTATATAGGACGATGATGGATCAAAGGTCAGGCCAAAAGCGCGCAGTCGAATTCCTCTACCCGTCGATCGATCCGTTCGATCAGCGGGTGATCGACATGGGCGATGGCCACCGGATCTACGTCGAGCAATGCGGCAACCCCGAGGGCCAGCCGGTGCTGGTGCTGCATGGCGGGCCGGGCGGCGGATGCAGCCCCTCGATGCGGCGCTACTTCGACCCCGAACGGTATCGCGTGGTGCTGTTCGACCAGCGCGGCTGCGGCCGCTCGCGGCCCCACGCCTCGATCGAGGCCAACACGACCTGGCACCTCGTCTCGGACATCGAGGCGATCCGCCAGAAGCTGGGCGTGGAGCGCTGGGTGTGCTTCGGCGGCAGCTGGGGCGCCACTCTGGCGCTGATCTATGCCATCAGCCACCCCGAGCGCGTCACGAATCTCGTGCTGCGCGGGGTGTTCCTGATGATGCGGGCTGAACTTGACTGGTTCTACGGCGGCGGGGCCGCGGCCTTCTTCCCCGACATCTGGGCGCGGTTCGTGGCGCCCGTTCCGCCGGCCGAGCGCGGCGACCTGATCGCGGCCTATCACCGGCGGCTGTTCTCCGGCAACCTGATGGAGGAGAGCCGGTTCGGCCGCGCCTGGGCGAACTGGGAAAACGCGCTCGCCTCGGTCTCGCAGGACGGGCCGGTGGGCGAGAGCCCGTCGGAATATGCCCGAGCCTTCGCCCGGCTGGAGAATCACTATTTCTCGCATGCGGGATTTCTCGAGCACGACGGCTGGATCCTCGACCACCGCCACCGGATCGAGCACATCCCGGCGGTGATCGTGCAGGGCCGCTATGACATGATCTGCCCGCCGCTGTCGGCCTGGAGGCTGGCCGATGGCTGGGGAAAGGCCGACCTGCGGCTCGTTCCGCTCGCCGGTCACGCGCTGTCGGAACCGGGCATCAGCGCCGAATTGGTCCGTGTCATGGACACCCTTCCGGGCTGAGCCGAAGGCGCGGCGGATCCGTGCGGATTTGACATGATTTTCACGACCGCGTGACGCTTGCAGGCCCAAAAACGCCCTCCTATATACGCCCGGTAGCCGGATGGGGGTGACCCCCGAAGGCCGGAATTCGGGATCGGGGATCGGACGCCGACAGTCGGGCCTGACCCCCACAACATCGCCGCAAGAGAGGTGCATACATGGCCAAAGTCATCGGGATCGACCTCGGGACGACCAACTCCTGCGTAGCCATCATGGACGGCTCGCAACCCCGCGTGATCGAGAACTCGGAAGGGGCGCGCACGACGCCCTCGATCGTCGGTTTCACCGACAGCGAACGCCTCGTGGGCCAACCGGCCAAGCGTCAGGCGGTCACCAACCCCTCGAACACCGTCTTCGCCGTCAAGCGCCTGATCGGCCGTCGCGTGGGCGACGCCGAGGTGGAAAAGGACAAGAAGCTCGTCCCCTATGCCATCGTGAACGGCGGCAACGGCGACGCCTGGGTCGAAGTCCGTGGCGAGAAGTATTCGCCCAGCCAGATTTCCGCCTTCATCCTGCAGAAGATGAAGGAAACCGCCGAGGCCTACCTTGGCGAGACGGTCACGCAGGCCGTCATCACCGTGCCCGCCTATTTCAACGACGCCCAGCGTCAGGCGACCAAGGACGCCGGCAAGATCGCGGGCCTCGAAGTGCTGCGCATCATCAACGAGCCGACGGCTGCGGCGCTGGCCTATGGCCTCGACAAGAAGGAAACCCGCACCATCGCGGTCTATGACCTCGGCGGCGGCACCTTCGACATCACCATCCTCGAGATCGACGACGGCCTGTTCGAAGTGAAATCGACCAACGGGGACACGTTCCTCGGCGGCGAAGACTTCGACATGCGCATCGTCAACTACCTCGCCGACGAGTTCAAGAAAGAGCACGGCGTCGACCTGACGCTCGACAAGATGGCGCTGCAGCGGCTGAAGGAAGCCGCCGAGAAGGCCAAGATCGAGCTGTCGTCCAGCCAGCAGACCGAGATCAACCAGCCCTTCATCAGCATGGACCGCAACACCGGGCAGCCGCTGCACCTGGTGATGAAGCTGACCCGCGCCAAGCTGGAAAGCCTTGTCGCGGACCTGATCAAGAAGTCGATGAAGCCCTGCGAGGCCGCGCTGAAGGATGCAGGCGTCTCGAAGTCGGACATCGACGAGGTGGTTCTGGTCGGCGGCATGACCCGGATGCCGAAGGTCGTCGAAGAGGTGACCAAGTTCTTCGGGAAAGAGCCGCACAAGGGCGTGAACCCGGATGAAGTCGTGGCGCTGGGCGCTGCGATTCAGGCCGGCGTGCTGCAGGGCGACGTCAAGGACGTGGTTCTCCTCGACGTGACCCCGCTTTCGCTCGGGATCGAGACGCTGGGCGGCGTGTTCACCCGCCTCATCGACCGCAACACCACGATCCCCACGAAGAAGTCCCAGGTCTTCTCAACCGCCGAGGACAACCAGAACGCGGTGACGATCCGCGTCTTCCAGGGCGAGCGCGAGATGGCGGCCGACAACAAGATGCTCGGCCAGTTCAACCTCGAGGACATTCCGCCGGCCCCGCGCGGGATGCCGCAGATCGAGGTGACCTTCGACATCGACGCCAACGGCATCGTGTCGGTCAGCGCCAAGGACAAGGGCACCGGCAAGTCGCAGAACATCACCATCCAGGCATCGGGCGGTCTGTCGGACGACGACATCGAGAAGATGGTGAAGGACGCCGAGGCCAACGCCGAAGCCGACAAGAAGCGCCGCGAGCTGGTCGAGACCAAGAACCAGGCCGAAAGCCTGCTGCACTCGACTCGCAAGTCGATCGAGGAGCACGGCGACAAGGTGGATCCCTCGACCGTCGAGGCGATCGAACTGGCGATGGGCGCGCTGGAGGAAAGCCTCAAGACCGAGGATGCCGGCAAGATCAAGGGCGGCATCCAGAACCTGACCGAAGCCGCGATGCGCCTGGGCGAAGCCATCTACAAGGCCAGCCAGGCGGAAGCCGGCCCGGCCGAGGAAGAGGGGCCGCGTTCGGTGGATGACGATATCGTCGACGCCGACTTCGAGGATCTCGGCGAAAACAAGCGGAAGTGAGGCCGCAGCGTAACGCGACGGGGGGCGGTCTCGAAAGGGCCGCCCCACTCGCGTTGCCCCAGGGGAAGTGTCTATGGCAAAGCGCGACTATTACGAGGTTCTGGGCGTCTCCCGCACGGCCTCCGCTGACGAGCTGAAGAAGGCTTACCGCACGAAGGCGAAGGAACTTCACCCCGACCGGAATGCCGACAATCCTCAGGCCGAGGCCCAGTTCAAGGAAGTGAACGAGGCTTACGACGTCCTGCGGGACGCCGACAAGAAGGCGGCCTATGACCGTTACGGCCACGCGGCCTTCGAGGGCGGCATGGGCGGCGGAGGTGGTCCGCGCGGCGGCTACGGCCAGCAGGGCGACTTCGCCTCGGCCTTCTCGGACGTGTTCGAGGATCTGTTCGGCGACTTCATGGGCGGTCGCGGCGGCGCGGCCCGCAGCCGGGCGCAGCGCGGGTCGGACCTGCGCTACAACCTGCGCGTGACGCTGGAGGACGCCTATCGCGGCGTCCAGAAGACGATCAACGTGCCGGCCTCGATCGCCTGTGATGCCTGCAAGGGCACCGGCGCCGAAGGCGGGGCGGAGCCCGTCACATGCCCGACCTGCTCCGGCATGGGCAAGGTCCGCGCGCAACAGGGTTTCTTCACCGTCGAGCGCACCTGCCCCACCTGCAACGGCGCCGGGCAGATCGTGAAGAACCCGTGCAAGTCCTGCCACGGTGCCGGCCGGGTCGAGAAGGAGCGCTCGCTTTCGGTCAACATCCCGGCCGGGGTCGAGACCGGCACCCGCATCCGCCTTGCGGGCGAGGGCGAGGCAGGGATGCGCGGCGGCCCCTCGGGCGACCTCTACATCTTCATCGAGGTGCGCGAGCACGCGATCTTCCAGCGCGACGGCGTGCATCTGTTCTGCCGGGTGCCGGTCTCGATCACCGCGGCGGCGCTTGGGGGCGAGGTCGAGGTGCCGACCATCGACGGTGGCTCCAGCCGCGTGAAGATCCCGGCCGGAAGCCAGACCGGCAAGCAGATGCGGCTGCGCTCCAAGGGCATGCCGGCGCTGCGCGGCGGCGGCGTGGGCGACATGCTGATCGAGCTGGCGGTCGAGACACCGGTGAACCTGACCGCCCGCCAGAAGGAGCTTCTGCGCGAGTTCGAGAAGCTGTCCGAGGACAACAACCCCGAGGGCAAGAGCTTCTTCTCGAAGGTGAAGGGCTTCTGGGACGGGATGAAGGGCTGACGATCTTCCGCTTCGCACCGGCCGCGCCTTCAGGGCGCGGCCTTTTCCGTTCTTGCGAGGCCGGCGCAGCCGCTTCGTCCGGATCGCGCCGCCGCACACCCCGTTAACCGATCCTCAACCTCGTTTCGCGCAGGCTTGGGCCATGTGCCCGACTCGCGCCTTTCACGAAGCTCCGCTGCCGCTCTTCGCCGGGGACGAGGACGAGGCCGTGGCCGCGCCGCTGCCGGCGCGGCTGCCTTCCTACATCGCCGACCACCGGAAGCGTCTGCGCGCGCGGTTCACCGAGGGCGGCGCGACTGCCATGCCGGATTACGAATTGCTGGAACTGCTGCTGTTCCGGTCGATCCCCCGGCAGGATGTGAAGCCGCTGGCGCGTCGCCTGATCGACCGCTTCGGCGACCTGAACCGGGTCATCGCCGCGGCCCCCTCGCGCCTGCTGGAAGTCGAGGGCGTGGGCGAGGCGGTGGTGCAGGATCTCAAGATCGTCGAGGCGGTGGCGCAGCGCATGGCGCGGGCGCGGGTGATGCACCGGCCGGTGCTGTCGTCCTGGGCGGCGCTGCTCGACTACTGCCACACCGCGATGGCGCATCGCGAGACCGAGCAGTTCCGCATCCTGTTCCTTGACCGCAAGAACGTGCTGATCGCGGACGAGGAACAGGCGCGCGGCACGGTCGATCACGTCCCCGTCTACCCGCGAGAGGTGGTCAAGCGCGCGCTGGAACTGAACGCCTCGGCGCTGATCCTCGTGCATAATCATCCGTCCGGCGATCCCACGCCTTCGGAGGCCGACATTTCGATAACGGCGCAGGTCCAGGACGCGGCGACAACGCTCGGCATCACGCTGCACGACCACCTGATCATCGGGAAGGAGCGGGAGTTGAGCTTCAGGGCCCAGGGCTATCTGTGAGCGGGCGCAGCCAGAGTTCGACCCGCCGGTTCATCCGGCGGCCGGCCACGGTCGTGTCGCAGGCAAGTGGCAGCGCCTCGCCGAAGCCTTCGACCAGCGGGGCAGGCAGCTCGGGCAGCGCCTCGCGCAGCGCCTTCGCCACCGCTTCGGCCCGGCTGCGGGACAGGTCGAGATTGGTCGCGGCCGAGCCGCGCCCGTCCGAAAAGCCGACGAGCATGAGCTGCTGGTCGCGGTAGCGGCCGATCTCCATCAGCTTGACCAGTTCGGACAGGTCGTCGCGGCTCTGCGGTTCCAGTTCCTCGGCGCCGTCCTCGAAGCGGAAGGTCAGCGACAACCGCTGCGCGCCGGTCATCAGGTCGGTCAGGCGCTTCAACTCGTCCAGCGACACCTCCTCGCCGGCACCGCGGATCGCGTTCATCAGGCGCTGGCCGTCGGCGGCAAGCGGCACCTGGCTCGGGCGGCGATCGACAAAGCCGGCCTCGGCCACGGCGCGCTGCGCTGGCGCGGTCGACAGGAACTCCAGGAACTCGCGCGCGAACAGGGGCAGGCGGCGGCGCGGGGTCACGAGGAAGACCGGCAGAGCCAGCGGGTAGTCCTCGGATTTCACCGCCAGCGGGGTGGGCAGCAGCGGGAAACCGCAGCTGTCGGTGAGCGGCAGCACCCGCGCGGTGCCCTGGGCGGTCTGGCCCGTGATGGCCAGAGCATAGGGGTCGCGCGCCACCCCGGCGGCCAGGCTGGCAAGGTCCGGATGGGTGACCGCCGCCGCGATCGGACGGCCCAGCCGGGCCTCGAGCGCCTGTTCCAGGCTGATGTCCGTGGACAGCGCATGCAGCACCAGCGGCATGTCGGGGCCGCCCAGCTCCTTCCAGTTGGCGACTTCGCCGGACAGCGCCCGCGCAAGATCCCGGGTCGAGATCCGCGGCAACGGATTGTCGGTGGCCACGATGGGAACCAGTGCATCCAGCGCCAGCACGCGCGTCGTCATCCCCGGTGCGGCATGGGCCGAGACGACGAGTTCGGCCGCGCCCGAGGCAAGAGCGTCCGCCGCCGCGACCGGTGTGGCCGGCGTGAAGCTGACCTGCGCCACGGGCTCGCCCCGGGCATCGATCACCTCGGTCGCGAAGCCGTCCTTTCGCGTTTCGTGCTTCAGGCTGTAGCCGCGGACCTCGGCATAGGCGCGCAGCACCCGGGGCAGCAGGCCATTTCCCGCCTCGGTGGCGCCGAGGATGCGGATCCGGGCCAATGGGGCGGTCAGTTCGGGGCATCCGGGGCCCGAGCAGGCCACTCCGGCCGAGTCGACGGTCAGCGGGCCGTATTTCGTGCCGATGCGGTAGAATTCGCCGTCGAAGCCGAGCAGGGTCCCATCGAGCGTGATGGCGCCGCTGCGCGAGGTGAGCGTGATGTCCTGCGCCGCGGCCGAGCCGGCAACCGCCAGGATCGCGGCGAAGATCGCCGCGTGCCACCGTCTCGACGCCATTGCTGCCCGCCCGCCCCCTACCGTGCAGAGGCCATATTCAGGTCTGGAGACAGATTCTTCAACACGATATAGTCGCCCACCGCGTCGCAGCCCGGCATCTCGAGCGTGAGTTCGCGGGTCTCGACCCTGCCGGCCGCGCTGTCGAGAACCTCTCCGATCAGGGTGCGGCCGCAGGTCTGCGGGGTGACGGCCGCCTCGATCTCGACCGAGGCGGGGGTGCCGTCGCCGGGATGGGTGTAGATCTCGGCCTGCATCGGCAGCGAGACGCCGGCTTCGCCCAGCAGCGAAAGGAAGCCGCCCCGCGCCGAAGCCCGCTTCGGATCGACGGCCGAGACATGGCCGGGCTCGCCGTGGCGCGCCCCGGCCTCGAAGGCATGCATCTGGAAGGCGTCGTCGCCCAGCCATTGCACGCCGATGCGCCGCAGCCCGGCGAGATCGGCCACCGGCTGCGCCGCCTCGATGACGCCACCGTCGGCGAAGAGAACCGAGATCCGCCCATCGGCACTCAGCGCGGGAAGGCGCATCTGCAGATGGCCGGAAGCCGAGGTGCGGCCGGTGACGGCAAGCCCGGCGTGGCGCAGCACCACACGCTCGTCAGGCCGGCAGGAAGCGGCAAGGTCCAGAGCAAGGATGGCTGCCGGCTCGGCCCGGAGCGTCAGCGCCATGCGGCAGGAGGAACCCTGTACCTCTGCCCGCATCGGGTGCGGCGCGGTCTGTTCCTCCGGCAGGATGACAAGCGCAGGATCGACCGGAAGGCTGCGATGGAGAGGCGTGGCCAGCGAGAGCGTCAGCCTGTCGTCGGGGCCGGCCGAGACCGGCTGGACATGCGTGGGCCGGATCTCGTCAGAGGGAGGGCGTGACGCGCTCGTCTCCATGTACTGGCCGGCGGCCAATGCCAGAGTCACCGAAACCGCCGCCGTCGCCAGTTTCCGCACCCGTTCCATCCCGCGCTCCGCATTCTTGCCGGTCAGCAGGATCTATGAGCGAAAACTGGCCGATTGGTGGCGTAACGAAGGGAGGTTCGCCCCATTCTTTTGGACAGGGCCCGCCCAATGAAGGGCGGACCCACTCTTTTGCCTCATTGTCGCCGCAATCAGCCGAGTCGGCCGTGGCAGTGCTTGAACTTCTCGCCCGAACCGCAGGGGCAGGGATCGTTCCGCGCGATGTTGCCCCAGGCCTGCGGGTCCGATTCGTCCGCGCCTGCGGCGACCAGTTGCGGTGCCGCGGCCGCCCGCGGTGCCGCCGCCGGTTGCGCGGCCGCGACGGGCTGGGCTGCGGGCGCGGGCTCCGCCGCCGCCTGCTGGTCGAGGAACTGGCGCATCATCGCCTGATGCTCCTCGTCGGTCAGCGGGCGCACCTGCGCAAGCTTCTGCGTCACATCCTGACGCAGCGAGTTCAGCATCGACTCGAACAGGGCGAAGGACTCGGTCTTGTATTCCGACAGCGGATCGCGCTGCGCATAGCCGCGGAAGCCCACGACGGACCGCAGGTGTTCGAGCGTCAGCAGATGCTCGCGCCACTTGGCATCGATGGTCTGCAGCAGCAGCTGCTTCTCGATCGAGCGCATGCTTTCCGGGCCAAAGGCCTTCGTCTTCTCCTCGATCTGGCGGTCCGAGGCTTCGCACAGCCGCTCGCGCACCACGTCCTGATCGACGCCTTCCTCCTGCGCCCATTTCTCGATCGGGGCATCGAGGCCGAGCTTGTCGAGCACGGAGCGGTGCATCCCCTCGACATCCCACTGGTCGGAATAGCTGCGCGGCGGCATGTGGAGGTCGATCAGGTCGTCGATCACCTGATAGCGCATGTCCTGCACGATGTCGGACAGGTCCTCGGATTCCATGATTTCGAGGCGCTGGCTGAAGATCGCCTTGCGCTGGTCGTTCATCACGTCGTCGAATTTCAGCAGCTGCTTGCGGATGTCGAAGTTGCGGCCCTCGACCTTGGCCTGCGCCTTCTCGAGCGACTTGTTCACCCACGGATGGACGATGGCCTCGCCTTCCTTCATCCCGAGCGTGGACAGCACCTTGTCGAGCCGGTCCGAGCCGAAGATCCGCATCAGGTCGTCTTCGAGGCTGAGGAAGAAGGCCGACCGGCCCGGGTCGCCCTGACGGCCCGAGCGGCCACGAAGCTGGTTGTCGATCCGGCGCGATTCATGGCGCTCGGTGCCGAGCACGAACAGACCGCCGGCCTCGATGACCTTCTGCTTTTCCTCGGCGTGCTCGGCCTCGATCCGGGCGCGGATCTCGTCGGGATGCGCGGTCGGATCGGCGGCCAGCGCCTGCATCACCTTCATCTCGACGTTGCCGCCCAACTGGATGTCGGTGCCGCGGCCGGCCATGTTGGTCGCGATGGTCACGGCGCCCAGCTTGCCGGCGTCGGCGACGATCTGCGCCTCCTGCTCGTGCTGGCGCGCGTTCAGGACGTTATGCGGCACGTCGGCGGCCTTCAGCAGCTCGGACAGGGCCTCGGACTTGTCGATCGAGGTGGTGCCGACGAGGATCGGCTGCCCGCGCCCATGCGCTTCCTTGATCGAGGCGATGATGCCGTCATGCTTCTCGCGGGCGGTGCGGTAGACGGCGTCATGCTCGTCGATCCGGGCCACGGGGCGGTTGGTCGGCACTTCCACGACACCCAGGCCGTAGATCTGCATGAATTCCTCGGCCTCGGTCGCCGCAGTGCCGGTCATGCCGGCGAGCTTTTCGTAGAGGCGGAAATAGTTCTGGAAGGTGACCGAGGCGAGGGTCACGTTCTCGGGCTGGATCGAGACGTTCTCCTTGGCCTCGATGGCCTGATGCAGGCCATCCGAGAGCCGCCGGCCGCGCATCATCCGGCCGGTGAACTCGTCGATCAGCATGATCTCGTCGTTGCGCACGATATACTGCTGGTCGCGGTGGAACAGCTTGTGTGCGCGCAGACCCTGCGTGATGTGGTGCACGATGGTCGTGCTTTCCGGATCGTAGAGCGACTGGCCCTCGGGCAGCAGGCCCAGCTCATGCAGGCGGCGCTCGACGAATTCGTTGCCTTCCTCGGTGAAGGTGACGTTGCGCGCCTTCTCGTCCAGCTTGAAGTGCTCTTCCGTCACCTCGGGGATCAGCCGGTCGATCTTCTGGTAAAGGTCGCTGCGGTCCTGGCTCGGACCCGAGATGATCAGCGGCGTGCGCGCCTCGTCGATCAGGATCGAGTCCACCTCGTCGACGATGGCGAAGAAATGGCCGCGCTGCTTCATCTCCTCCTTCGAGGACTTCATGTTGTCGCGCAGATAGTCGAAGCCGAGTTCGTTGTTCGTCGAATAGGTGATGTCGGCCTTGTAGGCGGCCTTCTTTTCCTCTTCGGGCTGGTAGGGATAGACCACGCCGGTCGTCAGGCCGAGGTGGGCATAGACCTTGCCCATCCACTCGGCGTCGCGCTTGGCGAGGTAGTCGTTCACGGTCACCACATGCACGCCCTTGCCGGCAAGCGCGTTCAGGTAGGCCGGGAAGGTCGCGACGAGGGTCTTGCCCTCGCCCGTCTTCATCTCGGCGATGTTGCCCTGGTGCAGGAAGATCCCGCCCTTCAGCTGCACGTCGAAGGCGCGCAGGCCAAGCGCGCGGCGCGCGGCCTCGCGGCAGTTGGCGAAGGCTTCGGGCAGAAGATCGTCGAGGCTCTCGCCGCCTTCCTGGACCCGGCGCTGGAACTCGGCCGTCTTCTGCCTGATGCCCTCGTCCGAGAGCACCTGGAACTCCGCTTCAAGCTCGTTGATGCGGGCCACGAGGGGCCGGACGGATTTCACCTTGCGGTCGTTGGGCGTTCCGAAGATCTTGCGCGCGAGCGTTCCGAGACCCAGCATGTTTTCTCCGCCTGGTCGTTCCTGACAAGCCAAGTGCTCTTGACATGATCGTGTGAGCCTGCGGCCTTGCTCCGGCTCCCTGCCATCCCCTAGAAGGGCGGGAAGCCTTTTCCCCGGCTCACGCGACCCAAGCGATGTAAGGGGATGGCAGTGTCAAGTCAACGTCGCGCAAGGGCGCGCCCGTTCAGGAGAAGGTGAGAATGGCGAACATGGCGAAGTTCTGGCAGGGCGTGTCGGTCGCGGCCCTCTGCGCACTGGCGCTGGCCACCCCCGCGCCGGCGGACGAGGTGACCGCCGACACGGTCGTCGCCACTGTCAACGGGCAGGACATCACCATGGGCCACATGATCGCGCTGCGCGGCGGCCTGCCCGAACAATATCAGACCCTGCCGGATGACGCGCTGTTCAAGGGCATTCTCGAGCAGCTGATCCAGCAGGCGGCGCTGGCGCAGTCGGTCGAGGGGTCGATCACCAAGCGCGACACGCTGTCCCTGCAGAACGAACAGCGCGGCTTCCTGTCGGCCGTGGCGCTGAAGAAGGTGGTCCAAGGCGCCGTGACGGACGAGAAGCTGCAGGCGGCCTATGACGCGCGCTTCGCCGATGCCGCACCGCAGACCGAATACAATGCCTCGCATATCCTGGTGAAGACCGAGGACGAGGCCGCGAAGCTCAAGACCGAGATCGACGGCGGGGCGGACTTCGCCGAACTGGCCAAGCAGCATTCGTCGGACGGCGCCGCGGCCAATGGCGGCTCGCTCGGGTGGTTCGGGCTCGGCATGATGGTGAAGCCCTTCGAGGATGCCGTGGTCTCGATGAAGCCCGGCACCGTCGCGGGCCCGATCCAGACCCAGTTCGGCTGGCACCTCATCAAGCTGAACGAGACCCGGATCGCGCAGGCGCCGTCGCTCGACGAGATGCGGGACGAGCTTGCCGCCCAGATCGAGCAGGAGGCCATCGCGAGCCATATCGACGCGGTGACGTCGAAGGCCGAGATCACCCGGCCCGGCGAGGGGATTGACCCGGCGACGCTTCGGAAGGAAGAACTGCTCGACTGATCCGCAACCGGGGGCACGGGCATGGCGAAGACCGACTGGAAGGCCGAGGCGAAGGCACTGCAGAAGAAGGTGTCGAAGCTGAGGGCGAAGGTGAAGGAGGGCAAGAGCGCCCCGGAGCCGAAGCCCGCCAAGATGGTCTCGCCGCTGGCCCCCGAAGGTTTCCCCGCCCTGCCGGTGATCGGCGGGGTGGATTTTGCCGCCGTCGAGGCCGGCGTGCGCTACGCCAACCGCAAGGACGTGATGCTGATCCGGCTTGCGCCGGGCACGGCGGTGGCGGGCGCCTTCACCCGGTCCTCGACCCGAGCGGCCTGCGTGCTCGACTGCCAGTCGAAGATCGGCAAGCCGTCCGAGGCGGGGGCCGCGATCATCGTGAACTCGGGCAACTCGAACGCCTTCACCGGCGCGGTGGGCGTCGAGGCGGTCGAGGCTGTGACCGGCGGCGTGGCCGGGGCGCTGGGCCTGCCGGTCGAGCGGGTGTTTTCCTCCTCGACCGGGGTGATCGGCGAGCCGCTGCCCTACGAACGCATCACCGTGAAGATCCCCGAGCTTGTGGCGCAGCTGGACGAAGGCGGCATCGAGATGGCCGCCCGTGCCATGATGACCACCGACACCTTCCCCAAGGGTGCCTGCGCCACGGTGCAGGGCGAGGGCGGCGAGATCCGCATCGCCGGCATCGCGAAGGGTTCGGGGATGATCGCGCCCGACATGGCGACCATGCTGGTCTACATCTTCACGGATGCGAAGATCGGCCAGCCGCTGTTGCAGAAGATGCTGTCGCGTCAGGTGGATGCCACCTTCAACGCGATCACGGTGGACAGCGACACCTCGACCTCGGACGCGCTGATCCTTGCCGCCACCGGCGCCAGCCCGGCGGCCGAGCTGAACGGCCGCTCCAAGGCCGGCCGTGACTTCGAGACGGCGCTGGGGCGGGTGATGCTCGACCTTGCGCAGCAGGTGGTGCGCGACGGCGAGGGCGCGACGAAATTCGTCGAGGTGAAGGTCACCGGCGCCGCCACGCCCGAGGACGCGCATCGCGTGGCCATGGCGATCGCGAATTCGCCGCTGGTGAAGACCGCGGTGGCGGGCGAGGATCCGAACTGGGGCCGCATCGTGATGGCGGTCGGCAAGTCCGGCGCTCAGGCCGATCGCGACCGGCTCTCGATCCGCTTCGGCGACATCCTCGTGGCCGAGAAGGGCTGGCGCAGCCCCGACTACCGCGAGGAGGACGGCGCGGCCTACATGAAGCGGGCCGAGTTGCAGATCGCGGTGGATCTCGGACTGGGGCAGGCATCCCGCACGGTCTGGACCTGCGACCTCACCCACCGCTACATCGACATCAACGCCGACTACCGCTCGTGAAGCTGCTGCTGGTTTCGGCCGTCGCCCTCATCGATGGCGACGGCCGGGTGCTTCTGGCCCAGCGGCCCGAGGGCAAGTCGCTTGCCGGCCTCTGGGAGTTTCCGGGCGGCAAGGTGGAACAGGGCGAAACGCCCGAAGCGGCGCTGATCCGCGAGCTGAGGGAGGAGCTGGGCATCGAGACGAAGGCAAGCTGCCTCGCGCCACTGACCTTCGCCAGCCACAGCTACGACGGCTTCCACCTTCTCATGCCGCTCTTCGCCTGCCGCCGCTGGGAGGGAATCGTCCAGCCGCAGGAGGGCCAGAGGCTGGCCTGGGTGAGACCGCAGGCGCTGCGCGACTACCCCATGCCGCCGGCCGACCTGCCACTGATCCCGATCCTGCGCGACTGGCTTTGACACGAAGTTGTGACATATGGGTATCATTCGTTCATATGTCGCACCTCAATAAGGCTCTACGACGAAAATCGTGAGTGTTTATTTATCGGTTTGTGACTAGCCTGAGGGTGGGAAACTCGCTTTGGGGGAAAGCACATGCTCAGGACTATCACGATCGGCAGTTGCGTCTCGGTTCAGGGCCTTGTCGTCGGCCATCTTGCGGACGGCAAGGTTGTCGTGCGCGTGGACGAAAAGAACTTTGTCGGATATCCGATCCCGTCGAAACGCGTCGCCTGATCCCGCCTGACGGGACAAGGTCATCGCCATGGAAAAGGCCGGGCTTGCGCCCGGCCTTTCTGTTTTCTGACCGCGAGGATCAGGCCAGCTTGCGCTGGACCTCCTCGCGCTCGAAGATCTCGATGACGTCGCCGGGGCGGATGTCCTCGTAGCGTTCGAAGGCCATTCCGCATTCCTGGCCGGACTGCACTTCCTTGACCTCGTCCTTGAAGCGCTTCAGCGTCTTCAGCGTGCCCTCGTGGATCACCACGTTGTCGCGCAGCAGGCGCACGCCTGCCGAACGGCGCGCCACGCCCTCGGTGACGAGGCAGCCCGCCACCATCCCGACGCCGGTGATCTTGAAGACCTCCTTGATCGCGGCATAGCCGATGAAATGCTCGCGCACTTCGGCCTTGAGCAGGCCCGAGGCCGCCTTCTTCACATCGTCCATCAGGTCGTAGATCACGCTGTAGTAGCGGATCTCGACGCCCTTCTGGTTCGCGGCCTGACGCGCCGAGGCATTGGCCCGGACGTTGAAGCCGATGACGGCGGCCTGCGAAGCCTCGGCCAGCGTGATGTCGGTCTCGGTGATCGCGCCCACGCCATAGTGGAGCACGCGCACGCGGACTTCCTCGTTGCCGACCTTCTCCAGCGCCTGAACGATCGCCTCGGCCGAGCCCTGCACGTCGGCCTTCACCACCACCGGCAGTTCCGCGACGTCCAGATCGGCCTTCGCCTTCGCCATCAGCTGCTCGAGCGTCGTTGCGGCGCCGGCCGCGGCGCGCTTGTCGCGGGCCGCCTTCTCGCGGTAGTCGGCGATCTCGCGGGCCTGCGCTTCGGTCTCGACCACGTTCAGCACGTCACCGGCTTCCGGCGTGCCGTTCAGGCCCAGAACCTCGACCGGAACCGACGGCCCGGCCTCGTCCACGCGTTCGCCCTTGTCGTTGACCAGCGCGCGCACCTTGCCCCACTGCTGGCCGACGACGAAGATGTCGCCGCGCTTCAGCGTGCCGTGCTGCACCAGCACCGTCGCGACCGGGCCGCGGCCGACGTCGAGCTTGGCCTCGATCACCGCGCCCTGCGCCTGCCGCTTCGGGTTGGCGCGCAGGTCGAGAAGTTCGGCCTGAAGCGCGATGTTCTCGAGCAGCTCGTCCAGCCCCTGACCGGTCTTGGCCGAAACCTCGACATCGAGCACGTCGCCCGACATCTTCTCGACGATCACCTCGTGCTGCAGCAGGTCGGTGCGCACCTTGTTCGGGTCCGCATCGTGCTTGTCGATCTTGTTGATCGCCACGATCATCGGGACCTTCGCGGCCTTCGCGTGCTTGATCGCCTCGATCGTCTGCGGCATCACCGCGTCATCGGCAGCCACCACCAGCACGACGATATCCGTCACCTGCGCGCCACGGGCCCGCATAGAGGTGAAGGCCGCGTGGCCGGGCGTGTCGAGGAAGGTCAGCACAGCGCCGCGTTCGGTGGTCACCTGATAGGCGCCGATGTGCTGCGTGATGCCGCCGGCTTCGCCCGAGACCACGCTGGTCTTGCGGATCGCGTCCAGAAGCGAGGTCTTGCCGTGGTCGACGTGGCCCATGATCGTGATGATCGGCGGGCGCGGCTGAAGATCCTCGGCCTTATCCTCGACCGTGTCGATAACGTGTTCCACGTCGGCGTCCGACACCCGGACAGCACGGTGGCCGAATTCCTCGATCACCAGCTCGGCCGTGTCGGCGTCGATGGACTGGTTCATCGTGACCATCATGCCCATCTTCATGAGCGCCTTGACCACATCGGCCGCCCGCTCCGCCATGCGGTTGGCAAGCTCCTGCACCACGATGGTTTCCGGCAGCTGCACGTCGCGCACCTGCTTCTCGGGCTTGGAGCCGAAGCCCATCGCCTTCTGGCGCGCCTTCTCCTGCTTGCGCTTCATGGCGGCGAGCGAGCGCGTGCGACCGCCTTCGCCCGAAAGCGCCTCGTTCAGGGTCAGCTTGCCGGAGCGGCGCGAATCGTCCTTCTTGGTCGCGCGGTCGCGTTCGACCTCACGCTCGCGCTCCTTGCGCGAGGGCGGCAGGCCCGGCTTGGCCGAGGCCGGCGCGGAGGCGCGGGACTCGGTGGCGGCGGGCTGCGGCGCGGTCGCGGCGGGCGCCGGACGTGCCGGGGCGCGTTTGGCCTCCTCGGCGCGGCGGGCGGCCTCTTCGGCCTCCTTGCGGGCGCGTTCCTCGTCCTCGGCCTTCTGGCGCAGAGCCTCGACGCGTTCGCGCTCCTCGCGCTCCTTCGCCTCGAGTTCCTCGCGGCGGCGCTGGCGTTCTTCCTCGCGCTGACGCTCTTCTTCCTCGCGGCGCTTGGCGTCCTCGACCTCACGCAGCTTCGCGGCGCGCAGCGCGGCGAGGCGGCGCTCCATCTCGGCATCGGAGATGCCGGCGGGCCGCTTGGCCGGGTCGCCCAGATGGGACGGCGAGCTGGTCGTCGCGGAAGCCCCCGCGGCACCCGGCTTCGGCACGACCACGCGCTTGCGCTTCGTTTCGACCAGGACGCTCTTCGTGCGGCCGTGGCTGAAGCTCTGCTTCACCTGGCCCGAACGCGAGCCGCCACCCAGGCCGAGGGGTTTCTTGCCGTCTGTATCGCTCATGCGTCTTTCGTATCCCTTCCGGCGGCCCTGCCGCCGATCTGCCCGCGAAGCCCGGCCAGTCTGGCCGCTTCCTCTACAACGCGCGTCGTGAGTCCACCAGCCGCGAGCGCGCCGTGTATCGCATGTTCACGGCCGAAAGCCAAACCCAATTCCCGGGCTGTCAGGCAACCTATGAACGACCCTTTTCCACCGGGCGGATGCAGCTTCGATTTGCCGCGCTCCGACCCGTCACTGGCCTGGACGAGAACTTCCGCCTCGTCCTTCGTCAGCCAGTCCTTCACCTTCTCGTATCCCGTCACCGCCTCGCCCGCCTTGCGTGCAAGAGAGATCAGGTCGATCACCCGCCGGGCGAGTTGCGCCTCGACAAGGTCGGCGAGACCGTCGGGCACCTTCACCGGCTGGCGCGCGGCGCGGGCAAACAGGCCCTTGGCCGCAGCCTTCTCGATCGCCTTGCGGTCGGCCGAGACATACATGCCCCGACCCGGCAGGCGCCCGAGCACGTCGGGCACCACCTGACCGTCAGGACCCAGCCCGAAGCGGATCAGGCCGGCCTTCGGCTGGCTCTCGCCCGTGGCAAGACAGCGCCGTTCCGGCTCGTCCCGCATGTCGTCCCGGCCCCCGCGAGTCATCGGATCCGCGAGGCTCAGGCCTCGCCCTCCGTTTCCTCTTCCTCGTCGGCCTTCTCAAGCTCGGTCGGATCGACCCAGCCGAGCATGACGCGCGCGGTCATCACCAGATGCTGCGCTTCCTCGAGGCTCACGTCGAACTTCTCGAGGACGCCTTCGTCCTTCACCCGCTGGCCGTTCACCGTGGTCCAGCCGCCGGCCAGTTCCCAGTCGGCGCAGGTGGCGAAATCTTCCAGCGTCTTGATGCCGTCCTTGGCCAGCGCCTCGAGCATCTGCGGGGTCAGCCCCTCGAAATTCGCCAGCGAATCCTCGAGGCCGAGGGCACGGGCAGATTCGAGCGCCTTTCGGTTGGCTTCTTCCAGATGGTCGCGGGCACGGGCCTGAAGCTCGGCAGCCGTGTCTTCGTCGAACCCGTCGATGGAGAGCAGTTCCTCGGTATCGACGTAGGCCACTTCCTCGAGGTTGGTGAACCCTTCGGCCACCAGAAGTTGGGCCATCATCTCGTCGATATCAAGGGTCTCCATGAAGAGATTCGTCCGCTCGGCGAACTCGGCCTGCCGGCGGGCCGATTCGTCGGCTTCCGTCATGATGTCGATGTCGAGGCCGGTCAGCTGGCTGGCGAGCCGCACGTTCTGGCCGCGGCGGCCGATGGCGAGCGAGAGCTGCTCGTCCGGCACCACCACCTCGATCTTGCCGGCTTCCTCGTCGATCACGACCTTGGACACTTCGGCCGGCTGCAGCGCGTTCACGAGGAACGTGGCCTGATCCTGATTCCACGGAATGATGTCGATCTTCTCGCCCTGAAGCTCGTTCACCACGGCCTGAACGCGGCTGCCGCGCATGCCGACGCAGGCGCCAACCGGGTCGATCGAGTTGTCATAGGAAATGACGGCAATCTTGGCACGCGAACCGGGGTCGCGGGCCACGGCCTTGATCTCGATGATGCCGTCGTAGATCTCGGGCACTTCCATCTTGAAGAGCTCGGCCATGAACTGCGGGTCGGTGCGCGACAGGAACACCTGCGGGCCGCGGGCCTCGCGGCGGACGTCCTTGATATAGGCGCGGATGCGGTCGTTCGGGCGATAGCTTTCGCGGCCGATCTTCTCGTTGCGGCGCAGGATGCCCTCGCCGCGGCCGATGTCCACGATGATGTTGCCGTATTCCTCACGCTTGACCACGCCGTTGATGATCGAGCCCTTGCGGTCCTTGAACTCGTCGTACTGGCGGTCGCGCTCGGCCTCGCGCACCTTCTGCAGGATCACCTGCTTGGCCGACTGGGCCGCGATCCGGCCGAGGTCCACCGGCGGCACCTCGTCGATGATCTCGTCGCCGATCTGGGGATCGGCCTTGTAGGCCTTCGCCTGCTTCACCGTCAGCTGGGCGTGGTGATTCTCGACCGCCTCGTCCTCGACCACGGTGCGGATGCGCGCGAAGGTGGCGCGGCCCGTCTTGCGGTCGATCTTCACCCGGATGTCGAGATCCGAGCCGTAGCGCGACTTCGCGGCGCGGGCGAGGCTTTCCTCCATCGCCTGGATCACCAGGTCCGGATCGATCATCTTCTCCCGCGCGACCGCCTCGGCGGTTTGCAGCAGTTCAAGCTGGTTGGCAGAGGTGATTGCCATGGTCGTGCTCCGGATGTGCGGTCAGTGGCGGGTTTCGGGCGTCTCGGCCTCGTCGGCCTCCTCGCCCTCGGATTCCTGGATCTCGTCGAACTGGCTTTCGTCGAAATTGCCGCTCGCCTTCTTCTGGCGCAGCATCTCGGCGATCAGATCGTCGGTGAGGATCAGTTTCGCATCCGCGAGCCAGTCGAACTTCAGCCCGATGGTGACGAAGCCGTCCTTGCCATCCTCGATGGTGATCAGCACCTCGTCGCCCTCGGTGCCGGCCAGCTCGCCCTTGAAGCGGCGGCGGCCGTCGATCAGCTCCGAGGTCTCGATCCGGGCCTCGTAGCCCGTCCAGGTATCGAAGTCCTTCAGCCGGGTCAGCGGCCGGTCGATGCCGGGGCTCGAGACCTCGAGCGTATAGTTGTCCTCGATCGGGTCTTCCACGTCGAGCACGGCCGAGACCGCGGTCGAGATGTCGGCGCATTCGTCCACCACGATCCCGCCTTCGGGCCGGTCGGCCATGATCTGCAATGTGCGGGTCTTGCCGCTCATCAGCCGGAGGCGGACAAGCTCGAATCCCATGCCCTCGATCACGGGGCCGACGATGTCGGCTAATCTCCGGTCGATGGCGGTCTTGGCGACGAGGTCGGACATGGGTGATCCCCAAACGAAAAAACGGGCCAAGCGGCCCGTTGCGATCATCGGTGGAGCCGTCGGGGTTGGAGGCCGAGGCGCCGCTATGGCTTGGCGTATAGGCCGATTGCCCCGGCGACGCAAGCGCTGATTGGCCTAGCGGCCGGCTCCCCAGCTCATCGAGGCGTGCATGCGGGTATAGAACTCGCCCATCAGGCCGATCATCAGGCAGGCCAGCATCACCACCACCGGATAGCCGATGGAGCTGTGATGCGGGAAGTAGTTCAGGAAGATGAAGCCGCGCCCCTGGTCGATGGTGTGGAACAGCGGGTTCCAGTCGAAGAACTGCAGCACGAAGCCGGGCACGGCATTGGCCACGAACATCTTGCCCGAGGCGATCATGTTCGCCCGCATGTAGATCGACGAGACGAGGCCAACCGCCGTGGGCTGCCAGGGCCGCGCGGCGCGGAACACCATGCCGATCGCCACGCCGGTGATCCACGACAGAAGCAGCATCCCCATGGCGCCGACCGGCTGGTCGATGGTGATCGGCTCGATCACCACGTGGTAGAAATAGAGCACCACGGTCACCGACAGCACCTGGATGTAGAGCGCGCCGAGGGCCGCCGCCGAGATCGAGACCACGGTGTTCATCGGCGCGTGCTTCATCATCGCCGAGGTCGGGCCATCCGCCTTGAGGACGGCGCCGATCGCCTTCACGTGGGTCATGTACATGAAGATGCCGGACATCATGAACAGCAGGTAGTTGCCGCGGATCGCGGCGCCCCGCAGGCCGACCATCTCGAAGATCAGGTAGAAGACGACGACCATCAGGATCGTCTGCGCCAGGTTGAGCAGCAGGCCAACCACGGCATTGCCGTGTGACTGCCGGATCGAGCGCACGGCGGAATGGAAGATCAGTTCGAGCAGGGCAAGGCCCGAGCCGATCGCCGTTGCACGTCTCTGCGACCGGAACATCGTCTACCCGAACCTCGCATGCCGACGGAGTTCCGTCGCTTCTGCCATGGAAACCTTGCCGTTTCCCTGCGGAGCGATGATAAGGACGCAGACGCCGCCAATCAACACGCGCGAGGGTGCCGCATGAATTACCAAGAGCTCGTCCCGCTGATTCGCCGTCTCGCGCTCGAAGCCGGCGACCGGATCATGGAGGTCTACAACGGCCCCGACTTCGAGGTGAAGGCAAAGTCGGACACAAGCCCGGTAACCGAGGCGGACGAGGCCGCGGACGCGCTGATCTCGGCCGGGCTGCGCGCGGCCTGTCCGGACATCCCGCTGATCACCGAGGAGCAGGCGGCCTCGCACGCGCTGCAGGCGAAGACCTTCCTGATCGTCGATCCGCTGGACGGAACCAAGGAATTCGTCCAGCGTCGCGGCGACTTCACCGTGAACATCGCCTATGTCGAGGAGGGCGTTCCGGTTCTGGGCGTGGTCTATGCCCCCGCAAAGGGCCGGCTGTTCTACACCCAGCCCGACGGCACCTCGGTCGAGGAGGCGGGCGCGCTCGACAAGCAGAAGCCGGGCAACCTGCGCCGCCTTTCGGTCTCGACGCCGGACAACGGGGCGCTGATGGTGGTTGCCTCGAAATCGCACCGCGACAAGGCGACCGACGACTACATCGCGAAATATGCCGTGAAGGACATGACGAGCGCGGGATCCAGCCTGAAGTTCTGCCTCGTGGCGAGCGGCGAGGCCGACCTTTATCCGAGACTCGGCCGGACGATGGAATGGGACACCGCGGCCGGCGATGCCGTCCTGCGCGGCGCCGGCGGCCATGTCGTGCGCTTCGACGACCACACGCCGCTCGGCTATGGCAAGCAGGGCTGGGACAACCCGTTCTTCATCGCCTACGCCCCCGGCGTCACGCTGAAGGCCTGAAGCATGTCCGTCCTGATCGCCATTCCCGCCCGCTATGCCTCGACCCGCTACCCCGGCAAGCCGCTCGTCACCCTGCGCGACCCGGACGGCACCGAGAAATCGCTGATCCGGCGCAGCTGGGAGGCCGCGATGGCCGTGCGCGGCGTTGACCGCGTGGTGGTCGCCACCGACGACGAGCGTATCCGCGCCGCGGCGGAAGGGTTCGGCGCCGAGGTGGTGATGACCTCGCAGGCCTGCCGCAACGGCACCGAACGCTGCGCCGAGGTGACCGCGCTGTTGCCGGGCCACGAGATCGTGGTCAACCTGCAGGGCGATGCGCCGCTGACCCCGCCGTGGTTCATCGAGGACCTTGTGGCGGGGCTGCGCGACGATCCCTCGGCCGATGTGGCGACGCCGGTGCTGCGCTGCGACGGGCGGGCGCTGAACGGCTTCCTCGCCGACCGCCGCGCCGGCCGGGTGGGTGGCACGACGGTGGTCTTCGGCGTGACGCGCCACGCTCTCTACTTCTCCAAGGAAGTGATTCCCTACACCGGCAGGACCCATGCCGACGACGAATGGACGCCGGTCTTCCACCACGTCGGCGTCTATGCCTACCGGCCCTCGACACTCTCGGTCTATCCGCAGTGGCCGGTCGGCCCGCTGGAGGAACTGGAGGGGCTGGAGCAGCTCCGCTTCCTCGAGAACGGCCGCCGCGTGCTCTGCGTCGAGGTCGAGGCCCGCGGCCGGCAGTTCTGGGAGCTGAACAACCCCGAGGACGTCGCACGCATCGAGGCGATGCTGGCCGAGATGCAGGCGGGATGAAAGCCAGCCTGATCGTGGTCAGCCGCGGCCGGCCCGATCTGCTGGCCCGCGCCGTCACCGCCATCAGGCAGCAGGATCATCCCTGCTTCGAACTGGTGGTCGTGGCGGACGCGCCGGGGCTGGCCGCGCTGCCCGACCTGCCGATCAAGCGGGTGGCCTTCGACGCGCCCAACATCTCGGCGGCGCGCAACGCGGGCATTGTCCGGTCGGCGGGCGAGGTGGTGGCCTTCCTCGACGACGATGCGGTGCCCGAGCCGACCTGGCTCTCGCGCCTCGTGGCGCCCTTCGAGAATGCGCGCGTTGTGGCCTCCGGCGGCTTCGTGCGCGGGCGGAACGGGATCTCGTTCCAGTGGCGCGCCGCGGCCGTGGATCGCTGCGGGATCGATCATCCTCTCGCCGTGGATCCGCAAGGCGTCACGCTCTGCGCCCCCCGTGGCGATCTCGTGCCGCGGGTGCAGGGCACCTGCGCCGCCTTCCGCCGCAAGAGCCTGCTGTCGGTTGGCGGGTTCGACCCGGCCTTCCGGTTCTATCTGGACGAGACGGATCTTTGCCGGCGACTTGGCCCCGCGGGCCTGACGGCCATCGTGCCGCTGGCGCAGGTCCATCATGGATTCGCCGCCGGGCCGCACCGCCGGGCCGACCGCGTCCCCGCCTCGCTCTTCGAGATCGGCGCGAGCAGCCTCGTCTTCCTGCGGCGCCATGCCGCGGTGTCGGATTGGCCCGAGGCGGTGGCGGCGCTGAGAACTTCCCAGCGCCTCCGTCTGGTCCGCCACATGGTTTCGGGCCGGCTGGAGCCCGGGGACGTCCGCCGCCTGATGCGGACCCTCGACGCCGGGCTGGAGGAGGGGCGGAGCCGTCCGCTGGCGCCACTCGCGCCGCTGCCCGACACCGGGCCGCCCTTCCTGCACTTTCCCGGCACGGGGCCGCGGCCGGGACGGGTTCTTGGCGGATCGCCCGTCCTGGGGCGCAAGCTGTTGGCGGAGGCGCGGAAAGCGGTGGCCGAGGGCTGCGTGGTCACCCTGTTCCTGCTGGACGCCACCGCCCGTCCGCACCGCCACGCCTTCCATCCCGATGGCTTCTGGCTGCAGTCCGGCGGCCTGTTCGGCCCAGCGCTGCGCGACGGGCCCCGCCTGCGCCTCCGGAGCCGCCGGCAGCGCATCGCGGAAGAGCAACTGCGCCTTTCCGAGACGAGACCCATCAATTTTTGCGGCAATCGGTCGAATTGCGGGAACTTTCCTTACCGGCACCAAATTGCCGACACATCGCCGCTGTATGGTGCGGCCCGTTCCAACTCCGTGTAGTTTGCACGGTGCCTGCGGATCAGGGCAGGCGAACCAGAGTGAGAGCTATGACAACAAAAAAGGTTACCAAGGCCGTCTTTCCAGTTGCGGGACTCGGGACGCGCTTTTTGCCGGCAACCAAGTCGATTCCGAAAGAGATCATGACGCTGGTCGACCGCCCCCTGATCCAATATGCGATCGACGAGGCGCGGGCGGCCGGCATCAAGGAATTCATCTTCGTCACCTCGCGCGGCAAGAGCGCGCTGGAGGATTACTTCGACAACGCCCCCGAGCTTGAGGCCGCCCTTCAGAAGCCCGGCAAGGAGCACCTGCTCGAGGTGCTCGAGCAGACGAACATGGAAAGCGGGGCCATCGCCTATGTGCGCCAGCACAAGCCGCTTGGCCTTGGCCATGCCGTCTGGTGTGCCCGCCGCCTGATCGGTGACGAGCCCTTCGCGGTCATGCTGCCCGACGACGTGATCGCGGCCGAGAAACCCTGCCTTCAGCAGATGGTCGAGGCCTACGAGCAGACCGGTGGCAACATGGTCGCCGCGATGGAGGTGCCGCCCGAGAAGGCCTCGGCCTATGGCGTGCTCTCGGTCGAGGAGGACATGGGCTCGATCGTCAAGGTCAACGGCATGGTCGAGAAGCCGAAGGTGAACCCGCCGTCGAACCTTGCCGTGATCGGTCGCTACATCCTGTCGCCCAAGATCCTGAACAACCTCAACCGCAAGAAGGAAGGCGTGGGGGGCGAGATCCAGCTGACCGACGCGATCGCGGAAGAGATCGAGGGCTCGGGCAAGGTCTACGGCTTCCGCTTCCGCGGCCAGCGTTACGACTGCGGCTCCAAGGCGGGCTTCCTGCAGGCGACGGTGGCCTTCGGGCTTGCGCGGCCGGACCTGCGCGACGAGTTCTCGGGCTATCTGCACGACATGATGGCGCTGGAGAAGGCGGCTCAGTAAACATCCGTCATGGCGCGGCTTCTCGACCTGACGCGGCTTGCGTCGCGCCATGGCCGGGGGCCGCTCACCGGGGTCGACCGCGTCGAGGCGGCCTATCTTGACGAACTGCTCGCGCGGGACGAGCCGGCCTTCGGCCTTCTGCGCGTGCCCCTCGGGTATCTCCTCATCGACCGTAGCGGCATGATCGCCCTGCGCGACCGAATGGGCGGGCGGCCCACCGGGCCGTCCGATATTCCGGGGCGGCTGCTGCGCCTGCGCCAGCCGGCCCGTGCGCGGCTCGAAGCCGATCTTCGTCGCCTTGCATTGGATGGCTGCCCGCCGTGGCGGCTCGCGTCGATGCTGCGCCGCCACCTGCCGCAGGGCGCGTCCTATCTCAATACCGGGCATTCGAACCTGACGGACAAGGGCCTCCGCCGGCTGCGGGCGGCCGGCGTTCGGATCGCGGTCTTCGTGCATGACGTCATCCCGCTGGATCATCCCGAATTTGCCCGGGCCGGAGTCCCGGCCGTCTTCGCGCGCAAGATCGCGGCGGTCTCGGCCCATGCCGATCTTGTGATCCACAGCACCGCGGACGCGCGCCGACGCACCGAGGCGCGCCTGCCACGGGTGCCGGCCGGGATCGTGGCGCCCCTGGGCGTAGGTCCCCTTCGCCCCGACCCCACATCCCTGCCGCCGGGCCTGCCGCCGCCGCGCCCCTACTTCGTGGCGCTCGGGACGCTGGAGCCGCGGAAGAACCATGCGCTGCTCCTCGATGTCTGGGACGCGCTGCATGCCCGCCTGCCCGAAGCCGATGTGCCCGCGCTGCTGATCCTCGGCACGCGCGGCTGGGCGGATCCGGCGCTGTTCCGCCGCCTCGATGCCGGACCCTGGCGCGGGCGTACCGTCTTCGAGTGGCCGGGCTTGGGCGACGGGGCGGTGGCCAGCCTTCTTGCCGGCGCGGAGGCGCTGCTGTTCCCGAGCTTCGCGGAAGGGTTCGGCCTTCCCCCCGTCGAGGCGGCGGCGCTGGGCGTGCCCGTCCTGAGCAGCCCGCTGCCGGCGATCCGCGAAACATTGAGCGACTATCCCGTTTACCTTGATCCGGCCGACCGGTATCTTTGGACCGAGACGATCGCGGCGTGGGGGCAACGGCGCCGCGGCCAGCGGGGACCGGGGCGGCCCGCGCCGACATGGGAGGATCATTTCCGGATGGTCTTCTCCTGCGTCTAGGGGCGCCTCGACGACGGGGCACAGGCTCCGGGACGAGGGGCGCTTGGGTATCATCACCACATACAGGCTGAGGCTCGCCCGCAGGACGCGGCTTCTGCGTGCAATGCGCCGGAGCTTCGAGTTGCGCCAGGTGACCTTCCGCGCCGGCGGGGTCAGGGGCGACGACATCCTGCTGTTCAGCACGCTGCGGAACGAGCGGATCCGTCTGCCGTGGTTTCTCCGCTACTACCGCGAGCAGGGCGTGAACCACTTTTTCATCGTGGACAACGACTCGACCGACGGCTCGCGCGAGTATCTGGCCGAACAACCGGACGTCTCGCTATGGCACACGGCGAAAAGCTACAAGCAGGCGCGGTTCGGCATGGACTGGCTCAACTGGCTGCTCCGCCGGCATGGCGACCGCCACTGGTGCCTGACGGTCGACCCGGACGAGTTCCTCGTCTTCCCGTTCTGCGACACGCGGCCGTTGCGGGCGCTGACCGACTGGCTGGAGGCCTCGTCGATCAAGTCCTTCAGCGCGATGCTGCTGGACATGTATCCCAAGGGTCCGATCGGCGCCCGCCCCTACCGCGAAGGTCAGGACCCGTTCGAGATCGCCTGCTGGTTCGACAGCGGCAACTACACCGTCTCGCGCAATGCGTTTTTCGGGAACCTGTGGATCCAGGGGGGGCCGCGCGCCCGGGCGTTCTTCGCTGACCGGCCGGGCCGGGCGCCCGCGCTGAACAAGATCCCGCTGGTGAAATGGAGCAGGCGCTACTGCTACGCCAGTTCCACCCACATGCTGCTGCCCCGGGGGCTCAATGCCGTCTTCGACGAATGGGGTGGCGAGAAGGCTTCGGGCGTGCTGCTCCACGCCAAGTTCCTCGACACCTTCGCTGCCAAGGCCGAGGAGGAGATGCAGCGCCGCCAGCACTTTGCCAACAGCCACGAATACCGCGCCTATCACGAGGGGCTGAGCCGCAGCCCCGACCTCTGGTGCAAGTGGAGCGAGAAATACCTGAACTGGCGCCAGCTCGAGATCCTCGGGCTGATGTCCAAGGGCAACTGGGCCTGAGGGGGCACAGTGGCCACGGGCTTCATCATGCTCTGCCACACCGCCTTCGACCGGGCGGCACAGGTCGCACGGCACTGGGCCCGGCACGGCTGCCCGGTCGTGATCCATGTCGACAGCCGCGTGCGCCCGCAGGGCCACGAGAAGCTGAAGCGCCTGCTGGCCGATGTGCCCGACATCCGCTTCTGCGCACGGCATCCCTGCGAATGGGGCTCATGGGGCCTCGTCGCGGCAACGCTCTCGGCGGCCGAGGTGATGCTGCGCGACTTCCCGCAGGTGAGCCATGTCTATCTTGCCTCCGGCTCGTGCCTGCCGTTGCGGCCGGTGGCGGAGCTTGTGCGCTATCTGGAAGAGCGTCCGCACACGGACTTCATCGAATCCGTGACGACCGGGGATGTCGGCTGGACGGTCGGCGGCCTCGACGCCGAGCGGTTCACGCTGCTCTTTCCATTCTCGTGGCGCAGGCGGCGCAAGCTGTTCGACAGCTTCGTCCGGCTGCAGCGGCGCATCGGCTTCCGCCGCCGCATCCCCGACGGGCTGGTGCCGCATCTGGGCAGCCAGTGGTGGTGCCTGACGCGGGCGACGCTGCAGGCCATCGTCGAGGACCCGCGGCGTCCGGTCTTCGACCGCTACTTCCGCCGCGTGTGGATCCCGGATGAAAGCTATTTCCAGACCCTGGTCCGCCTGCATTCCTCCCATGTCGAGAGCCGCTCGCTGACGCTGTCCAAGTTCGACTTCCAAGGCAAGCCGCACATGTTCTACGACGACCACCTGCAGCTTCTTCGCCGGTCGGACTGCTTCGTCGCCCGCAAGATCTGGCCGCAGGCGAACCGGCTTTACCGCAGTTTCCTGTCCGACGGTGCAGGCGTCCAGCCCGCGGCAGAGCCGAACCCGGCCAAGATCGACCGGCTGTTCTCGAAGGCGGCCGAGCGTCGGACCCGCGGGCGCGCCGGCCTCTACATGCAGAGCCGGTTTCCCAACCCCGAGTGGGAGAACGGCAAGACCGCCGCGCCCTATTCGGTCTTCGCGGGCTTTGCCGAGGTGTTCGAGAACTTCGAGCCCTGGCTGGGCAAGGTCGCAGGCACCCGGGTGCACGGCCACCTGTTCGCCCCCCTGCGCGCGGAATTCGCCGGCGGCGAGACCGTCTACAACGGCGCGCTGTCGGATTCGGCCGCGCTTCGGGATGCCAATCCCCGCAGCTTCCTCACCAACCTCATCTGGAACACCCGGGGCGAGCGGCAGTGCTTCCAGTTCGGCCCCGCCGACGGGCAGGAGATCCTGCCCTTCCTCGTCGGCGACCCGAATGCCCAGATATCGGTCATCTCGGGGGCATGGGCCGTGCCGCTGTCCCGGTCGCCGCGCGACTTCGCCGACATCCGGCGCGAGGCGGCGCGGCTTCAGAAGATCGAGAGCCATGCCCTCGGCATCTTGCGCGCGACATGGGCCAAGGCGCGGGTGCGGATCTGGACACTCGCCGATTTCGTCGAAAGCCCGGCCGAGCCGTTGCAGGCCATCATCGACGAGATCACGCCGCGCTCGGCGCGCCGGCTGGCCGAGGCGCCACGGCTGGCCGATCTGTCCGGCTTCGGCGAGTTCCTGCAGAAGCTGCGCAACGAGGGCATGCAGCCGGTGCTGATGGGCGACTTTCCGTCCTCGGCGGATGCCCTGCCGGCCGTCCCGCGCCGTGCGCGCCCCTATCTGGTGAAGTGAGACCCGCGTGTTCGACAGTTTCGTGATGCTTGCCGGGATGCGCACCGGCTCGAACTTCCTCGAGGCCAATCTCAATGCGCTGCCCGGCGTGCGCTGCCACGGCGAGCTGTTCAACCCGCATTTCATCGGCAGCAAGGACTGCACGGCGCTCTTCGGCCACGACCTGACGAGGCGCGAGGCCGATCCGCTTGGCTTTCTGGCGCGCGTGCGGGCCGAAACGCGCGGCCTCTCCGGCTTCCGCTACTTCCACGACCACGATCCGCGGGTGCTGCCCGCGGTGATGGAAGACCGCCGCTGCGCCAAGATCGTGCTGACGCGCAACCCCGCGGAAAGCTACGTCTCGCTGAAGATCGCGCGCGAGACCGGCCAGTGGAAGCTGACGGATGCGACGCGGCTGCGTGCGGCCACCGTCGTCTTCGACGCGGCCGAGTTCGAGGCGCATCTGGAGGCGGCGCAGGCGTTCCAGATGCAGGTGATGCGGGGGCTTCAGCTGTCCGGGCAGACCGCCTTCTACCTCGACTACGAGGACCTGTCCGAGGTCGAGGTGCTGAACGGCCTCGCCCGGTTCCTTGGCGTCGATGGCCGGCTTTCCGCGATCGACGGGACCCTGAAGAAGCAGAACCCCCAGCCGATCCGCGACAAGGTCGCCAACCCGGACGAGATGGCCGCGTCGCTGGCGCGGCTCGATCGTTTCAATCTCAGCCGGACGCCGAATTTCGAGCCTCGGCGGGGCGCCGGCGTGCCGGGCTTCGTCGCCGGCGGGCCGCTGCTCTACATGCCGGTCCGCGGCGGACCGGAAGGGGCGGTGCGGCGCTGGCTCGAGGGCTTCGGCGGCCCGCTGGCCGAGGAGTTCAGCCAGAAGACGTTGCGCCAGTGGAAGAAGGCGCACCCGGGGCACCGCAGCTTCACGGTGCTGCGTCATCCGCTGGCCCGCGCCCATGCGGGGTTCCGCGACCAGATCCTGACCGGCAGGCTGCCCGAGATCCGCCAGGCGCTGAACCGCATCCACAATCTGGACCTGCCGCCGCCGGACGCGGCCGGGGCGATGGAGGCGGCGGCCTTCCGTGAGGCCTTCCTTGGCTTCCTGCGCTTCCTCAGGCTGAACCTCTCGGGCCAGACCGGGATGCGCGTGAGCGCGCACTTCGCCTCGCAGGGCAATGTGCTGCAGGGCATGGCGCAGATCCAGGTGCCGGATCTGGTCGTGCGCGAGGAGCGGATGGGCGAGGCCCTGGCCTATCTGGCGGCAGAGGCCGGATGCGAGGCGCCCCCGGTTGCTCCGGAGGCCGATGCCGGGCCGCATCCGCTGGCGTCCATCTGGGGCCGCGATCTGGAGGATGCCGCGCGCGAAGCCTATGCGCGCGACTATGCGACCTTCGGCTTCGGCTGCTGGCGGGCCTGAGGCTCAGGCCGCCTGGGGCGCGCGGGTCTCGGTCAGGATGGCGTGCAGCTTTGCCGGGTCGGAGTTCGCCCGCAGCTTGGTGCAGACCGAGGCGTCTCGCATGGTGCGCGACACCAGGGCCAGCGCCTTCAGGTGATCGACCCCCGAATCCTTGGGCGCAAACAGCGCAAAGACCAGATCGACCGGCTGGCGGTCGACGCTGTCATAGTCGAGCGGTTTCTCGAGGCGCAGGAAGACCCCGACGATCCGGTCGAGGTCCTCGAGCCGCGCATGGGGCAACGCGATGCCGTGGCCCACGCCGGTGGGCCCGAGGCTCTCGCGCTCCTGCAACCCATCGATGGCGACGGCGGCGTTCAGGCCATAGGCAGAAGCGGCGAGCTCTCCCAGTTCCTGGAAGAGACGCTTCTTGCTGGTGATCTGACTCAGAACCCGAACGGCTTGCGGCATCAACAGTTTGGATAGTTCCATGGGCGGTCGCTTGTCCTGCGCCTCGGGCGCGCGCTATTTGCTGTTGCGCGGGTCGATCCAGCCGATGTTCCCGTCATCCCGACGGTAAACGACGTTCACCCCGCCATGACCTTCATTGCGGAAGACAAGCATGTTGTGGCCCGCAAGTTCCAGCTGCATCACGGCTTCGCCCACGGTGATCGAAGGAACCTTCGTCTCCATCTCGGCAATCACCATCGGCTGAAGCGTGTCGGGCTCTCCATCCTCGGCTCCCTCGGATCCGGCGAGGATATAGGAGGAACCCGGGCCGAATTCAACCGGCGCCGTTCGGTCACGGTGATGGTCCCGCAGGCGGCGCTTGTAGCGGCGCAGCTGCTTGTCCATCTTCTCGCGGCAGCTTTCGAAGGCGGCGTAGATCTCGGTCGCGCGGCCGGTCGCCTGCGCCGTCAGGCCGGTGGAAAGGTGGATGGTCGCCTCGCAGACATGTTCATGCGCAACGCGCGAAAAGACGACGGTCGACTCGGTCGGGCGCTGGGCATATTTTTCGATCACCTCGCCAAGCTCGGACTTGACGTGGGTCTGCAGCGCTTCACCGATGTCGATCTGTTTCCCGCTGATCTGGTATCGCATGATTCCTCCTATTGACGGCAAGGCCAGTCCGCCCCGTACCGGGGTGCCCGCCGATCTGCTATTGCGGATGCGCGCAAACGCCGGGACTTCAAGGGGCCGGGCCGGTACGCGGGGCCTCTGGAAAGCGGCGACGAGGGCGGGTTCTGCACGCATCAAGGCCAATTGGCTGCTTTTGAATTGCCATTGTCAACAGCAACTGCATCGCCCCGGCCGGAGGGGTGGGTGTCAGGAAATGCGGAAGTTCTGCCCGAGATAGACGCGCCTGACCATTTCGTCGCGGACGACCTCGTCCGTCGTGCCGCTCATCAGCACGGTGCCGTCGTGAAGGATGTAGGCGCGATCCACGATTTCCAGCGTTTCCCGCACGTTGTGATCGGTGATCAGCACGCCGATACCGCGGTTCTTCAGCGCGTGGACCAGCTGGCGGATCTCGCTCACCGCGATCGGATCGACGCCGGCGAAGGGTTCGTCCAGCAGCAGGTAGCGCGGATCTGCGGCAAGACAGCGCGCGATCTCGACCCGGCGCCGCTCGCCGCCCGACAGCGCCAGCGCCGGCGCCCGCCGCAGATGGGCGATGGAAAACTCCCCCAGAAGCTCCTCGAGCCGCTCGCGCCGGGTGTGGGGGTCCTTCTCGATGATCTCGAGGACAGCCAGGATGTTGTCCTCGACCGAGAGGCCGCGGAAGATCGAGACCTCCTGCGGCAGGTAGCCGATGCCCAGCCGCGCCCGGCGGTACATCGGCAGCGCGGTCACGTCGCGCCCCTCGATCAGCACCTGTCCGCCCTCGGGCGTGACCAGGCCGGCGATCGCGTAGAAGCAGGTCGTCTTGCCCGAGCCGTTGGGGCCGAGCAGCGCCACCACCTCGCCGCGGTCGAGATGCATCGTCACGTCGCGGATCACCGGGCGCCGGCGATAGCTTTTCCGCAGGCCCACGACCTGCAGGCCGGTCTCGCCACGGGTGACGACGAATTCGGGCTTCACGTTCATGGCGCCTTGCCCGGCTGGAAGACGGTCTGAACGCGGCCCTCCATCCGGCCGGTCCCGGCCTTGAGGTCGATGACGAGGCGCTGCCCGGTCAGGGTGTTCTGGCCCTGCGTCAGCAGGACGTTGCCGGTCATCACCACCTCGCCGCTGTCGATCGTATAGACCGCCTCGGCGGCCTCGGCCGCTTCGCGCTCGTTGGCAAGCGTCACCCCGCCCGAGGCGTGCAGCCGCCTGATCGCCCCGCCCTCGGGGGTGTATTCCACCCGCACCGATTGCGCGGCAAGGCGCATCGGACCCTGCGCCACGCGCACATTGCCCGAGAAGACGGCCGTGCCGTCGGCCTGATTGACCTGAAGCTGGTCGGATTCGATCTCGACGGGCAGCGAGGTGTCCTGCTTCAGCCCGCCGCCGAACGCCACCTCGGCCCCCTGCGCCAAGGCGGCCGCCGCCGGCAGCCAGACTGCCGCCGCCACCGCCAGAATCGTCCTCATCACGCCCATCGACATCGGGTCCATCACCTCTGCGGATCGTATACCAGCTTCACCCGATTCCCGAAGGTCAGCACATAGGTGCCGGGCGCCTCGGCGCTCTCGTTCAGCCGCATCGAGCCGGCGGCAATCTGGCCCAGCGGTCCCGTCGCGGCAAGGGCGCTGTCCGAGCGCACGTCGGTCTCGTCCAGCGCCGCCGTCAGTGCGTCGGTCGTGATGCGGTATCCGGTAGAGGTGTCGAATTCCACGCCACCGCCGAAACGCAGCAGCCGCGCCTCGCCGTCAAGCGCGCCGGTTCCCGCCACCATCCCGGCCGAGGCGCCGTCCGGCGTCTCCAGCCGCGCGCGGACCGAGACGGCGCGGCCTTCCTCGCCTTCGGCCTGTCCGGGACGCGCTTCGTCGGCCTCGACCGTCAGTGCCGCGCCGTCGCTCGTGGTTCCGGCCCAGGTCGGCGCCGTCATGCGCGGCTCGCGCACGCGGTCCTCGACGTCCACATCGGCATAGGGGATGGCGTCGGAGGGATCGATGGTGCGCGCGACCAGGAAAAGTGTCGACAAGATGGCCAGCGCAGCGAGCGGCAGGAGAATCTTCAGCCAGGCCACCAGCCGGGAATGAAGGTTGTCGTGCCGCGCGTTCATGGCTCAGGCCACCCCGGCGCGCAGGCAGTCGTGGATGTGGATGAGGCCCAAGGCCGCGCCGGTGCCCTCGGGATCGACGACGAAGAGCGAGGTGATCTTCTTCGCGTTCATCACCGCCACCGCCTTCTCGGCCAGCGCGTCGGGCGCGATGGTGCGCGGGTTGCGCGTCATCACCTCGTCAACGCTGTGCGAGAGCAGCCCGTCCAGATGCCGGCGAAGGTCGCCGTCGGTGATCACGCCCTCGAGCCGGCCGTCCGGGCCGGTCACGCCCAGCACACCGAAGCCCTTCTGGCTCATGGTGATCAGCGCCTCGCCCATCGGCGTGCCCGAGGGCACCAGCGGCAGGGTGCGGTGCATGAGGTCCGAGACCTTCGCCAGCCGCGCGCCGAGCTTGCCGCCGGGATGGAAGACGCGGAACTGGTCCGGCGTGAACTGGCGATGCTCCATCAGCGCGATGGCGAGCGCATCGCCGAGCGCCAGCGTCATGGTGGTGGAGGAGGTGGGAACGATGCCGTTGCCGCAGGCTTCGGGCGCGGCGGGCAGCACCAGCGCCACGTCCGCCTGCCGAAGCAGGGTGGACTGCGCCCGGCTCGCCACGCCGATCAGCGGAATGTCGAAGCGGCGGGTATGGGCGATGATGTCGGCCAGCTCCGGCGTCTCGCCCGAGTTCGACAGCACCAGCGCCACATCCTCGCGCGTCACCATGCCGAGGTCGCCGTGGCTCGCCTCGGCGGGGTGGACGAACTGCGCGGGCGTTCCGGTGCTGGCCAGCGTCGCCGTGATCTTCCGCCCGATATGGCCCGACTTGCCCATCCCCGAGACGATCACCCGGCCGCGGGCGCGCAGGATCGTGTCCACGGCATCGGCGAAGCTCTGCCCGAGGCTTTCGCCCAGCATGGTCAGCGCCTCGGTCTCGGCCGCGATCACCCGCCGCGCGGTGGCGAGGAAATCAGTGGTGGAAGAGGTCATTCGGTTCGTCCCAGCCCATCAGGTCCAGCTCTGCCCGCGTGGGCAGGAAATCGAAGCAGCGCTGCGCCAGCTCCATCCGGCCCTCGCGGCGCAGGCGGATCTCCAGCTCGTCCTTCAGCCGGTGAAGGTGAAGCACGTCGGAGGCCGCGTAATCCTTCTGCGCCTCGCTCAGTTCTGCAGCGCCCCAATCCGAGGTCTGCTGCTGCTTCGAGACGTCGACGCCCACCAGATCCATCAGCAGGTATTTCAACCCGTGGCGATCGGTAAAGGTCCGCACCATCTTCGAGGCGATCTTGGTGCACCAGACCGGCGCCGTCCGCACGCCGAAGGCCTGCTTCAGCGCGGCGATGTCGAAGCGGCCATAATGGAACAGCTTGATGGTCGCAGGATCGGTCAGCAACCGCTCGAGGTTCGGCGCGCTGGCCTGCCCGATGGCGATCTGCACCAGATGCGCGTTCCCGTCGCCCGAGGACAGCTGCACGAGGCAGAGCCGGTCGCGGCGGGGGTCGAGCCCCATCGTCTCGGTATCGATCGCGACAACAGGACCAAGGTCGAGCCCGTCCGGCAGGTCGTTCCGATAGAGATGGATTGTCACTGTCTGATCCCTCGAATTGGCACGAAGGATCGATGGTGCCCAGGAGAGGACTCGAACCTCCACGCCTTGCGGCACACGGACCTGAACCGTGCGCGTCTACCAATTCCGCCACCTGGGCCGGTGTCGTGGAGGGCGATTTACAGGGGGGATTCGGGAGTGTCAACAGGCTGTCACGAAAAATCGTGAACTTGATTGTCGCTTGTTCCAGCGGCCCCGGAAAGTTATGGGAGAGGGCAATCTTTGATGACCATGCCGGGGTGAGGACGGAAGATGAGCAAGCTCGTGACGATCTATGGCGGTTCTGGCTTCGTCGGTCGCTACATCGTCCGGCGGATGGCGAAAGAGGGCTGGCGCGTGCGCGTGGCCGTCCGCCGTCCGAACGATGCGCTGTTCGTGAAGCCCTATGGCGTCGTAGGCCAGGTGGAGCCGGTGTTCTGCAACATCCGCGACGACGCCTCGGTGCGCGCCGTGATGCATGGCGCGGATGCGGTCATCAACTGCGTTGGGATCCTTGCCGAGAGCGGCCGGAACCGCTTCCAGGCGGTGCAGGCCGAGGGTGCGGCGCGCATCGCCCGCCTTGCGGCCGAGCAGGGGGTTCAGAGCCTCGTCCACATTTCCGCGATCGGGGCGGATGCCGATGCGGCCAGCGTCTACTCCCGCACCAAGGCGGCAGGCGAGGCGGGCGTGCTCTCGGCCTTCCCGCGCGCCGTGATCCTGCGGCCCTCGGTGATCTTCGGACCCGAGGATGACTTTTTCAACCGCTTCGCGAAGATGGCCCGGTTCAGCCCGGTGCTGCCGGTCGTCGGTGGCGACACGAAGTTCCAGCCGGTCTTCGTCGATGACGTGGCGCAGGCCGCGGTGGCGGGCGCGACCGGCCGCGCCGCGCCGGGCATCTACGAACTGGGTGGACCCGATGTTGAACCCTTCCGCGACCTCATGAAGATGATGCTGCGGGTGATCGAGCGCCGGAAGCTGATCGTGAACGTGCCCTTCGGCGTGGCCCATCTGCTCGGCGGTGCGCTCGATCTGGTGCAGAAGCTGACGCTGGGGCTGATCTCGAACGGCACGCTGACCCGCGATCAGGTGCGCAACCTCGGCCGTGACAATGTCGTGGCGCCGGGCGCGCGGGGGCTGGCCGATCTCGGCATCCAGCCGACGGCGCTCGAGGCGGTCCTGCCGGAATATCTCTGGAGCTACCGGCCCTCCGGCCAGTATGCCTCGATCAAGGCCTCGGCCAAGAACTTGCGGAAGACCTGAAGAGCGGACAGGCGGCCATGGTGGAACCGACAACTTTGGTCGCCCTGTTTCTGGGGCTGCTGGAAGGGCTGACCGAGTTCATTCCGGTCTCCTCGACCGGGCACCTGCTGCTTGCCGGCCATTTCCTCGGCTTCCACAGCGCGGGACGGACCTTCGAGGTGGTGATCCAGCTTGGCGCGGTTCTCGCGGTGCTGACCGTCTATGCGGGGCGGCTGTTCTCGGTCGTCCGGGCGGCGCCGCGGGATCCGCTGGCCTTCCGGTTCCTGGTCGCGGTGCTGCTCGCCTTCCTTCCGGCCGTCGTCGTGGGCGTCCTCGCGCACGGGTTCATCAAGACCGTCCTGTTCGAGACGCCCATCCTGATCGCGGTGATGCTGGTCGTCGGCGGGATCATCCTGCTGTTCGCCGACCGCATGGCGCCGGCGCCGCGCTACAACGACGTGATGGAGCTGCCGCTGAACGTCGCGCTGAAGATCGGCCTGTTCCAGTGCCTCGCGATGATCCCCGGCGTGTCGCGCTCGGGTTCTACCATCGTGGGGGCGCTGCTTCTGGGCACCGGCAAGCGGGCGGCGGCCGAGTTCTCGTTCTTCCTGTCGATGCCGACGATGGCGGGCGCCTTCGCCTACGACCTCTACAAGAACCGCGACGTCCTCGACCCCGGGGCGCTGGGCGAGATCGCCGTGGGGTTCGCGGCCGCGTTCATCTCGGGCGTGGTGGTGGTGCGCTGGGTACTCGGCTATGTCAGCCGGCATGGCTACGCACTCTTCGGCTGGTGGCGAATCATCGTGGGTTCTCTCGCCCTTGCGGCGCTGACGGCGGGTTGGGCGGGCGTTAGGTAAGTCCTACTGACCTTTATGTGACAAAAAACATCCCACAGGTTCTCTCTACCGCGAAGAAACCGCCAAATAGGTCAGTCATGCTGACTTTTATCGCTCCGACCCCTGCTGTAATAGGTGCGCACCCGCAGACGGTCCGAGGGAGGGCGCAGCATGGCAAAAGAACGGATGCTCCAGTTCGTCAGCACGACGAGGGAGACACCCGAGAAACGTCCCGCCAACCTCCGGGCGCAGGACTTCCATGAGATCTATCGCGAATTCGCCGATGCCAAGGCCGCCGAGCAGTCGAGCCGCTGCAGCCAGTGCGGCGTGCCGTTCTGCCAGAGCCACTGCCCGCTGCACAACAACATCCCCGACTGGCTGCGCCTGACCGCGACGGGCCGGTTGCAGGAAGCCTACGAGCTCAGCCAGGCCACCAACACCTTCCCCGAGATCTGCGGCCGCATCTGCCCTCAGGATCGGCTGTGCGAAGGCAACTGCGTCATTGAGCAATCGGGGCACGGCACCGTCACCATCGGTGCGATCGAGAAATACATCACCGACACGGCATGGGAAAACGGTTGGGTCACGCCCGGTCGCCCGACGATCGAGCGTGCCGAATCCGTCGGCATCATCGGCGCGGGCCCGGGCGGCCTCGCCGCCGCCGATGCGCTGCGCCGCCGCGGCCTGCAGGTCACGGTCTATGACCGCTACGACCGCGCGGGCGGCCTGCTGACCTACGGCATCCCGGGCTTCAAGCTGGAAAAGGACGTCGTCCTGCGCCGGGTCGAGCAACTGGAACAGGCCGGCGTGCAGTTCGTGATGAACTGCAATGTCGGGGTGGACATCTCGTTCGACGCGATCCGCGGCCAGCATGACGCCGTTCTGATCGCCACGGGTGTCTACAAGCAGCGCGAGATCTCGGCTCCGGGCGTGGGGGCGGGCGGCGTCGTGCAGGCGCTCGACTACCTGACCGCCTCGAACCGCCGCGGCTTCGGCGACGAGATCGACGAGGCGGCCGGGCTCGATGCAAAGGGCAAGCGCGTGGTGGTCATCGGCGGCGGCGACACGGCGATGGACTGCGTCCGCACCGCGATCCGGCAGGGCGCGCAGAGCGTGAAGTGCCTCTATCGCCGCGACCGGGCGAACATGCCCGGCTCGCAGCGCGAGGTGGCGAATGCCGAGGAGGAAGGCGTCGAGTTCGTCTGGCTTGCCGCGCCGCGCGGCTTCACCGGCACGGGCAGCGTCGAGGGCGTGATGGTGCAGAAGATGCGCCTGGGCGAGCCGGATGCGTCGGGCCGCCAGATGCCCGAGGTGATCGAGGGCGCCGACTATGTCGAGCCGGCGGAACTTGCGATCATGGCGCTGGGCTTCGAGCCCGAGGATCTTCCGACGCTCTGGGGTGTTCCGGAGCTTGCGGTGACGCGCTGGGGCACGATCAAGGCGGACTTCCGCACCCATGCGACCAGCCTTCCCGGCGTCTATGCCGCGGGCGACATCGTGCGGGGCGCGAGCCTTGTCGTCTGGGCGATCCGCGACGGCCGCGAGGCCGCCGATGCGATCCTCGACTATCTGGCGCAGCCGGCCGTCGCGGCGGCGGAGTAACGCGGCGCAGCAAGGCGTCCGCCCGGACCGCGGGCGGACGGGGCGATCCGGGGGCAGGAGCCGCCCGGACGCGGTTTCACGGGACCCTGGGCATGACGCTTGCGACGAAGATCCTGGCAGGAGGGCTGGCGCTGGCCGTGGTCGCGCCCGCTGCCGCGCAGACCTTCACGCCGCCCGAAGGCTGCACCGCCTTCATGACCGTGCAGTCGCGCGGCTGCCGCGTCTCGCACCACTTCCGCTGCGAGCAGGATCCGCCCGGCGACCAGTGGCGGGTGGACTTCGACCAGGACGGCATCTTCTTCTCGTCGCGCATCGACCACGAGGCGCAGTGGGTCGAAAGCTACGAGATGTTTCCGACGGTGAAGCAGGTCCTCGAGCCCAACCCCGAGGATCCGGCGTCGTTCTCCGAGCTTCTCGGCGGCGCGGACAGCTACGCCTTCGGCCTTCGCCGCGACACCGGCGAGCGCAGCCGGGTCACCGGCTTCGACCGGCTGACCGGGCGCAGCTTCACCATCGACGGGATCGTGCTGCAGGAGACCGAGTTCGAGTTCTCGGAAACCAGCATCGGCGGCACCGTGCTGCGCAGCGCCCGGGGCCACGAATACATCCACCCGGAATGGCGACTGTTCTTCGCCGGCCCGACCCAGTGGGATTCCGGCGAGGGCACCTCGATCCCCGTCGACGGCAGCCCGGTGGAGTTCGTTTTCCCGGGTGAGCCCGGTTTCCTGTCCACCGAACCGCTCTTCGATTGCGACGCGATCCTGTCGCAGGCGACCGAGGGCGGCCTGCTCCAGAGGGTGAGCCATGAGCCCTGACCGGACCGGACATTGCCTTTGCGGCGCCGTGCGCCTTTGCGTGAGCGAGCCGAGCCACGAGCTTGGCGCCTGCCACTGCGAGATGTGCCGGCGCTGGACCGGATCGGCCTTCCTGACGCTCGCGGTGCCCGAAGCGGCGATGCGCGTCGACGGGGCCGAGCACGTCCGGCACTACGCCTCGTCCGGCTGGGCCGAGCGCTGCTTCTGCGACACCTGCGGCTCGACGCTCTGGTATCGCCTGACGGCGCCCGGGATGCCGCGCGATTATTACATGGCGGCGGGACTGCTGGACGACCTGTCCGGGATGCGCCTTGCCCACGAGATATTCATCGACCGGAAGCCCGAGGCCTTCGCCTTCGCCGGTCCGACCCACCAGATGACGGAAGCCGAGTTCCTTGCGCAGCTTCCAGCCAGCCCAGAGGAGTGAGCGATGACGACCTACGATGAAGCCTGGGTGAAAGCCGAAGAGGCGAAGCGGACCTGGCTGGCGGAGAACGGGCTTTACAAGGCCGATGACGAGCATGCCTCCTGCGGAGTGGGTCTCGTCGTCTCGATCTCGGGCAAGCCGTCGCGCAAGGTGGTCGAGAACGGCATCGCCGCGCTCAAGGCCGTGTGGCACCGTGGTGCGGTGGACGCCGACGGCAAGACCGGCGACGGCGCGGGCATCCACGTCCAGATCCCGGTCAAGTTCTTCTACGACCAGATCCGCCGCACCGGGCACGAGCCCGACATGCACAAGCTGGTTGCCGTCGGGCAGGTCTTCCTGCCGCGGACGGACTTCCAGGCTCAGGAGCGTTGCCGGACCATCGTGGAGACCGAGGTCCTGCGCATGGGCCACTACATCTACGGCTGGCGTCACGTTCCGGTGGACACCTCGGTCCTCGGCGAGAAGGCCAACGCGACGCGGCCGGAGATCGAGCAGATCCTGATCCGCTGCGAGAAGGACATCGACGAGGAACAGTTCGAGCGCGAGCTTTACATCATCCGCCGCCGGATCGAGAAGGCGGCGCAGGCGGCCTCGATCCAGGGCGTCTATCTGTGTTCGCTGTCGTGCCGGTCGATCATCTACAAGGGGATGATGCTGGCCGAGCAGGTCGCGACCTTCTACCCCGACCTGCAGGACGAGCGGTTTGAAAGCGCCTTCGCGATCTACCACCAGCGCTATTCGACCAACACCTTCCCGCAGTGGTGGCTGGCGCAGCCGTTCCGCATGCTCGCCCACAACGGCGAGATCAACACGCTGAAGGGCAACATCAACTGGATGAAGAGCCACGAGATCCGCATGGCCTCCTCGGCCTTCGGTGACGCGGCCGAGGACATCAAGCCGATCATCCCGCAGGGTTCGTCGGACTCCGGCGCCCTCGATGCGGTGTTCGAGGTCATGGTGCGTTCGGGCCGGTCGGCGCCGATGGTCAAGACCATGATGGTGCCCGAAGCCTGGTCCAAGACCACGACCGACATGCCGAAGGCATGGGCGGACATGTATGCTTATTGCAACGCGGTGATGGAGCCGTGGGACGGCCCGGCTGCGCTTGCGATGACCGACGGCCGCTGGGTCTGCGGCGGGCTCGACCGCAACGGCCTGCGCCCGATGCGCTATGTCGTGACCGGCGACGGCCTGCTGATCGCTGGCTCGGAAGCCGGCATGGTGCCGGTGGACGAGATGAGCGTGCGCGAAAAGGGCGCGCTGGGGCCGGGGCAGCTGATCGCCGTCGACATGGCCGAGGGCAAGCTTTACCGCGACGCGGAACTGAAGAACACGCTGGCCTCCTCGCAGCCCTTCGGCGAGTGGATCGAGAAGGTCGTGGACCTGAACGCGATCCTGAAGGACGTGCCCGAGCAGCGCATGTTCGACGCGAAGGAACTGCGCCTGCGCCAGATCGCGGCGGGCTTCACCGTCGAGGAGATCGAGCAGGTCCTCGTGCCGATGGCCGAGGACGGCAAGGAGATGATCGCCTCGATGGGCGACGACACGCCGCCCGCGGTGCTCTCGTCGGTCTATCGGCCGCTTTCGCACTTCTTCCGGCAGAACTTCAGCCAGGTCACCAACCCGCCCATCGACAGCTTGCGTGAAAGCCGGGTGATGAGCCTCAAGACCCGGTTCGGCAACCTGAAGAACGTGCTCGAGGAGCATTCCAGCCAGACCGAGATCCTGATCCTCGAAAGTCCGTTCATCGCGAACTCGGAATTCGACGCGATGCTCCAGCAGTTCGGGGCGGATGTGGCGACCATCGACTGCACCTTCCCGGCCGGCCATCACCACGACGCGCTGCGCCTGGGGCTGGAGCGTATCCGCGCCGAGGCCGAGGATGCCGTGCGCTCGGGTGCCGCGCACCTCGTGCTGACCGACCAGAACCAGGGCCCGGATGCGGTGCCGATGCCGATGATCCTCGCGACCTCGGCGGTGCATTCGTGGCTGACCGGCAAGGGCCTGCGCACCTTCACCTCGATCAACGTGCGCTCGGCCGAGTGCATCGACCCGCATTACTTCGCGGTGCTGATCGGCTGTGGCGCCACCACGGTGAACGCCTACCTCGCGCAGGACACCATCGCCGACCGGATCGAGCGCGGCCTGCTGGACGGCAACCTCAACGACGCCATGCGCCGCTATCGCGATGCGATCAACGCGGGGCTGCTGAAGATCATGTCGAAGATGGGGATCTCGGTGATCTCCTCTTATCGCGGCGGCCTGAACTTCGAGGCCGTCGGTCTTTCGCGCGCCATGGTGGCCGAGTACTTCCCCGGCATGCACAGCCGGATCTCGGGCATCGGCACCTCGGGCATCCAGCACAAGCTGGAGCAGATCCACGCCAAGGGCTGGCTCGGCGGTTCGGATGTGCTGCCGATCGGCGGCTTCTACAAGGCGCGGCGCTCGGGCGAAAAGCATGCCTGGGAAGCCTCGACCATGCACATGCTGCAGCAGGCCTGCGACCGGGCGAGCTATGACCTCTGGAAGCAGTTCTCGGCCGCGATGCGGGCGAACCCGCCGATCCACATCCGCGACCTGCTGGACATCAAGCCTCTCGGTCGGCCGGTGCCGATCGAGGAGGTCGAGTCGATCACCTCGATCCGCAAGCGGTTCGTGACGCCGGGCATGTCGCTGGGCGCGCTTTCGCCCGAGGCGCACAAGACGCTGAACATCGCGATGAACCGGATCGGCGCGAAATCCGACTCAGGGGAAGGCGGCGAGGACCCGGCGCACTTCCTGCCGGAGCCGAACGGCGACAACCCCTCGGCCAAGATCAAGCAGGTCGCCTCAGGCCGCTTCGGCGTGACCGCCGAATACCTGAACGCCTGCGAGGAACTCGAGATCAAGGTCGCGCAGGGCGCGAAACCGGGCGAGGGCGGCCAGCTTCCGGGCATGAAGGTGACCGAGCTGATCGCGCGGCTCCGCCACTCGACGCCGGGCGTGACGCTGATCTCGCCGCCGCCGCACCACGACATCTATTCGATCGAAGACCTCGCGCAGCTGATCTACGACCTGAAGCAGATCAACCCGCGCGCCAAGGTCACGGTGAAGCTGGTGGCGGCGTCGGGCGTCGGCACCATCGCGGCGGGCGTGGCCAAGGCCAAGGCCGACGTGATCCTGATCTCGGGCCACAACGGCGGCACCGGGGCCTCTCCGGGCACCTCGATCAAATACGCGGGCCTGCCGTGGGAGATGGGCCTGACCGAGGCGCATCAGGTTCTGGCGATGAACAACCTGCGCGAGCGGGTGACGCTGCGGACCGACGGCGGTCTTCGGACGGGGCGTGACATCGTCATGGCGGCGATGATGGGGGCCGAGGAATACGGCATCGGCACCGCCGCGCTGATCGCGATGGGCTGCATCATGGTCCGCCAGTGCCAGTCGAACACCTGCCCGGTGGGCGTCTGCACCCAGGACAAGAAGCTGCGCGAGAAGTTCACGGGGAGCGCGGACAAGGTGGTGAACCTGATCACCTTCTACGCCCAGGAAGTGCGCGAGATCCTCGCCTCGATCGGCGCGCGCTCGATGGACGAGATCATCGGCCGGGCCGACCTGCTGAACCAGGTCAGCCGCGGGGCGGCGCATCTCGACGACCTCGACCTCAACCCGCTGCTGATCTCGGTCGACGGTGCGAACCGCATCACCTACGACCGCTCGAAGCCGCGCAATGCGGTGCCGGACACGCTCGACGCCGAGATCGTGAAGGACGGCGCGCGCTTCTTCGAGGACGGCGAGAAGATGCAGCTCAGCTACGCCGTGCGGAACACCCACCGCACCATCGGCACGCGGGCGTCCTCGCATATCGTGCGCAAGTACGGGATGCGGAACAACCTGCAGCCCGACCACCTGACGGTGAAGCTGACCGGCTCGTGCGGCCAGTCGCTGGGGGCGTTCGCGACCAAGGGGCTGAAGATCGAGGTGGCGGGCGACGCCAACGACTACGTGGGCAAGGGCCTGTCGGGCGGCACCATCGTCGTCCATCCGATGATGGAAAGCCCGCTGGTTGCGGCTGACAACACCATCATCGGCAACACCGTGCTCTACGGCGCGACCGACGGCTACCTGTTCGCCGCCGGCCGCGCGGGCGAGCGCTTCGCGGTGCGGAACTCGGGCGCCAAGGTGGTGGTCGAGGGCTGCGGTTCGAACGGCTGCGAATACATGACCGGCGGCGTTGCGGTCATCCTTGGTCGGATCGGCGCGAACTTCGGCGCGGGCATGACGGGCGGCATGGCCTATCTCTACGACCCGAAGGGCGTGGCCGAGGACTTCATCAACCTCGAGACGCTGGTGACCTGCGCCGTCAGCCACCCGCACTGGAAGGCGCAGCTGAAGGACCTGATCGAGCGCCACGTGAAGGAGACCGGCAGCCGCCACGCCGCCCGCATCCTCGCCGACTGGGAGGCAGAGCGCCGCAACTTCCTGCAGGTCTGCCCGAAGGAGATGCTGGTGCACCTGCCGCATCCGCTGTCGGACGAGCCGCAGGCGGTTCCGGCGGAATGACCCCTCGGGCCCCCGCTTCCGGGCGGGGGCCCGCATCCGCGCAGGTGCCTCCACCGGCGCTTGACCCCTGCCGGCGCTTCGTGTCCAAGCTCGCCGCATGACCGCACGCAAGACTTCCCGCCGCAAGGCCGCAGCGCCTCCGCCCGAGCCGGAGGCGCCGCCGCGCCCTCTCCGTCTGGCGCTCGTGCGCCGGTGGCTGATCACTGCCGTCGGCTGGGTCGCGGTCTCCGGCGTGCTTGTCGTGTTCCTCTTCGGCCTCGTGAACCCGCCCACCACGCCCTACATGCTTGGCGAGAGCATCCGGCTCGGCAGCGTCGAGCAGGAATGGGCCGACTGGGACGAGATCGCCCCGGTCATGGCGCGCTCGGTCGTGGCGGCCGAGGACGCCAATTTCTGCCTGCACTGGGGCTTCGACATGGCGGCGATCCGCGCAGCCATCGACGAAGGCGGCAACCGCGGCGCCTCGACCATCTCGCAGCAGGTCACCAAGAACGTCTTCCTGTGGCATGGCCGAAGCTGGGCGCGCAAGGCGCTCGAAGCGGTGCTGACGCCGCTGGTCGAACTGATCTGGACCAAGCGGCGCATCCTCGAAGTCTATCTTAACGTCGCCGAATTCGACGAGGGCGTGTTCGGCGTCCGCGCGGCGGCGGACCACTATTTCGGCGTCGAGCCGGCGAAACTGACGCCGCTTCAGGCGGCGCGGCTGGCGGCGGTGCTGCCCGATCCGAAGACCCGCTCGGCGTCGAACCCGGGTCCGGTGGTGCGCAGGCGCACCGGTGCTATCATGGACGGCGCCAGCACCATCCGCGCCGACGGGCGCGCCGGCTGCTTCGAATAGGGGCCGGTGCCGGGGCATCGGGATGTGCGGGATTGCATCCTGCCGTCCTTCGCGGCATTGAAGAGGAACCCCCGTCTTCGAAAGATGACATTTGCGATGAACCGCCTCTATCACGTTCCGCTTTCCCCGTTCTGCCGCAAGGTCCGCCTGACGCTTGCCGAGAAGAAGATCGAGGTGGAACTGGTCGAGGAACGCTACTGGGAGCCGTCGCCCGACTTCCTGCGCCGCAACCCGGCCGGCAAGGTCCCGGTGCTGCGTCTGGAAGGCAAGGTCCTGTCCGAGAGTCAGGCGATCTGCGAATACATCGAGGACGTCTTCCCGCAGCCGCCGCTGATGCCGCGCGACAGCGACGGGCGGTTCGAGGTGCGCAGGCTCTGCTCGTGGTTCGATGACAAGTTCCACGACGAGGTGACCTCGAAGCTGCTCTACGAGCGGGTGAACAAGAAGCTGATGGCGCAGGGCTACCCGGATTCGAAGAACGTCAAGTTCGGCTCGAACCGGATCAAGTATCACCTCGACTACATGGCATGGCTGCTGGATCAGCGGCGCTGGCTGGCGGGCGACGTGATGACGCTGGCCGACTTCACCGCGGCGGCGCATCTCTCGTGCCTCGACTACATATCGGACGTGGACTGGAACCGGCATGCGGTGGTCAAGGACTGGTATGCCAAGATCAAGTCGCGCCCGGCGTTCCGGACCCTGCTGGCCGATCAGGTGCCGGGCTTCCCGCAACCCGCCCATTACGCCGATCTGGATTTCTAGGCCGGCCCGCCGCGGCAAGGGGCACCCGCGACCGCTCTGGATGGTTCACCCGGCATGACACTGCAGGATCCTGCCGCAACGAAGGCCGCGCTGCACGCTCGCGCGATCGAGGAAGGTTTCTCGGTCATGGGCATCTGCGCGCCGGATGCCGTGCCCGAGGCCGCAGGCCGGCTGCGCGCCTTTCTGGAAGCCGGCCGGCATGGCCAGATGGGCTGGATGGCCGAGCGCGAGGGCTGGCGCGGCTCGGCCGCGGCTCTGTGGCCCGAGGCGCGGTCAGTCGTGATGCTGGCCGAGGTCTATACGCCCGACACCGATCTGCGTGCCGTCCTCGCCCAGCGGGACCGCGCCGCGATCAGCGTCTATGCGCAGGGCAAGGATTACCACGACCTGGTGAAGCGGCGGCTGAAACGGCTCGGGCGCTGGCTGGTGGCCGAGACGGGGGCCGGGATCAAGGTCTTCGTGGACACCGCCCCGGTGATGGAGAAGCCCTTGGCGCAGGCGGCGGGGCTTGGCTGGCAGGGCAAGCACACCAACCTGCTCAGCCGGGATCTGGGCAACTGGTTCTTCCTTGGCGCGATCTTCACCACGCTGGACCTGCCGAAGGATGAACCGGCGCGCGAGAACTGCGGCTCGTGCCGGGCCTGTCTCGACGCCTGCCCGACGGCGGCCTTTCCGGCGCCCTTCCAGCTCGACGCCCGGCGCTGCATCTCATACCTGACCATCGAGCATCGCGGGCCGGTGGCCGAGGATCTGCGCCCGCTGCTGGGCAACCGGATCTATGGCTGCGACGATTGCCTCGCCGCCTGCCCGTGGAACAAGTTCGCCGTTGCGGCGCGCGAGATCGGCTATGCCGCCAAGGTGGGGGCGCCGCCGCTTGAGGAGCTGGCAAGGCTGGACGATGCTGCCTTCCGGGAGCGGTTCGCCGGCAGCCCGATCAAGCGGATCGGTCGTGATCGCTTCGTGCGCAACGTGCTCTATGCGATCGGCAATTCCGGCGAGGCTCGGCTGCGGCACGTGGCCGAGGCGCTGGCTGCGGATCCCGACGAGGCCGTGGCCGACGCGGCGCGCTGGGCCGCGGCACGGCTGGCCTGACCCTGCGGATCCGCCGGCTTCCGCTCCGATGAGCGGTGCGTCGCCGGGAGTGCTTGGTGGTTCAGCCGACTCGCCCTATATTCCGGCGGTCTGAGAACTCGAGGAGGACAGACATGAGCCGTCACCTTGCTGACAAGCGCACCCCTTCGGATGGCGGACGGGTGAAGAACTTCCTGCGCCTCGCGCGCGGGCCGCGAACCCCATGGCACCGGGACGAGGGCCGCCCGGCTGGCAACCGCCGCCTGATGGAATTCCTGCGGATCGCGCGCGGCCGCGAGGCCTGAGCCTTCCGCAGACGGACATGCGGGGCGCGCCCACCGGCGCGCCCCCTGTCATGTCAGGACCGGACCAGTTTCTCGTAGTCGGTCGCGATCTCGCGGGTGAGGGCGCCCACCTCGAAGGTGTAGTCGCCGATCTGCCCGACCGGGGTGACCTCGGCCGCGGTGCCGGTCAGCCAGCACTGCTCGAAGCCCTCAAGCTCCGACGCCTCGATGTAGCGCTCGTGCACGGTGATGCCCTTGTCGCGCAGCATCCCGATCACGGTCTGCCGGGTGATCCCGTTCAGGATCGCGTCCGGCAGCGGGGTGTGAACCTCACCGTTCTTCACGAAGAAGATGTTGGCGCCGGTCGCCTCGGCAACATAGCCGCGGTAGTCGAACATCATCGCGTCCGAGCAGCCCTTCGCCTCGGCGGCGTGCTTGGACATGGTGCAGATCATGTAGAGGCCCGAAGCCTTCGCCGCGCTCGGGATCGTCTCGGGCGAGGGGCGCTTCCACTTCGAGATGTCGAGCTTCGCGCCCTTGAACTTGGCGTCGCCGTAGTAGTTGCCCCAGGACCAGACCGCGACCGCCATGCGGATCGGGTTGCGGGACGAGGCGACGCCCATGTCCTCGCCCGCGCCGCGCCAGGCGAGCGCCCGGACATAGGCATCCGTAAGCCCGTTGGCCTCCAGCGTCGCCTTCTTCGCAGCCTCGATCTCCTCGACCGAATAGGGCAGCGGCATGTCCAGCAGTTCGCCGGACTTCCGCAGCCGCTCCGAGTGTTCCACCGACTTGAAGATCTTGCCGTTGTAGCAGCGCTCGCCCTCGAACACCGACGAGGCGTAGTGCAGGGCGTGGGTCAGGATGTGGACCTTCGCGTCCCGCCACTCCACCAGCTTGCCATCCATCCAGATCTTGCCGTCGCGATCGTCATATCCCGCCATGTCACTCTCCTGGTCCTGCGCTTTGCGAAAATTGCGCACGATAGGTCCGATACGGGCATAAAGTTGCGCAAATGACGGGCTGTCGGTAACAGTTGAGTCTTGGAAAGTCAACAAGGCTGACATAAAATCTGCCCCGGCAAGGGAGGCGAACATGGCCGAAGGGGGACCGGGACCGGGGGGAGGCGAATCGCTCCTGTTCCTGACCGACGAGCAGCTGAGGAAGGGGATCGAGGCGATGTTCTTCGCCTACCGCGGCTTTACCGCCGATCCCGACCGGATTCTCGAGGGGCTCGACTATGGCCGGGCGCACCACCGGGCGATGCACTTCATCCACCGCAGCCCGGGGACGACGGTAAACAACCTGCTCTCGATCCTGGGCGTCACCAAGCAGAGCCTGAACCGGGTGCTGAGGACGCTGATCGACGACGGTCTGGTGGAAAGCCGGGTCGGCCGAGTGGACAAGCGCGAGCGTCACCTTTACCTCACGCCCAAGGGGACCGAGCTGGAGCGCATGCTGTCCGATGCCCAGCGGGCGCGGATGCGCGCGGCCTATCGTGCGGCCGGTCCCGCGGCGGTGCAGGGGTTCCGGCAGGTGCTGGAGGCGATGATGGACCCGGAATTGCGCCGCCAGTATCAGACGCTGAAGGAGGGCGGGGGTTGAGCGAGCCTCAGGCGCATCTGCTGGTGGTGGACGACGACGAACGGATCCGGGGCCTTCTGCAGAAGTTCCTGATCCGAAACGGCTTCCTCGTCTCGATCGCACGGGATGCCGCTCAGGCGCGGCGGCTTCTGGATGGGCTGGAGTTCGACCTGATCGTGCTCGACGTCATGATGCCGGGCGAGGATGGCGTGGCGCTGACCCGCTCGCTGCGCGACGATCTCGCCACGCCGATCCTGCTGCTGACCGCGCGCGGCGAGACTGCGCACCGCATCGAAGGGCTGGAGGCGGGGGCGGACGACTACCTCTCCAAGCCCTTCGAGCCGAAGGAGCTTTTGCTGCGCATCAACGCCATCCTGCGGCGGGTGCCCTCGGCCCGGCCGGAGATCGGCCCGAAGGTTCTGCATCTCGGCGATGTCCGCTATGATCTGGAACGCGGCGAGTTGTGGCGCGGCACCGAGCCGGTTCGCCTGACCGCGACCGAGGCGGCGCTGATGCGGATCTTCGCGGCCCAGCCCGGCGAGGCGGTGAGCCGCGAGAAGCTGGTGGGCGACCTTGGCCGCGACGACAGCCAGAGCCAGGAGCGGGCGGTGGACGTGCAGATCACGCGCCTGCGCCGGAAGATCGAGGTCGATCCCCGCCAGCCGCGCTATCTGCAGACCGTCCGCGGCTCGGGCTACATGCTCGCCCCGGACTGAGCGCGGGGTTGCCAGCCCCGGCCTTTGCCCGCAGGCTTCGGACCGGCGGATGGAGGAGGACGGAATGACGGTGGCATGGTTCACGCACCCGGCCTTTGCGGAGCATGCGACTCCCGAAGGTCATCCCGAGCGGCCCGAGCGCATGGCGGCGGTCGCCGCGGGGCTTGACGGGCTGCCGCTCGACCGGCGCGAGGCGCCGGTGGGCGACTGGGACGAGGTGCTGCGGTGCCACCCGCAAGCCTATGTCGACCGGATCCGGGCGGCCGAGCCCGCGATGGGCGCGGTGGCGCTCGACCCCGACACGTGGATGGCGCCGGGCTCGCTCGAGGCTGCATTGCGCGGCGTGGGCGGCGCCTGTGCTGCGGTCGATCTGGTGCTGTCGGGCGAAGTGGCGTCGGCCTTCGTCGGCTGCCGGCCGCCCGGCCACCATGCCGAGCGTGAGCGGCCGATGGGTTTCTGCCTGTTCGGCAACGTGGCGATCGCGGCGAAGCGCGCGCTGGACCACCACGGGCTCGGCCGCGTGGCCATCGTCGATTTCGACGTCCACCACGGCAACGGCACGCAGGATCTGCTGTGGGACGAGGACCGCGTCCTCTTCGTCTCCTCGCACCAGATGCCGCTTTATCCCGGCACCGGAGCGGCCGACGAGAACGGCGCCCATGGCCAGATCCTGAACGTGCCGCTTCGCCCGGGCACTGGCGGGCCAGAGATGCGCGAGGCCTACGAGGCGCAGGTCCTGCCGCGGCTCGACGCCTTCCGGCCGGAATTGATTCTCATCTCGGCAGGCTTCGACGCCCACGCGGCCGACCCGCTGGCCGGCCTCAACTGGCGCGAATCCGACTTCCGGTGGCTGACAGGGCGCCTTTGCGACGTGGCTGCGGCGCATTGCGGCGGGCGGGTGGTCTCGACACTCGAGGGTGGATATGATCTGGCTGCCCTTGCCGCGAGCGTCGCGGCCCATGTGGGCGTCCTTCTGGAGCGGAGCGCATGACGGAAAAGCCGGTGGCGGAGATGACGTTCGAAGAGGCGATGGCGGCGCTGGAAGCCGTCGTCACGGCCTTGGAGAAGGGCGATGTGCCGCTCGACGATTCCATCGCGCTTTACGAGCGTGGCTCTGCGCTGAAAGAGCATTGCGCGAAGAAGCTGAAGGCCGCCGAGGACAAGGTCGAGATGATCCGCGCCGCCGAAGGGCGGGCGACGGGAACGGTTCCGGCGGAGGGATTGTGAGCTTTTCCAGTTCGTTGAATGATGCAGCCGCGCGGGTGCAGGCGCGGCTTGATGCGGCCCTTGCGGATCGCGAGGACCTGCCGGTGGTGCATGCCATGCGCTATGCCGTTCAGGGCGGCAAGCGGCTGCGCGGGTTCCTCGTGCTCGAGGCCGCGCGCCTGCACGGCATCGCCCCGGACGCCGCGGTCAGCGCCGCGGCGGCGATCGAGGCCGTCCACGCCTACAGCCTCGTGCACGACGACATGCCCTGCATGGACGATGACGACCTGCGCCGCGGCCTGCCGACGGTCCACAAGAAATGGGACGAATGCACCGCCGTGCTCGCGGGCGACGCGCTCCAGACCCTCGCCTTCGAACTGCTGGCCGATCCGGCGCTCGGGCCCGCCGAGGTGCGGATCGAGCTGGTGGCGACGCTCGCCCGGGCCTCGGGCGCAGAAGGCATGGTGCTCGGCCAGGCGCTCGACATCGCGGCCGAAACCGCCGCGGCGCCCCTGACGCTGGAGCAGATCACCCACCTGCAGGCGGGCAAGACCGGCGCGCTGATCCGATGGTCGGCCGAAGCCGGCGCCATTCTCGGGCAGGCCGACCGCGAGCCGCTGCGCCGATACGCCACGGCGCTCGGGCTTGCGTTCCAGATCGCCGACGACATTCTCGATGTCGAGGGCGATGCGGAAAAGGCCGGGAAACGACTCCAGAAGGATGCGGAGGCGGGGAAGGCCACGTTCGTCTCGCTTCTCGGGCTCGACGGTGCGAAGGCGCGCGCCCGGGCTCTGGTGGACGAGGCCGAGGCGGCGCTTGCCCCCTACGGCACGGATGCAGGAACATTGATCGAGGCCGCGCGCTTCGTCATATCGCGTGAAAGCTGAAGGAAGACCATGACCGACAGACCCCGCACGCCGACGCTCGACCGGGTGACCCTTCCGGTCGATCTCAAGGGCCTCACCGACCGTGAATTGCACGACCTTGCCGACGAATTGCGCGCCGAGACGATCTCGGCCGTGTCGGTGACGGGTGGACACCTCGGCGCGGGCCTTGGCGTGGTGGAACTGACGGTCGCGCTGCATGCGGTCTTCGACGCGCCGCGCGACAAGATCATCTGGGACGTGGGCCACCAGTGCTACCCGCACAAGATCCTGACCGGCCGGCGCGACCGCATCCGCACGCTGCGGCAGGGCGGGGGGCTCTCGGGCTTCACCAAGCGGTCGGAAAGCCCCTATGACTGCTTCGGCGCGGGGCATTCCTCGACCTCGATCTCGGCAGCGGTGGGCTTTGCCGCGGCGCGCGAACTGGGCGGTGACACGGGAGATGCCATCGCGATCATCGGCGACGGCTCGATGTCGGCCGGCATGGCCTTCGAGGCGCTGAACCACGGCGGCCACCTGAAGAAGCGGGTCATCGTCATCCTGAACGACAACGAGATGAGCATTGCGCCCCCGGTCGGTGCGCTGTCCTCGTATCTCTCGCGGCTCTACGCCGGCGCGCCGTTCCAGGACTTCAAGGCCGCCGCCAAGGGCGCGCTGGGCCTGCTGCCCGAGCCGTTCCAGGAAGGCGCCCGCCGCGCCAAGGAGATGCTGAAGAGCGTCACCGTGGGCGGCACCCTCTTCGAGGAACTGGGCTTTTCGTATGTCGGGCCGATCGACGGGCACGATCTTGACCAGCTTCTGCCGGTGTTGCGCACGGTGAAGAGCCGGGCGAGCGGGCCGGTGCTGATCCACGTCATCACCAAGAAGGGCAAGGGCTATGCCCCGGCCGAGGCCGCGCGCGACCGTGGCCACGCCACCAACAAGTTCGACGTGCTGACCGGCGCGCAGGTCAAGGCGGTCTCGAACGCGCCGTCCTACACCAAGGTCTTTGCGCAGAGCCTGATCAAGGAAGCCGAGACCGACGAGCGCATCTGCGCCGTCACCGCCGCCATGCCGGACGGGACCGGCCTCAACCTGTTCAGCGACCGCTTCCCGAAGCGCTGCTTCGATGTGGGCATCGCCGAGCAGCATGCGGTGACCTTCTCGGCCGGCCTCGCGGCGGGCGGGCTTCGGCCGTTCTGCGCGATCTACTCGACCTTCCTGCAGCGCGGCTATGACCAGATCGTGCATGACGTGGCGATCCAGCGCCTGCCCGTGCGCTTCGCCATCGACCGGGCGGGGCTGGTAGGCGCCGACGGCGCGACCCATGCCGGGGCGTTCGACGTGGCCTTCCTCGCCAACCTGCCGGGCATGGTGGTGATGGCGGCGGCGGACGAGGCGGAACTCGTCCACATGGTCGCGACGGCGGTCAAGCATGACGAAGGCCCGATCGCCTTCCGCTTCCCGCGAGGCGACGGTGTGGGCGTCGAGATGCCGGCGAAGGGCGTGCCGCTTGAGATCGGCAGGGGGCGCGTGGTGCGCGAAGGCAGCCGCGTGGCGCTGCTGTCCTTCGGCACCCGGCTCTCCGAGGTGCAGGCCGCCGCCGAGGCGCTGGCGCAGCGCGGCATCTCGCCCACCGTGGCCGATGCGCGCTTTGCCAAGCCGCTCGACCGCGACCTGATCCTGCAGCTCGCGGCGCATCACGAGGCGCTGATCACCATCGAAGAGGGCGCCATCGGCGGCTTCGGCAGCCATGTCGCGCAGCTTCTGGCCGAGGAAGGCGTGTTCGACCGTGGCCTTCGCTATCGTTCGATGGTGCTGCCCGACATCTTCATCGACCAGAACAGCGCCGAGGCGATGTATGCCGTGGCCGGCTTGAACGCCGCCGACATCGAGCGCAAGGTGCTGGAGACGCTGGGCGTCGCGGTCGTCGCCAAGCGCGCCTGACGCGCGCCCTACCCGATCAAGGCCCCGCTTCGGCGGGGCCTTTCTATTCCTCGGCGGAAAGGATCGCCCGGAGGCCCGAGCGGTAATCGGGGTGAATGAGCCGGATGCCGAGATCGCGCTTGATCCGGTCGTTCCGGACCCGCTTCGATTCCGCATAGAAGCTGCGCGCCATCGGCGTCATCTCGGCCTCGGCATAGGGCACCTCGGGCGGCGGCGGCAGGCCAAGGAGTTCGGCGGCGTAGCCCAGCACATCCTCGGGCGGGGCGGGGTCATCGTCGCAGACGTTGTAGATGGCCCCGGGCGAGGGCTGGAGCATCGACGCTCGAAGCACCTGCGCGATGTCGTCGACATGGGTGCGGCTGAAGACCTGTCCCGGCTTGATGATCCGCCGCGCGGTGCCGTCGCGCACCTTCTCGAACGGGCCGCGACCGGGGCCGTAGATCCCCGCCAGCCGGAAGATGTGCAGCGGCAGTCCGAGCGCACGCCACTGCGCCTCGGCCTCGACCCGGGCCCGGCCGCGCTCGGTCGAGGGGGTCAGCGGCGTGTCCTCATCGACCCAGCCGCCCCCGTGGTCGCCGTAGACGCCGGTGGTGGAGAGATAGCCCACCCACTCTGGCCGGGCCTCTGCCATTCGCGAAGCGTGGACGGCAAGGAAGGGATCGCCCTCCGGTCCCGGCGCGGCCGAGGCCAGCACATGCGTCGCCGCATCGAGCGCCGGGCCGATGTCGCAGGGCCAGATCAGCGGCTCCACGCCCTGCCGGCGCAGCGCCTCGGCCTTGCCGGGGGTGCGGGTGGTGCCGATCACCTGCCAGCCTTCGGGAACAAGTCGGCTGGCCAGCGCCTGCGCGGAATAGCCGTGTCCAAGGGAGAGAAGCGTCTTCATGGCGCCACTATCGGCAGGGGACGCAGCGGCCGCAAGGGGCGAGCGGGCTTGATCCGCCACGCCGAGCCTGTGCATCCTGCCCTCAGGCAGCGACAGAAAGATCGACCGTGACCGATACGCCCCTTCCGCTTCTCACACCCGCCCTGACGCGGCACGAAAGCTTCACCGATCCGGCCGAAGCGGTGCGCCGGCTGGAAGATCTCTACGCGGAAGCGACGGCCTTCCTGTCCAGCCATTTCAGCGCGGCCGCAACCTCGGGCCGGCCCTCGGGCCGGGTGCGCGCGCATTACCCCGAGATCCGCCTGACCACGACCAGCTTCACCCGCGCCGACAGCCGGCTGAGCTTTGGCCATGTCGCGCAGCCGGGGACCTATTCGACCACCGTCACCCGGCCCGACCTGTTCCGGAACTACCTGATCCAGCAGATCGGGCTGCTGGTGCAGAACCACGGCGTGCCGGTCGAGATCGGCGTCTCACGCACGCCCATCCCGGTGCATTTCGCCGTGGCGAACGACCCGCATGTCGCCGTGCCGCAGGAGGGTGTGCTGAACTTCGCGCTGCGCGACGTCTTCGACGTGCCGGACCTTGCCACCACCAACGACGACATCGTGAACGGGACGCGGCTGAGGCATCCCGACGGCTCGCTGCCGCTGGCACCCTTCACCGCGCAGCGGGTGGATTATTCGCTGGCGCGGCTGACGCATTACACCGCGACCAACCCGCGGCATTTCCAGAACCACGTCCTGTTCACCAACTACCAGTTCTACGTGGACGAGTTCGAGGCCATCGCGCGGGCGGCGTTGGCCGATCCCGACTCGGGCTACAGCTCGTTCGTGGGGCCGGGCGACCAGGAGATCACCGACCCGGGCGAGCCGCTGATCGTGCTGCCCCGCCTGCCGCAGATGCCGACCTATCACCTGAAACGCCCGGACGGGCAGGGGATTACGCTGGTCAACATCGGCGTCGGCCCCTCGAACGCCAAGACTGCGACCGACCATATAGCGGTTCTCCGGCCGCACGCCTGGATGATGGTGGGGCATTGCGCGGGCCTCAGGCATTCGCAGAGCCTCGGCGATTTCGTGCTGGCCCACGCCTATCTGCGCGAGGATCACGTTCTCGACGACGACCTGCCGGTCTGGGTGCCGATCCCGGCGCTGGCCGAAATCCAGATCGCGCTCGAGGACGCGGTGGAGGAGGTGACCCAGCTCGAGGGTTACGAGTTGAAGCGGATCATGCGGACGGGCACCGTCGCCACGATTGACAACCGCAACTGGGAATTGCGCGACCAGTCCGGGCCGGTGCACCGCCTGTCGCAGTCGCGCGCCATCGCGCTGGACATGGAAAGCGCGACCATCGCGGCCAACGGCTTCCGTTTCCGCGTGCCCTATGGGACGCTTCTCTGCGTGTCGGACAAGCCGCTGCATGGCGAGCTGAAGCTGCCGGGCATGGCAAGCGATTTCTACCGCACGCAGGTCACGCGCCACCTGCGCATCGGGATTCGCGCAATGGAAATGTTGAGGGAAACACCGATCGAGCGCATCCATAGCCGAAAGTTGCGCAGCTTCGAGGAAACGGCCTTCCTCTAGGCGAGGTGACGCGGGGGAAATCCGGCAAAAGGGCTTGATTTATGCTGCGAAACAAGGTGTAGCCCTTGAATTCGCCCCCAGAGGCAGGAACAGACCCCGTGTCCAGCGGGGCAAGACCAGGAGACTCTCATGTCGAAACCGATGACCAAGACGCAGCTTGTCGCGACCCTCGCCGACGAGATGGGCGCCGACAAGAAGACGGCGGGCGCGGCGCTCGACGCGATTGCTGCCATCGTGGCGCGCGAAGTGGCGGCCGGCGGTGCGGTCACGCTGCCGGGCCTCGGCAAGGTCGTCTGCCGCGAGCGGCCGGAGCGTCAGGTTCGCAACCCCGCCACCGGCGAGCAGGTGACCAAGGCCGCCGACAAGCAGGTGAAATTCACCATCGCCAAGGCGCTGAAGGACAGCGTGAACGCCTGAGCAGGCCACTGGCGCGCTTCACCCGGGGTCGCCGTTCGGCGGCCCTTTTTCTTTGAGACGGCAAGCGGAGGGCGGAATGGATCTGCGCAGCATCGCGATGGGCCTGGCCTTCGCCTTCATGTGGTCCTCGGCCTTCGCATCGGCCCGGATCATCGTGGCCCAGGCCCCGCCGCTGGGGGCGCTTTCACTGCGGTTCCTGATCTCGGGCCTGCTGGCGCTGGCGATCGGCGCGGCGCTCGGCCAGAGCGCCCGGCTGAACCGCGCGCAATGGCGCGGCGTGGTGATCTTCGGGCTGTGCCAGAACGCGCTTTATCTGGGCGTGAACTTCGTCGCCATGCGCTGGGTGAGCGCGAGCTTCGCGGCCATCGTCGCCTCGACCATGCCGCTGCTGGTGGCGCTGGCAGGCTGGCTGATCTTCCGCGAGCGCCTGCGGCCGCTGACCGCCCTGGGCCTTGTCGCCGGGATGACGGGCGTCGCGCTGATCATGGGCACGCGGCTGTCGGGCGGCGAGGATCTGCTGGGTTTCCTGCTTTGCGCCATCGGCGTGATCGCATTGACGGCGGCCACCCTGACGGTGCGGGTGGCCTCCTCGGGCGGGAACCTGCTGATGATCGTGGGGCTGCAGATGCTGGTGGGGGCGGCCGCGCTGGCCCCGGTGGCGGTGCTGACGGAAGGCGCGCCCGAAGTCCGCTGGAGCGCGAGCCTCGTGCTGGCCTTCGCCTATACCACGCTGGTGCCGGGCTTGCTTGCCACCTGGATCTGGTTCCTGTTGGTCGGGCGCATCGGAGCGGTGCGGGCGGCGACCTTCCACTTCCTCAACCCGTTCTTCGGGGTGGCGGTGGCGGCCGTGCTTCTGGGCGAGCGGATGGGGATCTGGGATGCCGTGGGCGTCGTGGTGATCGCGGCCGGCATCCTCGCGGTGCAGATGTCGAAGATGCCGGAGCGTCAGGCGCCCTGACCGATCCGGCCGCGCGCCCCGCCGGTCTGGCCACGGTCCAGCAGCAGATGGTCGAGCAGCACGCAGGCCATCATCGCCTCGCCCACCGGGACGGCCCGGATGCCCACGCAGGGATCGTGGCGACCCTTCGTCACCACATCGACCTCCCGGCCCTCGACATTGACCGAGCGGCGCGGGGTGAGGATCGACGACGTGGGCTTCACCGCGAAGCGCACCACCACGTCCTGTCCCGTCGAAATCCCGCCGAGGATGCCGCCCGCGTGGTTCGACAGGAACTGCGGACCATTCGGCCCCATGCGGATCTCGTCGGCATTGGCGCTGCCGGTGAGCGTGGCTGCCGCCATGCCCTCGCCGATCTCGACCCCCTTCACGGCGTTGATCGACATCATCGCTGCGGCAAGGTCGCTGTCGAGCTTGCCATAGATCGGCGCACCGAGGCCCGCCGGCACGCCCGAGGCCCGCACCTCGACGATGGCACCGACCGAGTCATGCGCCTTGCGCAGGTCGTCGAGATAATCGCTCCAGCGGGCGGCGGTTTCGGCATCCGGGCACCAGAACGGGTTGCGCTCGATCTCGGAGGCGTCGAACCGGGCGGGGTCGATGCCATGCGGGCCGATCTGGACCATGTAGCCGGTTATCCTCAACTCTGGCACCAGCGCGGCCAGCGCCGCCCGGGCAATGCCGCCCGCGGCGACCCGCGCCGCCGTCTCGCGCGCCGAGGAGCGCCCGCCGCCGCGATGGTCCCGCAGGCCGTATTTCCAGTGATAGGTGATGTCGGCATGGCCGGGCCGGAAGCTCTGGGCGATATCGCCATAGTCCTTCGAGCGCTGGTCGGTGTTCTCGATCATCAATTGGATCGGCGTGCCGGTGGACCGGCCCTCGAAGGTGCCGGAGAGGATGCGGACCTCGTCAGGCTCCTGCCGCTGGGTGGTGAAGCGGCTCTGCCCGGGCTTCCTGCGGTCCAGCCAGTGCTGGATTGCGGCAGGCTCGATGGCGATGCCGGGCGGGCAGCCGTCCACCGTGGCGCCAAGCGCGGGGCCGTGGCTCTCGCCCCAGGTGGTGACGCGGAAGAGGTGGCCGAAGGTGTTGAAGCTCATGGCGATGTCCCCGTTTGGGCCGAGCCATAGGACAGAAGCCGCCGCCGGGGAACCGGATTCTGCGCCGCAATCCCGCCTTTGTCCTTGCGGCGGCGGGGCGGGCCGATATGGTCGGTGATACCTCGGGGTGCCCGGAAGGGCTGAGATGCGCAAGCGAACCCGTTGAACCTGACCCGGTTAGGACCGGCGGAGGGAAGGTGCATGGATCCTCCATCCCGACTCCGCCCGACGTGAGAAGAGGATGCGATGAAACTTCCTGTGCTTGCTGCGGGTTTCGTGCTGACGGCCACTGTGGCGGCCGCCGAGACCCCCGTGTTGACCGTGCTGACCTATGACAGCTTTACCTCGGAATGGGGCCCCGGCCCGGCGGTCGAGACCGCCTTCGAGGCTGTCTGCGGCTGCGACCTGCGCCTGATCGGCGCGGGTGACGGTGCGGCGCTGCTCGCGCGCGTCCAGCTGGAGGGCGCACGGACCGAGGCCGATGTGGTGCTGGGCCTCGACACCAACCTGACCGCCGCGGCGGCGGCCACGGACCTCTTCGCACCGCATGGCATCGAGGCGACGCTCGACCTGCCGGTGGCGTGGCAGGACCCGCTGTTCCTGCCCTTCGACTGGGGCTGGTTCGCCTTCGTCCACAAACGCGACATGGCCAAGGTTTCGGCCTCGTTCGAGGAACTGGCGGCGTCGGATGCGACGATCGTGATCCAGGACCCGCGCAGCTCGACCCCCGGTCTCGGGCTGCTGATGTGGGTCAAGGCAGCCTACGGCGACCGCGCAGCCGGGATCTGGCAGGGGCTGGCCGACAACATCGTGACCGTCACGCCCGGCTGGTCCGAGGCCTATGGCCTGTTCCTCGAGGGCGAGGCCGACATGGTGCTGAGCTACACCACCTCGCCAGCCTATCACCTGATCTCCGAGAAGGACGACAGCAAGGCCGCCGCCGCCTTCGCCGAGGGGCACTATCTGCAGGTCGAGGTCGCGGGCAAGCTCGCCTCGACCGATCAGCCGGAACTGGCCGACCGCTTCCTGCGCTTCCTGCTGGAAGAGCCGGTGCAGTCGGTGATCCCCACCACGAACTGGATGTATCCGGCCAAGCGGCCGCAGGCCGGGCTGCCCGCGGGCTTCGACACGCTGGTGCAGCCCGCCCGTTCGCTGCTGCTGCCGCCCGAGGAGGCCCGGGCCCTGCGGCAGGGGGCGCTGGCCGAATGGCAGTCCGCGCTCTCGCGCTGAGCCTCGGCGCGGCGCTGGTTGCGCTGACGCTGGGGCCGCTCGCGCTGGTGTTGGCGCGGGCGGGCGATGCTGCGGGCCTCGGCCCGGCGGACTGGGCGGCGGTGCGCTTCACGCTGACCCAGGCGGCGCTGTCGGCCGTGGTGTCGGTCGCGCTGGCGGTGCCGGTCGCGCGCGCCTTGGCGCGGCGGCGCTTTCCGGGGCGCGGCCTGCTGATCGCCCTGCTGGGCGCGCCCTTCCTGTTGCCGGTCATCGTGGCGGTCCTGGGCCTGCTGGCGGTCTTCGGACGCTCGGGCCTGCTGAACCGCGGGCTGGAGGCGCTGGGCCTGCCGCCCGTGTCGGTCTACGGCCTGCACGGCGTGGTGCTGGCCCATGTCTTCTTCAACATGCCGTTTGCGGTGCGGCTGATCCTGCAGGGGTGGCTGGCGATCCCGGCCGAGCGGTTCCGCCTCGCCGAGTCGCTTGGCCTCACACCCCGCGATGTCGGGCGCCATCTGGAGCGGCCGATGCTGCGCGAGGTGCTGCCGGGGACCCTGCTCGTGATCTTCGTCATCTGCCTGTCGAGCTTCGCCGTGGCGCTGACGCTGGGCGGCGGGCCAGGGGCGACGACGGTCGAGCTTGCGATCTTCCAGGCGCTGCGCTTCGAGTTCGACCTTGGGCGGGCCGCGCTGCTGGCCACGCTGCAGTTCGCGATCTGCGCGGCGGCGGTGCTGTCCGCCGGGGCGGTCGCGTTGCCGGCCGGGTTCGGCGCCGGTCTTGACCGGAAGCCCGTGACCCTCGCCCCCGGCGGCTGGAGACGCTTCGCCGATGCCGTGACACTTTCCGCCGCGGCGGCCTTCCTGATCCTCCCCTTGGGGATGGTGGTCGCCCGCGGGGTGCCGGGCTTGCTGTCGCTGCCGCCCGAGGTCTGGGCGGCGGCCGGCCGGTCGCTTGCCGTAGCGCTCCCATCGGCGCTGCTGGCGGTGTCGGGGGCGCTGGTGCTCGCGCTGGCCGCACCCGCCTTCGGGCTGGTGGCGACGCTTCCGCTGGCGGCCTCGTCTCTCGTGCTGGGCACGGGCCTCTTCCTTGCCGCCCATCCCTTCGTGAACCCGTCGCGCATTGCCCTTCCGGTCACGATGCTGGTGAACGCCGTGCTGTCGCTGCCCTTCGCCTTCCGCATCCTCGCGCCCGAGGCCCGCGCGCTGCAGGCGGACTACGGGCGGCTGGCGGCGGCGCTGGACTTGAGGGGATTGGCGCGGCTGCGCTGGCTGACGTTGCCCCGCCTGCGCCGGCCGCTGGGCTTCGCGCTGGGCGTGTCGGCGGCGCTGGCGATGGGGGATCTGGGCGTCATCGCGCTCTTTGCGGGCGAGGGCGGGGCGACGCTGCCCTTGCTCGTCCAGCGGCTGATGGGCGCCTACCGGATGGAGCAGGCGGCTGCTGCGGCACTCCTGCTGGTGCTGACCAGCTTCGCCCTGTTCTGGGTCTTCGATCGTGCGGGGCGCCATGCTTCGGCTTGACTCCCTGCATGTCGTGATCGACGGGTTCGAGCTTCGCGCCGACTGGCAGGCCGAGGCAGGCGAGCGCATCGCCGTCATCGGCCCCTCCGGCGGTGGCAAGTCCACGCTGCTGATGACCATTGCGGGATTCATCGCCCCGGCCGACGGGCGCGTCCTGTGGCGGGGCGAGGATCTGACGCCGCTTCCGCCAGGTCGGCGGCCGGTCAGCGTGCTGTTTCAGGACCAGAACCTGTTTCCCCACCTGTCGCTGCGGCAGAACCTCGGTCTGGGCATATCGCCGGCGTTGCGGCTCGGACGCGAGGACCGGGCGCGGATCGACGAGGCGCTGGAGCAGGTGGGGCTGGGCGGGCTGGGCACGGCCCTGCCCGGGCGGCTGTCGGGCGGGCAGCAGGGCCGCGCCGCGCTGGCGCGTGCCCTGCTTCGCGCGCGGCCCATCCTGCTGCTGGACGAACCCTTCGCGGCCCTCGGGCCCGCGCTCAAGGCCGAAATGCTGGCGCTGGTGGAGGAGATCGCGACGGACACCGGTGCGCTGGTCCTGATGGTGACGCACGATCCCGCCGATGCCCGCAGCTTTGCGGACCGCACCGTTCTGGTCGCCGATGGCCGGGCCGATGCGCCGCGGCCCACGGCGGGGCTGTTTGCCGACCCGCCACCGGCGCTGCGCGACTACCTCGGCCGCTGACGAGGGCTGCGCGCAAATGAAAAGGGCCCCGCCGAAGCGGGGCCCATCGCTTGCCTGATCAGGGATCAGGCGCTTTTCTTCTTGTCGCCCTTGACGGTGGACCAGACCCGCTTGTTCGTCAGGTAGAGCAGGACCGAAAGCACCGTGAGGAACACCACCGCGGTCAGCCCGGCCTGCTTGCGCGCCATCAGCTTCGGCTCGGCCGCCCACATCAGGAAGGCGGAGACGTCCTCGGCCATCGACGAGACGCTGGCGTCATGCCCGTCGGCATAGGTCACGAGGTCGTCCATCAGCGGAGGCGGCATGGCGATCCAGCTGCCCGCGACCTTCTTCACGCCGTTCGCGTCCTTGCAGCTGTCCGGCACGCCGCCGTTCTGGAAGGCCACGTTGTAGTAGAAGCCCTCGGGCTCGTTGCCCTCGGCGCAAGCCGGGGTCTCTTCGAAGCCAGTCAGGACCGAATAGATGTATTCCGGCCCGCCCATGCCGTTGAAGAGCTGGCTGAGGCCCGTGCCCATCGGGCCGTGGAAGCCCGCGCGGGCCTTGGCCATCAGGCTCAGGTCGGGCGCGTTCTCGAGCGCCGAAACCGGGAAGTGGTCGGTCGGCTTGCCCTCGCGGTCCTCGCCGGTTTCCTCGTCGACGACGGTGAACTGGGTGGCGTAGGCGCGGACCTGATCGGCCGGCAGCTCGGGGCCGCCGTCGTCAGCCAGCGTCCGGATCGGGACATACTTCATCCCGTGGCAGGCTGAGCAGACCTCGGTATAGACCTGAAGGCCGCGCTGCAGCTGGTGCTGGTCGAAGGTGCCGAACGGACCCTCGAAGGCGAAGTCAACGTCCTTGATGTGGCCGCCGCCGGCCGCCATCGCCACGCCGCCCGACAGGGCGAGCGCCGTGGCGGCTGTGAGGGTGAATGTGCGGATCATCGTCAATGTCCTTTCCCTTACTCGGCCACGACGGTCTTCGTGCCGCCGGTTGCCGGCGAGTAGTGGGCGTTGAAGTCTTCCTCGATGGTCGCGGGCGCAGCCACCGGTTTCTCGATCGCTCCCAGGACCGGCAGGATCACCAGGAAGTAGGCGAACCAGTAGGTCGAGGCGATCAGCGAGATCCAGTCGTAGGGGAAGGTGGTCTGCTGCGCACCAACCCAGGTCAGCACCACGAAGTCCACCACCAGAAGCCAGAAGTAGGTCTTGAACATCGGGCGGTAGCGGCCCGAGCGGACCGGCGAGGTGTCAAGCCACGGCGCGAGCGCCATCACGAGGATCGCGCCGAACATGGCGAGCACGCCGAAGAACTTGGCGTCGACGATGCCGAAGGTGATGAACTGCACGATCTGCACCACCCAGACGTCGGCGGTGAAGGCGCGCAGGATCGCGTAGAACGGCAGGAAGTACCATTCCGGCACGATGTGGGCCGGGGTCGAGAGCGGGTTCGCCTCGATGTAGTTGTCGGGGTGGCCGAGGTAGTTCGGCATGAAGCCGACGATGGCGAAGAACACCAGCATCACGACCGCGAGCGCGAACAGGTCCTTGATCACGAAGTAGGGCCAGAACGGAAGGGAGTCCTTCTGGGCTTCGGTCTTGGACGTGCGGCGCACTTCGACGCCGGTCGGGTTGTTGTTGCCGGTCGAGTGGAAGGCCCAGATGTGCAGCGCAACAAGCGCGGCGATCACGAAGGGCAGCAGATAGTGCAGCGAGAAGAAGCGGTTGAGCGTCGCGTTGTCCACGGCGGGCCCGCCAAGCAGCCAGGTCTGGATCGGCGCGCCGATGCCCGGGATCGCACCGAACAGGCCGGTGATCACGGTGGCGCCCCAGAACGACATCTGGCCCCACGGCAGCACGTAGCCCATGAAGGCGGTGGCCATCATCGCGAGGTAGATCAGCATGCCGATGATCCAGGTGATCTCGCGCGGGGCCTTGTAGCTGCCGTAGTAGAGGCCGCGGAAGATGTGCAGATACACCGCGATGAAGAACAGCGAGGCGCCGTTCGCATGCAGGTAGCGCAGCATGTGGCCGCCGTTCACGTTGCGCATGATGTGCTCGAGCGAGGCGAAGGCCAGGTCGACATGCGGCGTGTAGTGCATCGCCAGGATGATGCCGGTGACGATCTGCAGCACGAGGCAGAAGGTCAGCACGATGCCCCAGATCCACATCCAGTTCAGGTTCTTGGGCGTGGGGATCATGATGGTGTCGTAGAGCAGCCCGACGATGGGCAGCCGGCGGTGCAGCCACTGCTCGGCGCCTGTCCTGGGCTCGTAATGGTCGTGGGGGATTCCGGACATGACTGGCGTTCCTTACCCGAGCTGGAGAGTGGTTTCGTCGATGAACTTGGCGAGGGGGATCGGCAGGTTCTGCGGAGCGGGACCTTTGCGGATGCGGCCGGCGCTGTCGTAGTGCGAGCCGTGGCAGGGGCAGAACCAGCCGCCGAAGTCACCCGAGACGCCGCCGATCGGCACGCAGCCGAGGTGGGTGCACACGCCCCACATCACCAGCCATTCGCCGGCTTCGTCGAGGGTGCGGTTCTGGTCCGTCGCCTCGGCGCCGGCGTCGATGTTGGCGTTGCGGGCATTCGTGTCCACCAGCTCGCCGAGCTGGACCGAGCGGCCGAGTTCGATGTCGGCTTCGGTGCGGCGGCGGATGAAGATCGGCTTCCCGAGGAACTTGACCGTGAGCTGGACCCCCGGCTCCACCGCGCTTACATCAACGAAGATGGAGGCGAGAGCCTGCACGTCCGCCGAGGGGTTCATCTGATTGATCAGAGGCCAGACGGCAGCGCCCGTGGCCACTGCCCCGGCACCCGCCGTGGCGTAGTACAGGAAATCCCTCCGGGTGCCTGCGTGATCTTCTGCGTTTGACACGAGAACTTCTCCCTTCCTCGGGCCGCTGCAGGCCCACAAGATGACGGGGCCGCGATGCGCACGCAGCCTTGCCTGTCGCCTTCTAATTCCCATGCGGCGTTGCGTCCAGCGGACAAACAGGCGCAGCACGCTTTTCGCGGGCGCGCCGGATGCCTGTCCGGAGCCCATCCGGGGCAGCTCTCTGCCCCATGATTCAGCACGGAAAAAGCGCGGGGGCCGGGGCGCCGCCGGGCGGTCGCCGCGGGCCCGGCCGCCGCCCGCGTGGCGGCAGTCCGGCACATCCTGGGGTTGCAAATCTTGAAATGTTCGTAATCTAGATCGACCGCTTCGGCGGCCGCAGGCTGCGGGCCGGCGGCGCCGCGATGCCGTTCGGAAGCCCTCGCTGGGGAAGGCGAGGCGCGGAAATGGGTCCGGACGGATCGGCGATTCGACTCCTGTCCCGGCTTCGCGGCAGGTGGGCGTCGCGGCAGCGGCGGACCGGGTCGGCCTGTGGCGGAGCGCCCCGATTCCCCCTCAGGCGACGGGAACGGTGGCCATCATCGAGGGGCGGGCGGAGAAACCGGCTTCCCACTCGGCCAGCCCGGGCCTGCTCTTGCGCCAGTCACGGGTGCCGTGGCGGAAGTCGAGATAGGCCAGCGCGCAGCCCATCGCGATCTGGCCGATGTCGAGCGGGCCGCGGAGCTGGCTCAGCCAGCGGGCCTCGACCGCATCAAGCGCGCGGGCGATCTTGTTCCACTGGCCCTCGACCCAGGGTTCGTGGCGCTTTTCCTCGGGGCGGGTCCGCACCTCGTAGACCATGAGCACGGCGGCTTCGAGCATCCCGTCCGCCGTCGCCTCCAGCGTCAGCGCATCCCAGAGCCGCGGCGGCTGCGGGTAAAGCCCCGCCGATGCCAGCGAATCGAGGTAGCGGCAGATCACCCGGCTGTCGTAGAGCGCCGGCCCCTCGTCGCGCCCCAGCACGGGGATCTTGCCCAGCGGATTGAGCGCCAGCGGCAGGCTTCCCGGATCCACCGGGGTGCCGCCGGCAGGGACACGCTCCACCCGGTCGAGAAGGCCCGTCTCGTGCAGGACCACATCGACCTTGCGCACGAAGGGAGAGGTAGGCGAGGCGTAGAGGCGCATGCGCTTACAGTCTCCGGATGCGCAGCCGGCCAAGCCAGGCCGCGTCGATCTCGACCCCGCCGCCCTGCCAGAGCACGGTGCGCCGCATGCGGCCGGCGGCATTGGTCTGCCGCACGCCATGCGCGGCCCGGTCGAGCGGCCGGTGGATCGCCAGGCCGTCGTGCAGATCCTCCAGGGCGTCCTCGGCGCGCTGGTCGGTCCGACCGATCGCAAGGGACTGCCGGGCGACGGCGCGGCGGACGAGCCACACGGCCCCGGCGATGGCGCCGGTGCGAAGGGCGATGACGGCAAGCGGAGCGAGCGGCAGCGGCATGGCGACCTCCTGAAACGGAAGACAGATGGTAGGGCGCCGGGCGGCGGCTGGCAACGGCGATGGCCCGGGGGCGGACATGACAAAGGCCGCCACGGGTGCATCCCGGGCGGCCTTCCTGTCCCTCGATCGCAATGATCGGCCCTGTCGGGCGCAGCGATCAGCCCTGACGGGCCTTGTAGCGCTTCTGCGTCTTGTTGATCACGTAGACGCGGCCCTTGCGGCGCACGACCTGGCAGTCGCGGTGGCGCAGCTTGAGCGAGCGGAGCGAGTTCGCAACCTTCATCTCTCTTCTCCCTTTCGCGGCGCGCGTGCGCCTTGAAAAAAACGATGCCCCCGAACCGGGGGCGGTGAAATGGTGGGCGGTACTGGGATCGAACCAGTGACCACTACGATGTCAACGTAGTGCTCTACCGCTGAGCTAACCGCCCACTCTGACAGTGGCACCACAACCCGGTCCGGAAGACCGGGGCGTCACCCCGTCGGTGCGCTGCTCTATAAATAGAGTCGGCGGGGTGTTCAAGGGGTTTTGAAGCGCTAGAAAATGAAGCACTATCGGGCGGTGAAGGAAGCCAGATGACCCCGGACGCCTATACGCTGATCCGCCCGGAAAGGCGCGACACTTCCGTGATCTTCTCCTCGCCCCACAGCGGGCGGGATTATCCGTCATCCCTTGTGGCCCGGACGATTCTCGACGAACGCACCATGCGTTCGTCCGAGGATGCCTTCGTGGACGAACTCTTCCGTTCGGCGCCGATGGCCGGCGCGCCGCTGCTGGCGGCGCGGGTGCCGCGGGCCTATGTCGACATGAACCGCGCCGCGGACGAGCTTGACCCGGCGCTGATCGAGGGGATCTCGCGCGCGCCGCACAATCCGCGCGTCAGTTCGGGCCTCGGGGTGATTCCCCGCGTGGTGGCGAACGGGCGGCCGATCTACCGGGGCAAGATGCCGCTCGGCGAGGCCGAGGGGCGGATCGCGCGCTACTGGACGCCCTACCATGCCGCCCTGCGCGACCTGATCGAGGAAAGCCTCACCCTCTTTTCCGAGGCCGTGCTGGTCGATTGCCACTCGATGCCGCACGAGGCGATCGAGACCCATGCCCGACCGGGCCAGCCGACGCCCGAGGTCGTGCTGGGCGACCGCTTCGGCGCCGCCGCGAGTCGTGCGGTGGTGGACCGGATCGAGGCCGCCTTCGTCTCGGCCGGGCTTCGCGTGGTGCGCAACGCCCCCTTTGCCGGCGCCTATATCGCGCAGGCCTATGGCCGCCCCTCGCGCAACCAGCATGTGGTGCAGATCGAGGTCGACCGCTCGCTCTACATGGACGAGGCGCGGATCGAGCGCAGCGCCCGCTTCCCCGCCTTCTCGGCGCTGATGTGCGGGGTTGTGTCCGAGATCGCCGCGCTGGGCCGCCCGACCCTGCCGCTGGCCGCCGAGTGATCAGCGCAGCGACCGGCCCTTGATGATCGCGTCGCGCCCGAAGCGGGCGCGGATGGCATCCGTGGCGCGCTCGGCCGCCCGGCGCCGCACCGCCTCGGGGTCAAGCAGGTCTCCGGTCAGGTCGGCCGACGCCGCGGTGCCCAGATCGGCAATGCCTACGCCGATCAGGCGGAACGGCCCCGGCGTGCGCGCGGCATCGAACAGCGCCCGCACCTCGCGATAGATCCGGTCGGCCGATTGCGTGGGATCGGACAGCGCATGCCGCCGCGATACCAGACGGAAATCCGCGCGCTTGAGCTTCAGCGTCACGGTGCGTCCGGCCAGCCCCTTCGCCTTGGCGCGATCCGAGACCTGCTCGGCCAGTCGCCACAGATGGCCGTCGAGGATGTCGGGATCGCCCGTATCCTCGTGAAAGGTCGTCTCCTTCGAGATCGACTTCAGCTCGTGGGCCGGCGCCACCCGCCGGTGATCCTCGCCGCGTGCCAGATGCCAGAGCCGCTCGCCCATCTGGCCGAAGCGCAGCAGCAGGTCCTGCCGCTCCCACCGCCGCAGGTCGTCGATGGTGCGGATGCCGGCCTGTTCCAGCGCGGTCTGCGTGGCGGTGCCCACGCCCCAGATGATGCGGACCGGCTTCGTCCGCAGGAATTCCTCCGTCTCTGCCCTGCCGATCACCGAGAAGCCGCGCGGCTTGTCGAGGTCCGAGGCGATCTTGGCGAGGAACTTGTTGTGCGACAGCCCGATCGAGCCGGTGATGCCCAGTTCGGTCTCGATCCGCCGCACGAGGCGGGCAAGCAGCACCGCCGGAGGCGCGCCATGCAGCCGGGCCGTGCCGGACAGGTCGAGGAAGGCCTCGTCCAGCGACAGCGGCTCGATTGCGGGGGTCAGCTCCTCCATCAGTGCGCGGATCTGGCGCGAGACGCCGGCATAGACCTCCATCCGCGGCTTGACGACCACGGCCTCGGGGCAGAGCTTCAGCGCCTGGAACATCGGCATGGCCGAGCGCACGCCTGAGATCCGCGCAATGTAGCAGCAGGTCGAGACCACGCCGCGCGTGCCGCCGCCCACGATTACCGGAAGGTCCCGAAGCTCGGGCCGGTCGCGCTTCTCGACGCTGGCATAGAAGGCGTCGCAGTCCATGTGGGCGATGGACAGCCCGGCCAGTTCCGGATGGGCCACCACGCGGGGCGAGTGGCAGGCGGGACAGCGGCGGCCGTCGTCGAAGGTCCTGAGGCAGTCTCGGCAGAGCGCGGGCATGATGGCGTGACCATACCACTGCCTGCCCGGCCTGCGGTAGATCGTCAGCCTTCCCTTTACCCTTCTTCGCCATCCTTGCGCCGTTCGGGGCTTCGCGGCATCAAGGACCGGGGGCGATCATCGGGGAGTTGACATGGAACCGGGCGATTTCACCGGCGGCAACGCCGTCCTGCTGGCGCTCGCCGCCTTCATCATCCTTTGCATCTTCCTCGGCGTGCGGATCGTGCCGCAATCCGAGAAGCATGTGGTGGAACGCTTCGGCCGGCTGCGCGCCGTGCTGGGGCCGGGGATCAATTTCGTGGTGCCCTTCCTCGACGTGGTGGCCCACAAGATCTCGATTCTCGAGCGGCAACTGCCCAACGCCATGCAGGATGCGATTACCGCCGACAACGTGCTGGTGAAGGTGGAGACCAGCGTCTTCTACCGCATCACCGAACCTGAAAAGACCGTCTACCGCATCCGGGACGTGGATGCGGCCATCGCGACCACAGTGGCCGGCATCGTGCGGAGCGAGATCGGCAAGCTGGAGCTTGACCAGGTGCAGTCGAACCGCGCCGACCTGATCGCCAAGGTGCGCGAGCAGGTGGCGGCCATGGTGGACGACTGGGGGATCGAGGTGACGCGGGCCGAGGTGCTGGACGTGAACCTCGACGATGCCACGCGGGCGGCGATGTTGCAGCAGCTGAACGCCGAGCGCGCGCGGCGGGCGCTGGTGACCGAGGCCGAGGGACGCAAGCGCGCCGTGGAACTCAACGCCGACGCCGAGCTTTACGCGGCCGAGCAGGAGGCCAAGGCGCGCCGGGTGCTGGCGGATGCCGAGGCCTATGCCACCGGCGTGATCGCCGAGGCGATCCGCGAGAACGGGCTTGAGGCGGCGCAGTATCAGGTCGCCCTGAAGCAGGTCGAGGCGCTGACCGCGGTCGGCAAGGGGGACGCCAAGCAGCTGATCGTCGTGCCGGCCTCGGCCATGGATGCCTTCGCGGATGCGTTCAGGATGCTGAAGGGACGCGGATGATCTGGTCGGTATGGTGGGCGTGGGTCGTCGGTGGCCTTCTGGTCGGCATGATCGAGCTTCTGGTGCCGGGCTTCGTGTTCCTCGGCTTCTCGGGCGGCGCCATCGCGACGGGTGTGCTCGTCTGGCTGGGCCTTGAGGCGGGCCTTCCGGCGCTTCTGCTGATCTTCGCGCTGATATCGCTGGCGATCTGGCTCGTGCTGCGCCGGCTCTTCGGCCTTCCGGGAGGGTCCGTGAAGGTCTGGGACCGGGACATCAACGACGACTGAGTGGCCGCCATCCTCCGTCTGTAACGAGTGGCGGTTCCCGGCATGGTCGCTGGTCTGGGGATCGGGGCCATCGACCGGCCGGCCGTCCTCCGCACCGGCTACTCCGGAAGGGTGGGTCGACGTCGGGACATCACTGTCGACTGAAAGGCCGCCTTTGGCCGCCCCTGACAAGAGGCGGTTCCCGGCAGTGCCGGTGGCCGGGGATCGGGAACGTCGGAAATCGGCCGGCCGTCATCCGCACCGGCCGGCTTTCAAAATGACCGGTGAGGGTCCGGCACCGGGAGTGCGACGACCGGGCGGCGGTCTTTCGCCGTCCGCACCGGGCGGCAGGGCGGGACGCGGAACCGCGCCTGCGGATCTTCGTTGCTTTCGCAAAAGAGAGAAGGAGGATCTCATGTCTGACTACCGTCGCGATCCCGGCCCGACCGAACGACCCGTAGCTGCCCGCTCGAATACCATGTGGTATGTGATCGGCGGGGTGATCGTGCTGCTGCTTGTGCTGTGGTTCGTGTTCGGCGGCTCGAGCGCCACCGACGACGCCACGGTCGACACCGTGCCGCCGGCCGCCGAGACCACCGAACCGGCTACCACCCCGGCCGTTCCGGATGCAACCACGCCCGCACCGGATGCCACGGCGCCGACCACTCCCGCCCCCGGCACCACCACGCCGGCCACCCCGGCGCCGGCGGACTGACGCGTCAGCCGCGGGCCGCCAGTTCCGCCTGAACGGCGAGGGCAGCGGCCCGCGGATCCTCGGCCTGCCAGATCGGCCGTCCCACCACGATGTGATCGGCCCCGTCCGCGATGGCTTGCGCGGGCGTGGCCACCCTTTTCTGATCGCCCGGCGCGGCGCCCGCGGGCCGGACGCCCGGGGTCACGATGAGCCGACCGGCCGCCTGCGGCAGCGCCCGGATGGCCGCGGCCTCCTGCGGACTGGCGATCACCCCGTCCGCCCCGGCATCGAGCGCCCGCACGGCACGCTCCAGCGTGATTTCGGCGATATCGCCCGGGCGGATCAGGTTTGCGTCTAGATCGGCGCGGTCGAGCGACGTCAGGATGGTCACCGCCAGGATCTTGAGCCCGCTGCCCGCGCGTCCTTCGGCCGCCGCACGCACCACCTGCGGGTCGCCGTGCACGGTCAGGAAGTCGAGGTCGAAGCGTGCGAAGCCTCGCACCGCCGCCTCGACCGTCGCGCCGATGTCGAACAGCTTCATGTCGAGGAAGACGCGCTTGCCGTGCTCCTGCTTCAGCTCGTTCGCCAGGGCCAGCCCTCCGCCAGTCAGCATCCCGAGGCCGATCTTGTAGAACGACGCGGCCTCGCCGATGCGCTGGGCAAGCTCCAGCCCCTGCACCACATTCGGCACGTCGAGTGCCACGATCAGGCGGTCGTCGGCCATGGTGTCTCCTGCTTGCAAGCGGTCGGGCGCGTGATGCGGCTGCGGCGCCTCGCTGTCAAGCGCGGGCATTCCGTCCGGCCCCGGCGACTGCTATCAGGCAGCCATGCTCGTTGCCTTCGACATAGGCGGATCCCGCATCCGTGCCGCCCGCGCGCTGGCCCCCGACGATCTGGAGCCGCTGGGCGAGGCGCCCATGCCGCAAGCCTTCGCGGGCTTCGTGGCGGCGCTCATGGGCCTGCTGCCTGCCGGGGCGCGGTCGGTCGCCATCTCCATCGCCGGGGTGGTCGATCCCGAGGACGGTCGCATCACCGCGGCGAACCTGCCTGCGGTGACCGGCCGCCGGCTCGCCGCGGATCTGGAAGCGGCGCTGGGCCGCCCGGTCTGGATCGGCAACGACGCCGACTGCTTCGTGCTGACCGAGGCGCTGCGTGGCGCTGGCCGGGGCCATCGGAACGTCTTCGGGATCATCCTCGGTAGCGGGGTCGGCGGGGGGCTGGTTCTGGACGGGCGACTCGTCACCGGGGCCGGCGGCTTTGCCGGCGAGTGGGGACATGGCACCGTGCTGAACGAGCGGCCGCTGGGGCGGGACGTTCCGCATCTTGGCTGCGGCTGCGGGCTTCACGGTTGCGTGGACACTGTCGGGGGTGCCCGGGGGATCGAACGGCTGCACCGGCACCTGTCGGGCAGCGAGGCAAGCAGCCGCGAGATCCTGTCGGCGTGGCGCGCGGGCGAGGTGGCCGCGGCGGTGACGGTGGAGACGTGGCTCGACCTTGTTGCCGGTCCGCTCGCGCTGGTCCTGAACGTCGTCGGCGCGTCGGTGGTCCCTGCGGGTGGCGGGCTGGCCAGTGACCGGACGCTGGTGGCTGCCCTCGACGGGGCGGTGCGGCAGCGCCTGCTTCGCCGCACGGCCTCGCCGCTGGTGGTTCCGGCGGCGCATCCCGAACCCGGTCTGGTGGGCGCGGCGCTGGCCGGATGGCAGGCCTTCGGCTGAACCGCTGCCTCAGGCTGCCCGCACAAGCGGTGCCTCGTGCCGCGCGAGGAACAGGGTCGTCGCACTTTCGATCAGGCGCCGGCGCAACGGGCGTGCAGCGCGGGCGGGCTCGGTCGTGAAGATCCGCCGGACATAGGGAACCGGGCGCGCGGCGTCCTTGACCAGCAGGGCCACCGTCGCTTCGACCTGTCCGAAATCGCGGGCGTAACGCGCTTTCTCGATGGTGGCGGAGAGGATGCGCATCTTCTGTCTCCTCGTCAGGACCGCGGCCCTTGGGCGCGATCGGGATCATGGGGCACCGGCGGGCTGTCCCGGGCAGGATCATGTGCCGCGCCAGCAGGTTGGCTTGTGGATAAATCCACGGAAGGGCCTCGGGTTCCGCCGGGCCTTGGTCTTCGACGCATCGGGGCGAGCCTTGAATTCATGGGCGGTCACGACCACCTCTGGCTCGAGACCCGGGATGGGCCGTGCCGACAGTCGGGCGGTCATGCGCCGGGGGCTTTGTGAGAGGAGTAACCGATGAACCTGGAAAAGTTCACGGAGCGGTCGCGTGGGTTCCTGCAGGCTGCCCAGACCATCGCAATGCGCGAGAGCCACCAGCGTCTGGCCCCCGAGCATCTGCTGAAAGCCCTGATGGATGACGATCAGGGGCTGGCGTCCAACCTGATCCGCCGCTCGGGTGGTGAGCCGCAGCGCGTCGCCGAGGCGGTGGAACTGACCATCGCCAAGCTGCCCAAGGTCACAGGCGACGCGCAGCCCTTCATGGATCCGGGCCTCGTGCGGGTGCTGGACGAGGCGGAGAAGGTCGCGAAGAAGGCGGGCGACTCGTTCGTGCCGGTCGAGCGCATCCTGATGGCGCTTGCCATGGTGCCGTCGAAGGCCAAGGACGCGCTGGATGCCGGTGCCGTGACGGCGCAGAAGCTGAACGCCGCGGTCAACGACATCCGCAAGGGGCGGACTGCCGACACGGCCTCGGCCGAGGAAGGCTATGACGCTCTGAAGAAGTATGCGCGTGACCTGACGCAGGCGGCGCGCGACGGCAAGATCGACCCGATCATCGGTCGCGACGACGAGATCCGCCGCTCGATGCAGATCCTGTCCCGGCGCACCAAGAACAACCCCGTGCTGATCGGCGAACCCGGCGTCGGCAAGACCGCCATCGCGGAAGGATTGGCGCTGCGCATCGTGAACGGCGACGTGCCGGAAAGCCTGAAGAACAAGCGGCTCCTGTCGCTCGACATGGGGGCGCTGATTGCAGGCGCGAAGTATCGCGGCGAGTTCGAGGAACGGCTGAAGGCCGTGCTGAACGAGGTCACCTCGGCCGCGGGCGAAATCATCCTGTTCATCGACGAGATGCACACGCTGGTGGGCGCGGGCAAGTCCGAAGGCGCGATGGATGCCGCGAACCTGATCAAGCCGGCTCTGGCGCGGGGCGAGCTGCACTGCATCGGCGCGACCACGCTCGACGAATATCGCAAGCATGTCGAGAAGGACGCAGCCCTTGCCCGCCGCTTCCAGCCGCTGATGGTCGAGGAGCCGACGGTCGAGGACACGATCTCGATCCTGCGCGGCATCAAGGAGAAATACGAGCTTCACCACGGCGTCCGGATCGCCGATGCCGCACTGGTGGCAGCGGCCACGCTGTCGCACCGCTACATCACCGACCGCTTCCTGCCCGACAAGGCCATCGACCTGATGGACGAGGCGGCCTCGCGCCTGCGGATGGAGGTGGATTCGAAGCCCGAGGAACTCGACGCGCTGGACCGCCAGATCCTGCAGGCGCAGATCGAATCCGAGGCGCTGAAGAAGGAGGATGACGCGGCGTCGAAGGACCGGCTGGCGAAACTGGAGAAGGACCTGTCCGAGATGACCCAGCGCGCCGCCGAGATGACGGCGCAGTGGCAGGCCGAACGCGACAAGCTCGATGTCGCACGCGACCTGAAGGAGCAGCTCGACCGTGCCCGCGCCGAACTGGAGCAGGTCAAGCGTGACGGCAACCTCGCCCGCGCGGGGGAGCTGTCCTATGGCGTGATCCCTCAGCTTGAGAAGAAGCTGGAGGAAGCCGAGGCGCGCGAGGGCGACCTTCTGGTCTCGGAAGCTGTCCGTCCCGAGCAGATTGCCGAGGTGGTGGAACGCTGGACTGGCATCCCGACCTCGAAGATGCTCGAGGGCGAGCGCGAGAAGCTTCTCAAGATGGAAGAGGAGTTGGGGCGTCGGGTCATCGGCCAGCGCACTGCTCTGACGGCGGTGGCGAACGCCGTGCGGCGCGCGCGCGCGGGGCTGAACGACGAACGCCGGCCGCTGGGCAGCTTCCTGTTCCTCGGGCCCACGGGGGTCGGCAAGACGGAACTGACCAAGGCCGTGGCCGAATATCTCTTTGACGACGACCAGGCGATGGTCCGCATCGATATGTCGGAGTTCATGGAGAAGCACTCGGTCGCCCGGCTGATCGGCGCGCCTCCGGGCTATGTCGGCTACGACGAGGGTGGGGTGCTGACGGAAGCCGTTCGCCGCCGGCCCTATCAGGTCGTGCTGTTCGACGAGGTGGAGAAGGCCCACCCCGAGGTGTTCAACGTGCTCTTGCAGGTCCTTGATGACGGCGTGCTGACCGATGGTCAGGGCCGGACGGTGGACTTCAAGCAGACGCTGATCATCCTGACCTCGAACCTCGGGGCCTATGCGCTGAGCCAGTTGCCGGAGGGAGCCGATCCGGCGCCCGCCCGTGCGGCGGTGATGGAGGCGGTGCGCGGTCACTTCCGCCCCGAGTTCCTGAACCGTCTGGACGAGATGGTGATCTTCGACCGGCTGAGCCGCGACGACATGGTGCACATCGTCGAGATCCAGCTTCGCCTGCTGGAAAAGCGCCTCGCGACTCGCAAGGTCGCGCTGGAGCTTGATCCTGCGGCCAAGCAGTGGCTCAGCGACGAGGGCTACGACCCGGTCTATGGCGCACGTCCGCTGAAGCGGGTGATCCAGCGCCACCTGCAGGACCCGCTGGCCGAAATGATCCTGGCCGGCGACATCCTCGACGGCTCGACCGTGAAGGTCAGCGCGGGGGTGGACGGGTTGATCATCGGCGACCGAGTGTCGTCCTCGCGTCGGGAACTGCCGCAGGACGCGGTCGTCCACTGATCCGATCCGCTTCGCAAGATCAGGCCCGCCTCCCGACAGGAGGCGGGCCTTGACCGTCAGCTCTCCGGCATCAGCACGCCATCGATCACGTGGATCACGCCGTTCGAGGCGTCAACGTCGGGCTGCGAGATCGCGATGCCGTTCACCTTCGGCCCACCTTCAAGCGACACGGTCAGCTCGCCCCCCTCGACCGTGGCGGCCTTCATGCCTTCCGTGAGATCCGAGGACATCACCTCGCCCGGAACGACATGATAGGTCAGGATCTCTGTCAGCTTCGCCTTGTTCTCGGGCTTCAGCAGATCCTCGACCGTGCCCTGCGGCAGGGCGGC